>JANPGH010000123.1:0-95643 GCA_031423795.1 Elusimicrobiota bacterium | reverse complement strand
TTCTACAGCGGCTGGGGATCGGTCTGCCGAGACGGATGCGAATTCCGGAACATCTGGTGTCTCAAATGTAGTGCCAACTTTTGAAACCAGATCTAGGAAATTACAGCGTTATTCTGTATTGACTGCGGAAGTTGGGTTAGGGGACGACTGGATTTGAACTGCCGCCCTGTTGGGGCAGTGAGCGCCTGATGGGCGCTCGGGAGCCTCGGGTCGGGGCTGAGTACGCCACGGCCTCCGGGCTTCCGGTTCGGGTTGTCGCGGTCAGCGGCGGCCAGCTCGAGCTGCAAAGCCTGGCCTCCGACAGCCGCTTCTATGTGCCAGCCGGCTATCCCCTTGGGCCGATGAGTGGGTCGAACCTGGCCGTGGCGCGGCGGTCGCGCCCGCATCAAGCGCGTGGCCCCGCCGCCAGCGCTCCTGTCCGGATGAAGCCTATCGCCCCGATCATCGACGCCATGCTCCTGGCCGGCGGGCACACCATGCGTGGCATCGTCCGCGAGATCAGGCGCAAGGCCAGCGCGGCGTCCAGCGGCAAGGACCTCAAGGCGAACGTCCGCGCCCGGTTCTATTGGCTCAAGAGAAGAGGCTATGTCGCGGAAAGAGATTTGCGCGGCTGCCTCAAGGCGGCACAAAGCGCCAGCGCCGCGGCCGAGAAGATCGCGCCGGCGTAGAACGTTGCTGAGGCCCCGAGCTTGTCCCACAAGACTCCGGCCAGAACGCTGGCCAGGAGCATCGCGCCCCCGCTCGCCAGATTGAAGAACCCGAACGCGGTGCCGCGCAGATGGCCGGGCGCGGCCGCCGCGACCATGGTCGCCAATAGCCCCTGCGTCAGGCCCATGTGGAGCCCCCACAAGGCCACGCCCAAGGCAATAACGGCCAGGCCTCCAGCGTGGGCCAGCGCCAGATCCGAAGCGATCAAGACAATCAATCCTCCGGCCAGTAGAAAGCGGCGGTCCATCCGATCGGCGAGGCGTCCCGCGGGATAGGCCGAAGCGGCGTAGACGATGTTCATCAAGACCAGAACGGCGGGGGCTAGAGCATCCGGTAGCCCCGACTGTCGCGCACGCAGGATGAGGAACGCTTCGCTGAAACGTGCAAGAGTAAAGATTGCGCCTACGATGACCACCCGCCAATACGAGCCACTGAGCTCCTTGAGCACTGCCCGGTGGATGGGAGCTCTCGCCGGCTTGGCCGCCGCGGAAGTCTCCGGCTCATGGACGCCGGCGACCAGCAAGGCGACGGCGAGAAAGCCGGGGATGAGGGCGAACCAAAATACGGCCCGGAAGTTGCCTGAGAGCAGGAACATCAATAAGATCGCGAAGACCGGGCCAAGAAACGCGCCTATCGTGTCCAGGGACTGACGCAAGCCATAGGCCGCGCCGCGAATCGCCTCCGGCGTCAGGTCCGCAACCAGCGCGTCGCGCGGAGCGCCGCGCAGTCCCTTTCCGATACGGTCGATGAATCGGGCCGCGAGCACCCCATTGACCGTTCCGGCCAGAGCGAACAACGGCTTGGAGAGAGCTCCCAGGCCGTAGCCGAAGACGGTCAGTCCCTTGCGCCTGCCGAAATAATCGCTAAGCGTGCCCGAGAAGACCTTCGTGATGAGAGCCGTTGCCTCGGCGACGCCCTCGACCAAGCCGACGGCGAAGACGCTCGCCCCCAGCGCCGACACCATGAATACCGGCAGGAGGCTGTGGATCATCTCTGAGGAGACGTCCATGAACAGGCTGACGAAGCCGAGAATCCAGATGCTGCGGGGGATAGCAGGCCGCTGATCGCCGGCCAATTTCAGAACTTCTTCGCCAGCGACTTGGCGAGGTCCAGCGTCGCGCGATCGACGGATATCGCCAGCTCAAGCTCTCGGCTGCGCTGGTCTTTCGGATAGATCTTGAGGAATTGGTTTGAGGCGGTGCGGGTCTTTGCGTCCTGCCATAAGATCGCGCCCGTCTTCAGGTCGATCAGCTCCGCCTCCACTCTGGCCGGCTTGTATTCGTGGCCGAAGAACGACGTCCCGAGATAGAGTTCAGCGCCTTCCTGAAGCACTTCCGTGCCGATGTAAGCGCCGATATAGGGCCGTGTCTGTGGATTGGTAGCGGCGAAGGTGATGATGCCGGCGATCCACGCGGTGGTTCCGATATAAATCCATTTGAGAACCTTGCGCGGCGTCCGGCCGTAATCGCTGATGCGGAAACGAACTATGGCGTCGGCATTGCTGGCTTCTCGAAATCGGGTCCGGATATCGGCGGGAATCGTCTCGTCGCCGTACGCCAGATCGAGAGACTCGGCGAGCGCCTCGGTGGTGGTGTCCTTTAAGATGACGAAGTGGCCTTCCGCCTTGAGGGCATCAAGCATGCCCGCCTTGGCTTCTTCTTGGGCCTGACGGAGTTTGACGGCTATGAGTTGCCGCTCGAGCTCCCTGTCGCTTGGCCGAGGATCGCTGGAGAGATAGCGCAGGCGTTTTACGGAATGCGCGATAGGCACTTCCACTACGGCGACTCGGAGCGGTCGGCTTACGTCGACCGATGGCACAAGGCCAAACGCCTGCTGCACGGCAAGCACCATCGCAAGGGCAAACCTCATCTCGGAACTATAACAGCAACTAAAAATTCGCGCAATAACCGATATATTTTTATCTTCAAAACTGTAATCCTGCTTTTTTGGTTTCGAGAACGATGGTTTCGTAGAGCGGGAGACTGTCCCATCGGTCTGCCTCGCCCACGAATATTCTTAACAATTTCCCTTCGGTCGGAATCTTCATGTTGTCTCCCTATAGAACCTCGCCCAAGACTTCGCCCAGGCGGAAAAGCAGAAATCCGAAGATTATCGTTGCCGCGACGTTGGCGAAGGCCCTCGCGGTTTCCCCATCCTTCATCAGATTGGACGTCTCCAGCATCAGCGTCGACAGAGTCGTGAAAGCGCCGCAGAACCCGACCATGAGCAGCACCCTGGTGTTGGGCCCGAGAAGAAATTTGGCCTCTGCGAGACTATTGAGAACTCCCATCAGGAGGCAGCCCGACAGATTGACGATGAGAGTCCCGTACGGGAACCGGGTTCCGAATGTCTGATAGATGGCTCCCGCCAGGACGTAGCGCGCCACCCCGCCGGCCATGCTTCCCGCCACCAGTCCGATCCATTTGCCCATAAAAAAACCCCCACCGAGTTTCGGTAGGAGTTATCATCCCCGACTGGAGCCAGGGCGGTTTAGGCGAACTCCATCGCCTTGGAGGGATTATAGCAAATGCGAATGCCCCATAAGAAAAGAGGAGCCTCCCGTTGCCGGGAGGCTCCAATACGACGTGACGTCTGGAGTTACTTGCGGGCGCCGCAGCAGGGAGCTTGAACCTTGCAGCACGACAGGTTCAGTCCGCAGCAGTCGGCCGCGTATGCGGCGACGGCAGCTCCAGCAAGCAGAACAAACGACAGAATGAGCTTTTTCATGTGGTGACCTCTCTATTTTAATTGATGCGGCCCGACACGCTTGAAACAGCGGTCAGGCGAGAGGCGGGGCGCGGGCTGGAACGCAGGAAACGAAGGCGGCAGGTAGGGGTGGAGATTCGTCAACTACCGTTAAGAATATAGCAGGCCGTGATACCTGAATGGCCGGAGTTGCCGCGATGGTGATGGCCTGAAGCTGAGCCTGGACAATCTCCGCGCGAACATTGAGCACAGCGGCGGGGCAACACTCTGAGATCGTTGGTGCGGGCGAACCTTGCTCGGTCTTGCAGCAAGAGTGGATCTTCTTTGTAGAGTTCGCCCAAGCACCGACGCGCCCCGCACAGAGCGTGAAGGTTGCCGCGACAAACACAGCGACTGCGCGCCTGGTCACGATCATAGTTTAGCCCGTCGTAGGGTATTCGTCAATGGCACGATTTTGCGGTTCAGCAACAGCCCGCCTTGGCTGGGCCGTCCGGAGAATCACATTGGACCAATCGATAAGCCTTAGCCCCCGCGACGCTGCCCAAGATTGGCGCGGTCCAGTAAATCCAGTGATGGGCAAAGCTCCCGGAAAGCAATGCGGGCGCGAATGATCTGGCAGGATTCATCGACGCCCCTGAGATCGGTCCGCCGAACAACGCCTCAAGGGCGATGGTCGCGCCGATGGCGATGCCGGCGATGGAGCCTTCGGCCCGATCGTCTGTGGCCACGCCCATGATGACGAACATTAGAATGAAGGTCATGACGGCCTCCAGCACGAAGCTCTGCGCCCACGGGCCGGCTGGGACGGTTTGCCCCAAGGTGGCGGCGGCGGGGAATATGAAGCGCAGGACGGCGCTGGCAAGAATTGCTCCGATGATCTGGGCCGTCAAATAAGACATTAGTTCCCCGCGGGGCAGCCGGCCCGTCGATAAGAAGCCGAGCGTCACGGCCGGATTCATGTGCGCGCCGGAAATATGGCCGACCGCGTAGATCATGGCTAGGACTACCAAGCCAAAGACCAGGCTGACGCCCACGTGCGTTACCTGGCCGCCTGAAACCTGGTTGACGATGATGGCGCCGGTGCCGGCGAAGACGAGACAGAACGTGCCGATCGCCTCGGCAATAAACTTCGGCGTCTTACCGGCCGGCACTGGGCACCAGCTCGCGCACGAACTCCTCGATCTTCGCCTTGATCTCATCGCGCACGCCGCGGGTCTTGGCAAGCCGTTCCTCATGCGAACCCTGGAAACTGGAAGGGTCCTTGAAGCTCCAATGCATGCGCTCGCGGATGATTCCTGGGAACATTGGGCAACGTTCCGCGCTCGATTCATCGCAGACCGTGACGACATATTGGTACATGCGACCTTGTTTATAAAGATCGAATACGCTCTTGGTCTTGGCCTGGGAAATGTCTATCCCGATCTCTTTCAAGGCTTCAACGACGATCGGATTGAGTGTGCCCGGCTCGAAACCTGCGCTTTCAGCTTCGAAACGCTCACCGCCCAAATGTCTGAGCAGGGCCTCGGCCATCTGACTGCGACCGGAGTTGTGAATGCAGATGAACAGCACCCGTGTCTTGTTCATGGCTCCTCCCGAAGGTTTATCAACATGCGCGATTAAATCTCGACAGCTTTTGTCCATCCTTACGAAGAACCGTTACCTCATCGAAGCAGCCACCAAGGCAGCCGATCAAGCGCTTATGAAATCCGCCCTCAGGCTTGGTGAGAGCGTAATAGCTCCATAGGCCTTGCTTACGATCCCGGACCAAGCCTGCGCCACGCAGATAGGCAAGGTGCCGGGAGATCTTGGATTGGGGCAACCCCAAGATCTGCATGATGTCGCAGACACACAGCTCCTCGCGTCGCGTTAGGAGATGTAGGATGCGCAGGCGCGTCTCATCGGCAAACGCTTTGAACATGAGGTTGGGGCGGCTATTCATATCTGCTTAGGCAGATATAATATCAAAAATAAAACCTATCGACGCCATGCTCCTGGCTAGCGGGCACACCATGCGCGGCATCGTCCGCGAGCTCAAACGCAGGGCCAGCGCCGCCTGCCGTGGCAAAGACCTGAAGGCGAACGTTCGCGCCAGGCTCTATTGGTTCAAGCGTAAAGGCTAACCTGGTCCAGAGCGATCAAAGCGGCCTCAGGATCGTTTCGCTGCCGAGGTCTCTTCGGTAATTTTAATGGGCTACGAAACCGTAACATTGTGGAACTGGCGGCGCGGGACGAATTGGGCTATACTCTTTTTGTGAGAGCAAAGAAACTCGTGGCCATTGTTTTGGCTGCTGGCTATTTCTTTGTGGCGAATTGCCGCTTTGCCTGCGCGATGGGGATGTCGGATCGTTCCCCCGTTGTTGCCGAACATCACGATCAGTCCGATGCTGGCGCTTGTCATCATCAGGACGAGTCGAAGAATCAGTCCGACGGCCAGAAAGATCACTCCGCGCCGTGCTGCATGACTCATCTTGACGGCGCAGCTGCTCTGCTTCCGGCTACTGTTGTTCTTAACGATGTTTCCTCTCTCATAGCCGTTTTCCCGCTGGCTGTTTCAGCGATCACTCTTCCGCTGCCGCGACTGCCGGCCTTCTGGGAGGATCGTGGTCCGCCGCTGATAATCTCCCAGGTTCTTGCGTCATCCTCCCGCGGCCCTCGGGCCCCGCCGTTCCCCACCGCCGTCCTCTAAACCCCCAAAGCTCGTTCGACGTTGTCGTTTTTCCCTGCGCGTTAATCGCTGGGCCTAAGCGTTTTTTAACGGAGGCTTATATGAAGAAAGTTCTATTTGCATTCGCTCTGTCCATTCTTGCAGGCGGCGGTCTTGCCTGGTCGCACGAGGGCCATCATGATGCCGAGCATGGCGCTGGCGGGAAGGAGATTGTCGCCAAGGGCGAACTCGTCGACATGGCCTGCTATATGGCGCATGAGGGTAAAGGGAAGAAGCACGCCGCGTGCGGCAAGATGTGCGTCACGGGTGGCTCTCCTCTTGGCATCGTGACCGGAGACGGCAAGGTCTATCTGCTCGTTGAGGATCATGCGACGGCAAAGGCCAAGAAGCCCTATGCGCAGGCCAAGGAGCTGGTCGGCGACACGGTGACGATCAAGGGTGACACATACGAGCGCGGCGGCGTCCAGGCGATCGTCGTCGAAAGCGTCGCCAAGGAGTAGCCATCATGCCCAAGCCCTACCTCTTGCACGCGGCTTTCGTCCATTTCCCGATCGCGCTGCTCTTGACCGGCCTCGCGGGCGGCTTGGTCGATACGGCCACCAAGAGGTGGAGCTGGCTCACCGACGCCGTCTCGTGGCTCTTGTGGCTCGGGACGGCGTCGGCTTGGGGCGCGTTGGGCTTGGGTCTCTTGGCTGAGGAAACGGCGCCGCACGTCCCTCCCGCATGGGAGACTCTGGCGGCGCACAAGTCGTTGGCATTCTGGACCGTGGGCATCTTCTCGGTGCTGGCGCTTTGGAGGAGGTTCTTGAAGAATCGTTGGCCGCGGGTTTTCGTCGCGGCATGGCTCGCCGCCGCCGGCGTCCTGCTTGCGACAGCTTACCAAGGCGGGGAACTGGTCTTTACGCACAATATGGGCACGGCAGCGAGTTTGCCGTGAGGAGAATCTGATGAAGAAGATCATCGCGTTGTCGGCGGCTTTGATGGCGGCGGTCTCCGTCGGCGTTTCGGCCCACGAGGGACACACGAAGCCTGCCGGAGGAAAAGGCATGGCTGGGATGGAGGGTATGGCGACGCCGATGGACGATCCCGCGGTTCAACCGCCGCGGGCGGCTCAAGGCGAGTTGAAAGTCATGTGGAGCCACCTCAAGCAGCCGGAGTACATCCACGTAATCATCAACGTGATGCCTCTTGTCGGCATGGGCCTCGGGGCCGGACTGTTGTTGGCCGGGCTCTGGCTTGAGAGCGATGGGATGCGGGAAGCGGGCCTGGCGCTCATCGTCCTGGCCGGCGTAATCACGTTTCCAACGGTCAAATTCGGCCAGCACGCCTACGACCGACTCTACGAGCAGATCCCGCTGGAGGCTCAGCAGTGGCTTGATGTCCACATGAGCCGGGCCGAAAGGCTGCAGTGGTTCTTCTACCTGACGGGAGCGCTCGCCGCCTGGGCGTTGGTAAGCTCGCGCAAGAAGAAACCCGCCGCGGTGCGTCAGGCCCAGGCGACGCTCGCCGCCGCCGGGCTTTGCGCCGCGCTGGCGGGCTGGATCAGCCATGCCGGCGGCCAGGTGCGGCATTCAGAGTTTCGCCTGGGCCCGCCCCTGCACAACGCCAAGCCGATGAAGGAACCGCACCGGCACACGGAGCCGTAGGAGCCAATTATGAATAAGCCACCTTATGCGCTGGTCGCGTTGAGCGCCGCGTTGGCGTTCACGGGATGCGCTTCACCGGCGCCCAAGAAAGCCTATGCCGACGTCGAAAGGACGGCAGGCGAACGCCTGTCATCGCCGCCGCGCCTAAACGGCGCGTCCGGCGACCTTGCCGTCAAAGAGAGAACCAAGGTCCTTTTGACCGCTGGCCCGCTTACCGCCGATAAGTCGGTCGAGCTTGCGCTCCTCAACAACCCTTCGCTCGGAGCGAGGTCGCAGGAGATCGCCGTGGCCCGAGCGGAGCTTGCCCAGGCCGGCATCGTCGATAATCCGCGCTTCCACTACAGCCTCCGCAAGAGCGGCGACTCCACGGGCTACGACTGGTCTTTGACGATGAATTTCATGGACCTGGTTGCTTTACCGCTGCGACGCAGGCTCGGTTCGGGCCGTTACGAGCAGGCGCGGCTGCGCGTCAGCCAGGAAGTGCTGGGCCTCGCCTCCGAGGTGAAGGCATCCTTCTACGCCGCGCAGGCCGCGGGGCAGCGCGCCGCTCTGCGCCGGACAGCCTATGAGAGTTTCGAGGCGGCGTCAGAGCTTATTGACCGCCAGCGCAAGGCCGGAAATATCAATGCCCTCGATCATGCGCGCGAGAAGGCCGCCGCCGAACAAGCCGGCGTCGAGCTTTCGCGCGCCGAAGCCGAAGCGGAACAGACGCATGAACGCCTCGCGGCTCTCATGGGCGTTCAGGATATGGCTCCTTGGACGCTCGATGAGGCCTTCGCCGCGCCGGCGGCAGCGGAACCTCCGCTCGCGAAGCTCGAAGAGACCGCGTTGAGGCAGCGCTGGGATCTTGAAGCGGCCCGCCGCGACCCGGGAATCCTTAAGCAGGCGCTGACGGTCAATCGCCTCGGGTTGTTCGGACCGATCACCGCGGGCGTGGACGCTGAAAAAGGCATCGATGAGCCGCGCGGCATCGGGCCCACGATTGAATTCAGCGTGCCGCTCTTCGACCGCCAGCAGGGTTCATCGGCGCGCATAAAGGCGGAGATGCGGCGCAGTATCTTCACGGTCGCCGCGCTCGAAAGCCAGGTCCGGCTCGAGGTTCGCCTGGCACGCAGCGCGCTCGCCGCCGCCCGCAAGGCCGCAGAGCGCTACAAGACCGCGCTCGTTCCGCTGAACCGGCGCGTCGCCGCCGAGACGCTCAGGCATTACAACTTCATGCTTCTCGGCGTCTACGATGTCCTACGGACGCGGCGCGAGGAGTTCCAGGCGCAAAGCGAGTATATCGACACCTTGCGTGACTATTGGACGGCTTGGTCGGAACTGGAGCGCGCGCTCGGCGGCAAGATTCCGGCTGAACTGGCCGAGGAGCCTTCCAGTCTAAATGAAGCGCCGAAGACCCAACCAGAAACCCCGGCGGCGCCAGAGCCGGCCCAGGAGCACCACCACCAAGGAGACAAGCCATGATCAGACGCAACTTCCAGATCGCCGCGCTGACTTTACTCGCGGCCCTCGTGCCGGTTTGGGGGGCCGCGCCCGATGCGTCCTACACTCCGGTGATGACGCCCAACGGCTCGACCTTATCGTGGAAGCTTGAGAACGGCGTCAAGGTGTTTCACCTGACGATCGATCAATGCAAGCACGAGATCGCGCCAGGGATGACGATTGACGCTTGGTGCTACAACGGACAGACGCCGGGCCCCACGATCGAGGCCGTCGAGGGAGACCGCGTGCGGATACTCGTCACCAATAAACTGCCCGAGAACAGCGCCGTCCATTGGCATGGGCTGATCCTCCCCAGCGGAATGGACGGAGTGTCCGGCCTGAGCCAGCGAGGCATTCAGCCGGGGGAAACATTCGCTTACGAGTTCACGCTGCGCCAGCACGGCACGCAGATGTACCACTCGCACGGCGACGAAATGATCCAGATGGGCCTCGGCACGATGGGGATATTCGTGATCCATCCGCGAAAGCCGGAGCGTAAAATCGACCGGGACTACGCGATCTTTCTCAATGAGTGGTTCGTGACGCCGGGAAGCTCCAAGCCGAACCCGAACGTCATGACCGACTTTAACTTGTTCACGTTCAACAGCCGCGCCTTTCCCGGCACCGCCCCCTTGGTCGCTCGGCCCGGGGAGCGCGTCCATATTCGCCTCGCGAACACGGCGCAGGACTGCCATCCGATCCATCTGCACGGCCACAGCTTTAAGGTCGTCGCCACCGATGGCGGTGATATCCCGCCGTCGGCGCAGTGGCCGGAGACGACCGTCGTTGTCTGCCCCGGGCAGACGCGCGACGTCGAGTTCATCGCCAATGCCGGTGACTGGGCCTTTCACTGCCACAAACGGCATCACCCGATGAACCCGATGGGCCACGAGATTCCGAACATGCTCGGCGTCAGCCAGAAGGGCGTGGAGAAGCAAGTCCAAAAGATACAGCCAGGCTATATGGCCATGGGAGAGACCGGGATGGACGACATGATGGAGATGGGCATGCCCGGTCCCGAGAACACGCTGCCCATGATGGGCGGCGACGGTCCCTTCGGCATGCTCGGTATGGGCGGCATGTTCACGACCCTAAAAGTCCACGATGACATGCCGCGCTTCGCGAACCAGGAGGAATATTCCAAGCGAGTCAATCTTCCCAAGGACATGGGCTGGTATCGAAATCCAGCCGGCACGGTCGCGGAGTCGGTGACGGGCAAGCGCCCGAAACAGAACGACAAGCCCGGCCATCACCACGGTGGCGCACAGATGGAAGGCATGGATCATTCCGGCATGAAGATGGATGAGGAAACAAAGGACGGCGGAAATAAGACCATGGAGGGGGTGGACCACTCAGGGATGAAGATGGGGGATAAAGAGAAACCGCCGGCCGAAAAATCGGCACAACCTGATAAAACGCTCTATCGCTGCCCCATGGGACACGTCGTTCACCAAGCGAATCCTGGCGAGTGCCCCGTTTGCGGAATGAAGCTGCGGCCCGAGACACCGGAAGACGCGAACGACGGGGGAACCGACGACCCGAAAGGAGAAAAGAAGTGAAAATATCCGATGCTGTTTGTGCCGTCATCCTGCTATCGCTCTTGTCGCTACGAGCGGTGGCCGCCGAGAGCATTCCCGAGGAGAGTGGTCAGGCCGCCGTCATCAAGGTGATCTCGAAGTACGACGCCGCTCTCGAGGCGCGCAGCGTCGAGCGCCTCGCCGAGCTCGTGCATCCCGACCTGTTGATCCTTGAAGGCATCCACAAGAACGTCGGTTGGGCTGACTATCGAGATAATCACATCGGCCCCGAAATGAAGGAGTGGAAAGCGCTGAAGATCGAAAAGCCCTCCATCCACGACGTCGAGCTCTCCGGCGACTTGGCGTTCGCCGTGCAGGAAGCGGTCTATACGGTAACAACCGGCGAGAAGAATACGATCATGCGCGTGGCGGAGACCTTCGTGCTGCGCCGTTCGAACGGAACTTGGAAGATACGGCACGTGCATTTCTCGGCGAAGGCGGAGCCGACGACGCCTAAGAAATAGGCGCGATTAGAAAAGAACGGCCGCAGGCGCTCAATGCGCGACGGCGGAGTGATCGGGGCAACGATGCACCTCTACTGTCGTATGAGCTAAACCAAGCTTGTCCGGCAATAGACTCCGATAGTGTTCTGCCGTCTTCGGCTCGGAGCTGACCACGGCGATCGAGGCCGCATAAACCGCTGGGCCAACCGACCATACATGGAGGTCGGTGAGACGGCTATCCGATCCCCGCTCAATGCTCTCCCGAATCTTGGTTCTCAGGGCCTCGGGCGCCTGCATGTCGAGCAGGACCGTGCCTGAGGTCTTGATGAGTCCTACGGCCCAATGCGTGACCAAGGCCGCGCCCACGAGGCCCATCACTGGGTCGAGCCAAGCCGCTCCGTACCTCTTTCCCGCGAATAAGGCGACGATTGCCAAAACCGATGTAAATGCATCCGCCAGAACATGTAAATAGGCTGCTAACAAGTTGTGATCGTGCTTATGGTCATCGTGGTGCGCCTCTTCGACGTCGGAATGCTCGTGCTTGATGCCTAGGATTAGCAGCGAGATGACGTTCACGGCCAAGCCGACGGCCGCGATAGGCAGCGCCTTGTCGTAGTCGATGGCTCCCGGAGTCATGATGCGGGAGACGCTCTGCCAAGCCATGATCGCCGCGACGAGCGCCAGAATGATGGCGCTCGCGAACGCGGCTAAAGAGTTCAACTTACCCGTGCCGAAGTTGAATCTCGCGTCATGAGCGTGCCGGCGGGTGAAATAGTAGCTGAGGGCGGCGATCCCGAGCGCCGCGGCATGCGAGGCCATGTGCAGCCCATCAGCCAAGAGCGCCATCGAGCCGAAAGCAAGCCCCGCCCCGATCTCGATGACCATCATGGCCGCCGTGATTCCAGTCACGGCTTGGGTGCGGAACTCGCCTTTTCTGCGCCGATCTTGACCGAAGGAATGGCTATGGGCCCAGCGATCGATTGATTCCGTGTGCATGGTCTTTCTCTCTCCAGACGGACGGTTCCAGCTTCCGTCCGTTCGCGCTATTTTAGGTAGGTCCTCATGACTTTGATCAGCGTCTTGGTCGCTTTAGAGCGTTCGGAACCAGGCGCTTCCTTGGGGCTGACCACATGAGATTGGATATGGCCTTCGATGATCTCAGCCATGAGTCCGTTGATCGCTCCGCGGCAAGCGGCGATCGTTTGCAGGATCGCGTTGCAGTCTTTCTCCTCTCGCAGGTCTCTGTCTATCGCCGCAAGCTGCCCGCGAATGCGGCTGACTCGATTGAGAAGCCCCGTCTTGTCCTCGATGGTATGTGCCATGTGTGAAGCATAGCATACTGGGGTATAGTATATTCGGTCTTGCGGGAACCCGTTTAATCTGCCATACTCAAGACCGATGAGAAGGTTGGCTGCCGCCCTTTTGCTCTGCGTCCTGGTTACCGGCGTCGCGATCGACACCCTCGATGCGACCTGTCTCGACTCGACCCCCGCTCATCCCTGCCAAGCTTGCATCTGTCAGACCCCCGTGCTCAATTCGAACATCTCGCATGTCATCATCGCCCCTCTGAGTTCGCAATGCGTTCCACCGCCTGAGACGATGGTCAAGCAGCGCCTGTCGGACAAAGAACTCTTCCAGCCTCCCAAGCCGCTCTCCTAGGCAAGACGCTTCGTTTGCGTTTCCCTTCCGGAAGGCCGTTCGCCTTCCGGATTGCCCGTGACCCGGTCCTATGAGAGATATCCATGCGCTTGTTCCGAAGAACTGCCGTCAGTTTTGCCTTATTTCTATCCGTTGTTGCATCGTCAGATCTCCACGCCGCTGAAGCTTCTAAATCACCGGCGGAGATCGTTCAACTTGCGCTCGAGCGCTCCCCGCGCTTAGCGGTCTTGCGCCATGAGGCTTCCGCCGCTCAGGCGCGGGCCGGCGCGGCCGGCCTCTGGGACGATCCTCAGCTCTCTATGGGGAGATCTCGGAAAGACTCTCCTGAGGGTCGAGGGCAGGTCTGGGAGTTGTCGTTGAGCCAGCGCCTTCCGATTTGGGGGCAAAAGGCGACCGAGCGGCAGGCGCAGACCTTCAAGGCGAGCATGGCTACCTGGCAAGAGAAGATAGTCGCCTTGGATATTGAGCATGGCGTCTGGCTCGATCTCTACCGCTTGGCCTCTCTGTCGAATCTGAAGCAGCACTCCGACGAACGACGCCGCAGGTTAGGAGATATTCGAAAGCATTTGGCGGGACGTCCGTTCGCTTCGCCTTCGCAACTCGTGGATAAGTCTCTTGTCGAGTTGAGACTACGCGACCTTGAAAGCGAGTTCTCCAAGATCGAGTTGGAAGAAGCGTCTCTCAGGAAGGGTCTTGAGCGCCTCACTGGGATTTCTCTGGCGCAAGCGCCTACCATGAACTGGATTGAGCGCCCCGCGCCTCCTTCCGCGACGATCGATGTCAGCGCCGTCTCATCGAGCCCGTTGGTTCTTCGCCAGGAAAGCGCCGCCGCCGCGGCCGAGAAGGAGCTGAGCGTGATGGGGAAGGAACGACTGCCCGAGCCGACGCTCGGAATCGGAGGTTCGGACGAAAGCCAAGGCTCCCGAGAAAAGACGCGGGGAGTGAGCCTTGGCATTGGACTGCCTATCGCGGCATGGACGGGATGGCGGGTGTCTGCGGCGCGGGAGTCTCTGGCCGCGGAACGAGCCGGCGTCGACGCCGAAAAGCTCGACTCTGTTTTGGTCCTTGAACGCGCCGCGCTGCGCGCGCGCGAAGCGGCCCGCCGCATTGAACTCTATCCGCTTACGCTCGCGGCCGATCTCGACGCCCAGCTCGAAAAGGCCGAGGAGTCTCTGCACAAGAGCCTGGTCGGAGTCCTCCCGTTTCTCGAACTGGAGGATCGCGCCCATGAGCATATCCGATCCTCTTATCAGGCGCAGACGGACTATCTGGAAGCCCTCAGCGACTACCAGCGGCTATCCGGAAAGCCCTTCGCGGCCCAGGAGCCTTCTCGATGATAAAGAAAATCATGTCGCTCAGCCTGGACAATCGTTGGTGGGTCGTGGGCGTCACGGCATTTCTCGCCGCGCTCGGAATGGCCGCCGCCCTGCGCCTTCCAATCGACGCCGTCCCGGACATCACCAACATCCAAGTGATGGTGAACACGAAGACGGGCTCCTTGGACCCGGAAAAGATCGAGCGGCAGGTGACCTATCGAGTCGAAACGGAGCTTGCGGGCTTGCCTAACGTGCTCGAGATCCGCTCGATCTCTAAATACGGACTGTCACAGGTGACGGTCAGCTTCCATGATGGCACCGACATCTATTGGGCCCGCCAGCAAGTTGCGGAGCGGCTCCAAAACGTGCGCGCGGACATGCCCGAAGGTCTGGCTCCGGAATTGGCACCGATCACCACGGGTTTGGGCGAGGTCGTTATGTACGTCTTGCGCGCAAAGCCCGGAACCGCGCTGGCCCGTTTGCCTTCCAAAGAACGTCTCATGCGCTTAAGGACCGTGCAGGACTTTCTTGTGCGCCCCGAACTGAGGAAAGTGGCGGGGATTGCCGACGTGGATACCAACGGCGGGTATCCGAAGCAAATTCATGTGAACTTCGACCCCGCGAAACTGGTGACGGCTGGGTTGACCATCGACCAACTCGTGGACCGGCTTGAAACCGTGGGTGAGAGCGCCGGCGGGGGTTATATTGAGCGCGACGGCGAACAGATCATCGTCCGCTCGGACGGCGGCGTGAAGACGGTGGAGGACCTGGCCAATTTGCCTCTTGGGCTCAATTTTTCCGGGCAGCCACGCCGGGTCAAGGATGTAGCACGGGTCCGCGTTGATTCGATCCTGCGCGTTGGTGCCGCGACCGCCGAGGGCGAGGAGACCGTGCTCGGCACCGCCCTCATGCGTATCGGAGCCAATAGCCGCGAAGTTTCCGCGGCCTGTGTCGCCGCGCTCAAAGAGATCGCAGTGCCGGAGGACGTCGAACTCAAGGTCCTTTATAGTCGGGGATTCTTGGTCGATACCGTGATCAAAACCGTGGCCACCAACCTCGTCGAAGGGGCTCTGCTTGTGATCGCGGTGCTCCTGCTTCTCGTTGGGGATCTGCGCGCGGCGCTTATCGTCGCGCTCGCCATCCCGGTCTCCATGCTCTTCGCGCTCAAGGGCATGCTCTGGCTGGGACTTTCTGCCAATCTGATGAGCCTTGGGGCTGTGGACTTCGGGCTGCTCGTGGACGGCTCGGTCGTGCTCATCGAAAATGTTATGCGCCGGATGGCCCTGGCCAGACACGCCGCGGCCACGCCTGCGCAACGACGCGCATTGATCCTGGAGGCCTGCTCCGAGGTCGCCTCGCCGGTGCTCTTCGGCCTGCTCATCATCATGCTCGTCTATGTGCCGATCCTGGGCCTGCAAGGCATCGAAGGAAAGATGTTTCGGCCGATGGCCGCCACCGTCCTGCTGGCCCTGGCGGGAAGCCTCTTCGTCGCCTTCCTCGTCACGCCCGCGCTCGCCTATTTCGGCCTGCGCCCGTCGGCACATGAGGAGAAGGAGCCGATGCTCTTCCGTCTCATCCAGTCCGCCTACCGCCCGTCGCTTGCCTGGGCTCTCAGTCGCCCCCGGTTGATCCTGGGGCTGACGCTGGCCTTGGGTGTTTCCGCTATTCTTATTTTCACCCGTCTCGGTGCCGATTTCGTGCCGAAACTCGATGAGGGCGACATGCTCATCAACCTGACCCGCAAGCCGGGCATCAGCCTCGCGGCGTCGATCCGCGAGCAGGAGCTGTCCGAGAAGGTGATTCAGCGCTTCCCGGAAGTCGAGACCGTGTTCTCACGTCTGGGGACGCCCGACTCGGCGACGGACCCGATGGGCGTCTACCTGGCCGACACCTTCGTCATCCTCAAGAAGGACCGTGGTAGTTGGCCTCGCATAGAAGGGCGGCGGCGCTCGAAGGACGAGTTGTTCGAGGCCATCAAAGCGGCGATCGATAAGGAACTGCCTGGGCAGGAAATCTCCATGACCCAGCCTATCGAGATGCGCTTCAACGAGATTCTTGAAGGCTCCCGCGCTGACGTCACGTTGCGCATCCTCGGTCCTGACCTGGAGACGCTCTCTGACCTGATCGTCAAGGCCAGGGAGATCGTGGAGAAAATACCTGGGATTTCGGAAGCCGAGTCCGATCCGCTGACAGCCCTCTCCAGGAGTCCCATCCTGACGATGGAATTGGACCCCGCCGCCATGGCGCGTTATGGCGTGCCGCTAAAAACCGTGAATGCGACTCTTACGACTACGATGAGCGGTAGATCGGTGGGCTCCTTCTATGAAGAGGATCGCCGCTACCCCGTGATCGTTCACTTAGACGAGTCGCTGCGCGATGATCTTCGTCAGATCGAGAAGGTCCCTGTTGCCCTGCCGGAGGGTGGGAGCATTCCGCTTGAGCGTTTGGCGCGGCTTGAGAAGCGCGCGCAGGTTACGACCATCGCGAGGAACTGGGGAAAGCGCTACTCGGCGGTTTCCATCTTCCTGAAAGGCCGCGACGTGGCGGGTTTCGTCACCGAGGCACAACAGGCGGTGAAGGAAGGTTTGAAGCTGCCGCCCGGTTATACGGTCTACTGGGGCGGGCAGTTCCGCAACCTCGATCAGGCCCGCCGTCGCCTGTTGGTCGTCGTGCCTCTGACCCTCGCGGGCGTGCTCGTCCTTCTGCTGATGAACTTCGGCTCTTGGAGCCGAGCGTTGATCGTGTTCAGCGCGGTGCCCTTCGCCATGGCCGGCGGGGTTTTCGCGCTCGCCCTGCGCGGCATCCCGATGAGCGTGTCGGCCGCGGTGGGGTTCATCGCCTTAGCCGGCATCGCGATCCTCAACAGTACTGTGCTCGTGACCTTCTTCATGCAGCTTGAGGCCGGCGGCCGGAACTTGCACCAAACCGTCTATGACGGGGCCCTTCTGCGCCTGCGGCCGGTCGTTATGACGGCACTCGTTGCCAGTCTGGGTTTTCTTCCTATGGCCCTCAACACCGGCATGGGCGCTGAGGTTCAAAGGCCGCTGGCTACCGTTGTCATTGGCGGGTTGGCCAGCGCAACGCTTCTCACGTTGATCGTCCTACCCGTCATCTATAGCCTTTTCGGCTGGACAAGAAAGGAAAGCATCGCAACTGCTTCGCAATAGTTCTTGTCTTCTCCGGGCACCGAAGGTAGTCTCGTTCCCAAGAGGGGGGTTGGCAGATTTACGTAGGCTTCCCATCGTTGGGCGCATCCCACTTCCAATGGCGGATTTCCGGTAGGTCCTCGCCGTATTGGTCGATGTGGTTTTTGTGCTCGATCAGTTTATCCTTGAGCTGTTGCTTCAGGGATATGCCCTTATCGCCGGTCTGAGGCAGTCGGTCAATGGTATCCATCACGAGATGGAAGCGGTCCAGATCGTTTAGCACGGTCATGTCGAAGGGCGTGGTGATGGTGCCCTCTTCCTTGTAGCCGCGGACATGGATGTTGTCGTGGTTGGCGCGGCGGTAAGTGAGCCTGTGGATCAGAGTTGGATAGCCGTGGAAGGCGAAGATGACCGGCTTGTCTTTGGTGAAGAGCGCGTCGAAATCCATGTCGCTCAATCCGTGTGGGTGCTCGGTTTGCGGCTGCAGCTTCATGAGATCGACGACGTTGACGACTCGGATTCTAAGATTGGGCAAATGCTCGCGTAAGATGGAAACGGCGGCTAGGGTCTCTAGCGTGGGGACGTCTCCGCAGCAGGCCATGACGACGTCGGGGGCCGCGCCTTGGTCGTTACTCGCCCACTGCCAGATGCCGATTCCCTTGGCGCAGTGCGTGACCGCAGCATCCATCGTCAGCCACTGCGGCGCCGGGTGTTTGCCGGCGATCACGACGTTGACGTAATGGCGACTGCGCAGGCAGTGATCGATCACCGAGAGCAGGCAGTTCGCATCCGGCGGAAGGTAAACGCGTACGACCTCGGCCTTCTTGTTCACGACGTGGTCGATGAACCCGGGATCTTGATGCGTGAAGCCGTTGTGATCCTGGCGCCAGACATGCGAGGCCAGCAGGTAGTTGAGCGATGCGATCTTTCGCCGCCACGGCAGGTGCGACGTGACTTTCAGCCACTTGGCGTGCTGATTGAACATCGAATCGACGATGTGAATGAACGCCTCGTAGCAGTTGAAGAGGCCATGCCGCCCGGTGAGCAGGTAGCCCTCGAGCCACCCCTCGCATTGGTGCTCGCTGAGCATTTCCATCACGCGCCCAGTGGGCGCAAGAAATTCGTCGTTCGGCGCGGTCGTGGCGTCCCATTGGCGGTTGGTCTCTTCAAAGAGGGCTTCAAGGCCGTTGGAGAGCGTCTCGTCGGGACCAAAGACCCGGAAATTTCGCTGTTCCCTGTTCAGTTTCGTCACATCGCGCAGAAAACGTCCGAGCACATGCGTGTCGCCGATGCCGCGTACTCCGGGTAAGGGCACCTCGACCGCGTAGTCGCGGAAATCCGGCATCCGCAGGTCGCGGAGCAGGATGCCGCCATTGGCATGGGGATTGGCGCCCATGCGTCGTTTGCCTTCGGGGGCAAGTTCGGCCAGTTCCGATTTCAGGCGGCCTTGCGCATCGAAGACTTCTTCTGGCCGGTAACTCCTCAACCAGTCTTCCAACAGCTTAAGGTGTTCGGGATGGGCGGCCGGGTGGAGTGGCACCTGATGCGACCGGAAGGCGCCTTCTATCTGCAAACCATCGACTATCTTCGGCCCCGTCCAGCCTTTGGGTGATTTGAGAACGATCATCGGCCAGCGTGGACGCACAAAGTTGCCGTGGACGCGGGCATCTTGCTGGAATTTTCTGATCTGTTCCACCGCCGCGTCGAGCGTCTCGGCCATGGCCTCATGCATGAGTTCGGGCTCGTGACCCTCGACGAAGTAGGGCGTCCACCCGTAGCCGCGGAGCAACTGTTCCAATTCTTCGCGGGTGATGCGGGAGAGGAGGGTCGGGTTGGAAATCTTGTAGCCGTTGAGATGCAGGATCGGAAGCACCGCGCCATCGGTCACTGGATCGAGAAACTTGTTCGAATGCCATGCGGTGGCCAGAGGACCCGTCTCCGCCTCGCCATCGCCGACGACGCAGGCGACAATGAGATCAGGGTTGTCGAACACCGCCCCGAATGAATGGCTGAGCGAATAGCCGAGCTCGCCGCCCTCGTGAATCGAACCGGGCGTCTCCGGTGATGCGTGGCTGGGAATTCCTCCGGGAAACGAAAACTGAGTAAAAAGCTTCCGAAGCCCGGCCTCGTCCTGGCTGATGGTGGGATATATCTCGCTGTAAGTACCCTCGAGATAAGTGTTGCTCACGACGGCCGGGCCGCCGTGCCCGGGGCCGGAAACATAAATCATGTCGAGGCCGTATTTTTTGATGACCCGGTTCAGGTGCGCATAAATGAAGTTCTGCCCGGGAGTCGTGCCCCAGTGGCCTAGCAGCATGCGCTTCACATCCGCGAGCGTCAGCGGCCGTTTCAGGAGCGGATTGTCGTGAAGATAAATTTGTCCGACAGATAGATAGTTGGCGGCCCGCCAGTAGGCATCGATCTTATGGAGAAGGTCCGGCGCGAGCACTCTGGTTTTCATGATTTAGAATTTCGAATCGGGCCGAGATTGAGAATGCGGGAGACAGACCTCGCGATCATGAGCTCCTCATCGGTGTGGATGACCCGCACCTTGACGCGAGCGGCTTCCGATGAAATCAGAGGAGCATTCTTCGCATTGCTCCTTTTGTTTAGTTCGATGCCGAGAAAGCCGAGCCCGTCGCAGATTCGCTTTCGAATGAGGGGCGCGTTTTCACCGATGCCCGCGGCGAAAATAAGCGTGTCCAGGCCGCCCAATGCCGCGGCAAAGGAGCCGATCCATTTTCTCGCCTGGTAACAAAACAGCTCCACCGCCTCCGCCGCCCGGACATCGGCGGCTTCACGAGCGCACAAATCGCGCAGGTCGGAGCTGGTCTCAGAAACCCCGAGCAGACCTGATTCATGGCATATCATCCGCTGGAATTGCGTTCCGGTCATGCGCTCGGTGCGCGCGAGGTAGTAAATCAAGCCGGGATCGAGGTCCCCTGTGCGCGTACTCATCACCAATCCTGCCGCGGGAGTAAAGCCCATGCTGGTATCGATGCTTTTACCGTGGCGAACGGCAGCCAGGCTGGCGCCATTACCGAGGTGCGCGAGAATCACGCGGCCCTTCGCGGCCGCGGGATCGAGGCGGTCGAGTTCCTCCATCAAATAGGTATAGGACAGGCCATGGAAGCCGTAACGCTCGACGCCTTTTGCCGCATAGCGTCGCGGGATCGGCAACAACTTGGCGACCCGCGGCATGGTTCGGTGAAACGCCGTGTCGAAGCATGCGACCTGAGGCAGTTTCGGATACCGCCGCAAGAACGCGTCGATCAGTCCGATCTCCTGCGGCAGGTGAATAGGAGCAAATGGCGTGATGCAGCGCAGTTCTGCGAGCAGCTTCGGCGTTATCCGCTCCGGTTCGGAATGCTTCATGCCGTGCACTACGCGGTGTCCCACGGCTTTAACCGTCGCGAAGATCGGCTGGGTCTCAATCCAGTCCAGAAGAAAATCTACAGCCGCACGGTGGTCGGCGGCGACAAGGTCGCGAAGGACTTGCGGTTTCCCAGCCGGACTGTTGACGATCAAATTCGTGCCGCTCAAACCGATACGCTCGATCTTCCCAGCAAGCCGCCGCTGCGGCGTTTCGCCTGCCTCATGCACTGCAAATCGGATGCTCGATGAGCCGGCGTTGATTGTCAGAACGCAAGGCAATGCAGATTCCATGGGTCAACTCTCAGAGACTTGAAGACAGCAGCGGCGACGAAGCCCTATTACGACGAGTGCTTATCGCCGCTACCGTCTTCATAAAACGTCGCTTACGCGCAGCAGGAATGTTCTTTCATGCCTTGATGCTTGGTCCCCGCGAGGGCGCCTTTGGTCTTGTTCACTTCGTCCGGCGAGCCGTGGGCAATGATGACGAACTTCCCGGCTTTGATCTGCGTCTCGTATTCGATGACGCTGTCTTCGGGAATCCCGATACTAGACAGGCCCGCGCCTAGCACGCTCAAGCCGCCAACCACTACCGCGCTTTCCAGTGCACCAACTATCCACCCGACAAGCGGTCCGGCTGCGAGCAGTGGTCCGATGCCAGGAACAAGGAAGAAGGCTGACCCAAACATCAGCCCCCATATTCCACCCCAGAAGGCTCCCGTCTTGCCCCACGATTTCATGCGATTGCCTGTGGAGTAATAGCCGACTACCTGTTCTTCAGTCTGGTAATCCTTGCCCACGATAGACAGTTTCTGCATGTCGAATCCCGATTTCTGGATTTCACGAACCGCTTGCTCCGCCTCTACGTGAGTGTCATAGACGGCGACGACTACACTCTTGTTCGTCGAACCTGACTCTTTCAACTTCTCTGATAGGTTTCCTGCGGATGTTTTCATGGTTATCTCCTTACACGTGTCATTGAGTCGGATCATTTTTTAGGCAGGTTCATTTTCCAAGAGCACTTTAGCCTCGAGAAGATGCTTCCGGTGCTCTTCGCTGACCGCCGGGTAGCTCAATTTGAGCGATTTGAGTTTTTCGATTATCACGTCGGCGACAGCCGTGCGGGTGAACCATTTGTTATCGGCGGGGATGATGTGCCACGGCGCGTGTTCAGTGCTGGTGTGATTTAAGGTGTCCTCAAAGGCGTTCATGTAGTCATCCCAGTACGCGCGCTCCTTGGCATCGTTGAAGGAAAACTTCCAGTTCTTCTCCGGCGTATTGATGCGTGCGAGCAGTCGGCGTTTCTGCTCTTCTTTCGAGAGGTTGAGAAAGAATTTCAAGACGACGATTCCGTTCCGGACAAGATACTTTTCGAAACTATTGATTTCGTCGAAGCGATGCTTCCAAATGGTTTTTCCCGTTGTTCCAGGCGGCAGGTTTTGCGCCTTCAGAATCTCCGGATGGACGCGGACGACAAGCACCTCTTCGTAGTACGAGCGGTTGAAAATGCCGATTCCGCCGCGTTCCGGCAAAGCCTTCATGTTCCGCCAGAGGAAATCATGGCCAAGCTCTTCCGCTGTAGGAGCTTTGAAAGAATGGACTTGCGTGCCCTGCGGATTTACGCCCGACATCACATGCCGGATCACGCCGTCTTTACCGGCTGTGTCCATCGCCTGCAGCATCACGAGCAGCGCGTATGTTTTGTGTGCATAGAGCACGTTCTGATATTTCGCCAGCCGCTTGATGTCCTTCCGCAGTTTCTCGGAGGCCTCGTCCTTGTTCTTGTAATGACACGTGAATCCGGGATCGTAATTCTTCAGGCGAATCTTTTTTCCCGGCGGAACAATAAAATGATCATGGTTCATCGGTGTCACTTCTTTTGAGTGGGAAGAGGGGGAGTGCCGTGCTGGACATCTTGATGATTCCCTTGATGCGCGTGACCGTGGAAGAGATGCATCAGCGGGCAAGCAAGGAAGATCAGGTAAGGCAATGCCCGAAACAGATGATTCCGATGCTCCATGACCGCGTAGATGCCAACGGAAGCAAGAAGAATCCAAAGGACCCAATTCGCCCGCATTTTATCGCCGCAGCAGCCGCCTGTATGCATAACATCCTCCTTCGTTGTCACTCGGCCCAGCTCATCTTTTCTTTTTCGGTGCGGCCAGTTCTTCCATGATTTGCAGGAGATTACGCTCTACGTCCTCGGCCACTTTGAGTTGCGCGTGTCCGAGGGCGCTCAATAGAACCGTGGGCCTCACTGTCGCGATCTTCGTGCGGTTGTTTTCTCTATAGACGGATATGCGGCACGGGAGGAGGGCGGAAATCCCCATGTTTGCCTCCAGCACATGCTTGGCCTGCTTGGGATTGCATACCGAAAAGACAAGGCAGTCGTGCGCGAAAGCGATGCCTTTCTCATGCATCTTTTGACGGAGATCGTAAACCGCCAGGACTCCATATTTGTGCCGCGACGCGACTCGGGGGAAATCCTTTTGGATATCGTGGACCGTCCTGCCGCTGTCGATGATGTACATGGGAGCATTGGATATCATGACGCTGTCCTCCCGAATCGCATATATTTCCTAACCTCGAGAAATGTGACGGGGACCAAGGTCAAAGCCAGCAGTACGAGGCACTCGGTCCAGTTCACCATTCTCACCTTGAAGAAGGTTTGGAACCAGGTCGTATGGTGAAGCATCATCTGAAACGTGATCGGCACGGACACGGCCCCCAGGTGGTAAAGGTTCGAAGCTGGGCCGAGTTGAAAGAATGTTTTCGTTTCGCTCCTGTTGGCGAAAGAGCGGAATAGCTCCGCGAAGACGAGGAACGTAAAAACGTGGGTGCGGGCCGTTATCTCGTCTTCGTAACGCATGCTGTAGCCGTACACAGCCAAAGCCAGGACCGTGACGGTGACGCCGACAAGGATCATCTCCTGATAAAAGTTGCGATCGAAAAATGAAGCCGGCGACGGCCGTCCCGTGCTCGTCAGGAGTCCTTTCGGTACCGGTTCTGCCGCCAGAGCCAAAGCGGGCAAGCCGTCGGTCACGAGGTTGATCCACAACAGATGTATTGGAGCCAGCGGAGCGGGCCAGCCGAGGACCGCTGCTCCCAGCATGATGAGGATCTCAGCCAGATTGCCCGATAACAGATACTGGATGCTTCTTCGGATATTTCCGAATATGGCTCGCCCTTCCTCAACGGCGGAGACAATGGTGGCGAAGTTATCGTCAGCCAGGATCATCGAGGATGCCTGGCGGGCGACCTCCGTTCCGCCTTTGCCCATGGAAACTCCGATGGATGCCTCTTTGAGCGCGGGAGCGTCGTTGACCCCGTCGCCGGTCATCGCCACGACGCTGCCCTGGGTCTTCCAGGCTTTCACAATCCGAAGTTTGTGCTCGGGGGAAACTCGGGCATAGACCGCCACCTGCTCGACCCGCTTGACCAGCGCCTCGTCCGAGAGCGCGTCGAGGTCGGGGCCGGTCAACACCTGGTCGAATTTGCCCGGCAAGATGATGCCAAGCTCGGTGGCGATGGCTTTCGCCGTGATCGGATGGTCCCCGGTGATCATGACGACCTTGATGCCGGCGCCGTGGCACTTGCTGATCGCGTCGATGCTCTCGGCGCGGGGGGGATCGGCCATGGCCACCAATCCGAGGAAGGTGAGCCCGGATTCGACCGCATCCGCCGTAAATTGCTTCGCGGGAAGCTCCGCGGGAGATTCTCCCAGGGTCCGTGAGGCGACGGCCAGCAGCCGCCTTCCTTGGGAGGAAAGCGCCTCGATCTGCGCCGAGATCGTCTGCTTATCGGACTCGGAAAGCGTGCATCGTGCTAGAACGGACTCCGGCGCTCCTTTGACGTGCAGAACCGACTTGCCGCCGTCGGAGACAGCGACGCTCATGCGTTTTCGTACGCTCTCGAAGCTCCATTCCGCGATTCGTGGATGTTCGTGATTGAGCGCGGCGCCATCGACTCCGTGTTCCTTCGCGAGTTGGAGTAGAGCGACTTCCGTGGGATCGCCGATGCCCTGCCCTTTGTCTCCCAACGAAGCGTTCGAACAGAGCACGGAGGATCTGACGAGATTTGCGAATCCCTCGTCGCCGTTTAACGACGCTGAATCCGTCGCCACGGACGCTTTCGCTCCCACGACGACATCGCGCACGCCCATCTTTCCCGTCGTAAGCGTTCCCGTCTTGTCGGTGCAGATGACGTCCGTGGAACCCAATGTCTCTACGGCGGGCAGGTGCCTGACGATGGCGTTGCGTTTCGACATGCGCCTGACTGCCAGCGCCAATGCGAGCGTGACGATGGCGGGCAGTCCCTCGGGGATGGCGGCGACGGCGAGACTGATCCCGGTCATCAACACCTCTATCCACGGGTCTTTATGAATGAGACCGAAGATGGCGACGACAATGACGACACCGATGCAGAAAATAAGCAATTTCGAGCTGACTTGCTCCAGGCGCTCCTGCAATGGGGTCCGGCTCTCTCCGGCGGACTCGATCATGCCTGCGATCCGGCCTATCTCAGTATTCATTCCCGTCTCGACGACGACAGCTCTGGCGCTGCCGCCGGCGACGGCCGTCCCGGCGAAGAGCATGTTGAGCCGGTCGGCCAGAGGAGTTTCCTTGGGAAGGACCTTCGTTGTCTTGGTGACGGGTAGCGACTCCCCGGTCAGGACCGCCTCATCCGTGGACAATTGGCTGGCGACAATCAGCCGGGCGTCCGCGGCGATAAAGTCGCCTGCTTCCAGCACGAGGATGTCGCCTGGGCATACATCACGGGCTTCGACCTCGATCACGTTTGCGCCTCTGAGGACCCGGGCCTTCGGAGCGGACATTCGCTTGAGTGCCTCGACGGCCTGCTCTGCCTTCGCCTCCTGAAGATACCCGACGATGGCGTTGATGATCACGATGGAGATAATCGCGATGGCGTCCGCCCGCTCGCCGAGGAAAGCCGAGATGACCGTGGCAATAATGAGCGTGATCACGACAGGACTCATGAATTGAGCCAGCAGCCGCTTGTACCAAGGCGTCTTGCGCTCCGCCTTAAGAGCGTTCGGGCCGTATAATTCCAGCCGCTCCGTTACTTCACCTTGAGAGAGACCCGCTTGGGGATCGGATGAAAGCTCCTTGCAGACGGCATCGCCCTCGGAACTCCAGGGGCTCATCAGATCGGCGTAGGCCTTCCCCGCCTGGTTTCGACGAGCCTGAAGCGCCTCGTGCTGCTGCTTTTGTCTGTTAAGGACAGCTATAGAGCTCATGGAGTTTCTCCGTTCTTCAGCACGAGGCGCTGTTCCCGCATCTTATAGACCACCGGAATCACCACCAAGGTCAGCAAAGTCAGCGAAAGCAGGCCGCCAAACATGGGCGAGGAGATGCGCTTCATGACGTCGGCGCCAAGGCCGGTCGCGATCATAACCGGCATCAGGCCGAAAATGTTCATGCCCACGGCCATGAGCACGGGACGCAGGCACTTTCGCGCGCCCTCGCAAGTGGCGTTGCGGAAATCGTCCTCGCTTTTGAGTTGCCCCTTTTTGGCCCGCGCCTGCCAGGCTTCGTCTAAAAAGACAACCATAATCGAAGTCGTCTCGACGGCGACGCCGATAAGCGCGATAGCGCCGGCCCAGACGGCGACACTTGTGTTGTAGCCGAGTGCCCACATGAGGAGGATGCCGCCCACTAGCGACAGCGGCACGGAGATCATGACCATAAGGCTCTTGCCCACCGATCTCAGGCTGAAATAGAGGAGCATGAACACCAGCGCCAACGTCAGCGGTAGGACGATCTTCATGCGGCGCTGCATGCGGACGAGGTATTCGTACTGACCCGTCCAGGACAGGAAGTACCCCTGGGGCAGCTGGACGCTTTTGGCGACAGCCGCCTTGGCGTCGCTCACGTAGCCGCCCGGGTCGCGGTCTTTTAAGTCGATATAGACGTAGCCGGCCAGCGAGCCGTTCTCATCGAGGACCATGGGAGGTCCGCTGCGCATGGTCAGCTTCCCGAGTTGGCCGAGGGGCACGACCGTTCCGGTCGGAGTCGGGACCAGTATCCGGCTCAGCTTCTCAACGTCGTCTCGAAGCTCGCGCGGATAGCGGACGTTGATCGTATAGCGTTCGCGTCCGTCGATTGTTTGAGAGACATCCATACCACCGATGGCCGTCTCGATGATCATCTGCGCGTCGCCGACATTGAGGCCGTAGCGCTGGAGCATGGCCCGGTCGGGCTCGAAGTCCAGGTAGTAGCCGCCGCCGATACGCTCGGCATAGACGCTGCGGGTCCCGCGGACGTCCTTGAGCGCGCGTTCCAGTTGCTCGCCGATACCTTGGATAACCTGGAGGTCCTTACCGAAGATTTTGATGCCGATGGGAGTCCGAATTCCCGTGCTCAGCATGTCGGTGCGCCCGCGCACGGGCTTGGTCCAGGCCCTATTGAGACCGGGAACGGCCACGGCCCGATCGAGTTCGGCGACCAAGCCGTCTTGCGAGACGCCCTTGCGCCACTGGGCGCGAGGCTTGAGACGGATCGTGTACTCGAACATCGACAGCGGCGCGGGGTCCGTCGGCGTTTCGTAGCGGCCGGCTTTGCCGAAGACGGTCTCGACCTCGGGGACTGCCTTTATGGCGGCCCCCTGACGGGTCAATAAGTCTGTCGCCGAGGTTACCGAGATTCCAGGCACCGTAATCGGCATATAGAGGAGGTCGCCTTCCCAGAGTGGCGGCATGAATTCCGAGCCAAGACGCATGAAGGCGAGGACGGCCACTGCCGTCAAGAGCGCCATGCCGCCTAGCACGCTCTTCCCGTGACGCAAGCACCAATCCAACGCCGGTTTGTACAGATTCTGAAGGGTCCGGTTGACGGGATTCTCTTCCTCGGAGCGGATCTTGCCCCTGACGAAGATGGCGATGAGGGGCGGAGTCATCGTGATGGAGACCACGGCGGCAACGAGCATGGCGAAGGTCTTCGTGTAGGCGAGAGGGTGGAAGAGCTTGCCCTCTTGGGCCTGGAGGGCGAAGATCGGCAGAAACGAAACCGCGATGATCAGAAGCGAGCTGAAGATGGATGGTCCCAGTTCGGAACAGGCCTCGATGGCGAGTTCGGTCGGCGACTTGCCCGCGCCCTCTCCGGCCGCCAGTTTCTTGTGGGCGTTTTCGATGAAGACAACGACGCCGTCGACCACGTCGCCGATGGCCAGGATGATGCCGCCCATCGACATGATGTTGAGGCCCATGCCGAGGTAGTACATCGGGATGAATGAGATCAGGACCGACACCGGCAAAGTGATGGCCACGATCAGCGCGCTTCGAAAATGGAAAAGAAAGAGCATGATCACGAGGCAGACGATAATGATTTCTTCGACGACGTTTTCTTCCAAAGTGGCGACAGCCTCGCGGATCAGGGAGGAGCGGTCATAAATGATCTTGACCTCCAAGCCTTCGGGAAATCCAGGCTTTACTTCTTCGAGCTTCTTTTTGATCGCGTCGATCACGCGGGAGGCGTCCTCGCCCTGCCTCATGACGACCACGCCGCCCACCGCGTCGCCCTTTCCATCCAGGTCCGACACGCCGCGCTTGATGTTCGGGCCCAAAGTCACCCGGCCGACATCGGCGATGCGGATGGGGACTCCGCCCGACCCCAGGCCGATCGTGACGTTCTCGAGGTCGGCCGGCTTCTTGACGTAGCCCAGCCCGCGGACGTAGTATTCGCGTTCGCTGACCTCGAGCGTCCTGCCTCCGACGTCTTTGTTGCTGCTTCGAATCGCCGCCACGACGCGATCCAGCGGGATCTTGAGCGCCGCCATCCGATTTGGGTCAACCTCGACCTGGAATTGCTTCTGATACCCGCCGATCGAGGCCACTTCGGCGACGCCGGGCACAGAAGAGAGCCAATACCGCAAGTACCAGTCCTGAAAGGTGCGGATCTCTGCCAGATCACGCTTGCCCGTTTTGTCAACGAGCGCGTACTGGAAGACCCACCCGACGCCGCTGGCATCCGGGCCTATGGTCGGGGTCACTCCGGTCGGTAGATTGCCCGAGAGCTTGGACAAATATTCGAGCACGCGCGACCTGGCCCAGTAGAGATCGGTCCCGTCCTTGAAGATCACGTAGACGAACGACATCCCGAACATCGAGAACCCGCGCACCACCGAGACGTTGGGCGCCGACAGCATCGCGGTCACCAGCGGATAGGTGATCTGGTTCTCGATCAAGTCCGGACTGCGCCCCATCCATTCCGTGAAGATGATGACCTGCGTCTCGGAGAGGTCGGGGATGGCGTCGATTTTGCTGTTCTTGAGGCAGTAGCCGCCCCACAGAGCGAAAGCCAGACCCACCGCGAGGGTGATCTTCGGGTTTCTGCCGCACCAGCCGATAATCTTCGCGATCATTTACGTTAGTTCCCTTTGTGCGATCCGTGGCCGGCGGGAGAAGGCTGCGCCCCTTTGAGAAGGGCCGCCTGGACCTTGCTCTCTGCGTCGATGAGGAAGTGCGCGCTTGTGACGACCGTCTCGCCTTCCTTCAAACCGGAAAGTACGACGAACTGGCCGTCCGCCCGCGCTCCGACCGTAACCTCGCGGGGTTCGAAGCGGACGGGCGAGACGCGCACGAAGACGATCTGACGAACGCCCGTGTCGATGACGGCGTCTTCGGGCACGACGATAACGGTTCCCAGGTCCTTCTTGATCTCCACGTTGGCGAACATCCCGGGTTTGAGGACGGTATCCTTGTTCGGGAACTCAATTCGGGCTTTAGCCGTCCGGGTCTGGACGTCGAGCTCCGGATTGATATAGGTGATTTTGGCGCTGAAGGTCTTCGATGGATTATACGGCAGCTGCACGTCGGCCTTGTCGCCGGCTTTGATCAGCGCGAGGTCGTACTGGTAGAGCGTGGCCACGATCCAAATGGTGCTGAGATCGGCGATATGGTAAAGCTCCATCTCAGGAGTGATGTACATGCCCTGTATTGCCGTTTTCTCCACGATAATCCCATCGACCGGCGACTCAAACGTGACGGCTCGCTCCGCGTGGCCCGTGCGATCGAGGCGTTCTATCTGGCTGCGTGGAACCTGCCAAAGCTTGAGCCGCTCCAGAGCGACGCCGGCGATCTCTTGACCGGTATCACCTTTGCCGCGAGCCGCCAAATACTCTTCCTGAGTCGCTAGGAGTTCGGGACTGTAGAGGCCGAACAGCGGCTGCCCTTTGCTGACCGGTTTGCCGACATAGTCGGCGTAGATCTTCTCGATCCAGCCGCTGATTCGCGTATGCACGTGCGCCTCACGTCTTTCGTCGGCTGTGACGATGCCCACCGTGCGAATCGTATGAGCGACCGCTTTTTTCACGGCCACGGCGGTCGCTATGCCCATGCGCGCCTGCTGATCTGGAGGGATGTCCACCGCGGCGCGCGGCTCCTCCTTGACGGCCTTGGCGCCGGAGACGGGAGCGGGGGTGGGTACAGACTCATGCGCCGGCTGCCCATGCTGATGTTGGGCCCAAACTGCGGATGCCTGAGACAACGTCAGACAGATTCCGAAGGTAATTTGAAGTGATTTCGTCATTGCATCTCTCCCATTCCCGAGGGCTGCGCGGCAGCGGGCGCATTCGACGCCTTGCGTGTCGGTCCGCTCATGCCCCGACCCATGTTGACCGTACCGGACACGCCCATTTCGGCGCTTCCCATGGCGCCGCCGCCCAGCAGCGTGGGACGGACCGGCGCTAGCCGCAGCAACGGCGGCGAGGAGAGAAGGTCCTTGATGCGGATTCGTGCAGACTCGAGGTCGATGCGCGCCGCCAAAAGCTCCAGGTCTTGCGTGCGCTGGACCTTGAGCGCCTCGATGAATTGGGAGAGCGGGGCTTGCTTGGACGCATAGGCCGCTTCCGCGTTCTTCGCGGCGATCTGCGTCACGGGGATGATCTCTTTCTCGTAAAGGGCCACTATGTCCTGGGCCGTCCGCAACTGTTCTTTTCCTTCCACGAGTTCGGCCGCCAGTCTGTTCTTGATGACGTCCTCCTCGGCCAAGGCCGCCTTTCTCTCACTGTCGGCTGCGGCAACAAGTCCGGCCTGCTTCCTGTAGAAGAAGATCGGCAGGTTCATGCCGAGCATCGCGCCCCAATTACCCGAACCTTCCATACCTGCCGCACGCGGCCGCATGGCCATGCCTTGAACCACGAAATCGGGCAGATAGGAAAGCCGGGCCTGCCGACGGTCCGCGTTCGCGGCGTCGGCCACGGCGTTGAGCGACCGGAGTTCCGGCTGATCGGCCAATGAATCCTCCACGATGGGCGCAGTCGAAAACTCGACCGGAACGATCTCTATGGACTCAGTAGCGGGGACGTTGCGCAACTCGTTGAGTTGGGCCGTCAAGGTCTTACGCTCTCGTTCAAGTTTGAGCTTCTCGACAGACAAGGTCGAGGACTCAAGCTTGGCGAGAAGCCACTCATGATGCGCTGATCCGCCTGTCTTGTAGCGGATCTTGGCGCTCTCGGTTAGGTCGTCAAACAGCTTGCCCAGACGGGCGTTCCACTCAAGCACTTGTCCGTTGAAATACGCCTTGAGAAACAGTTGCTCGGCTTGGACGAGCGTCTGGCGGCGGACGGTCTGCGCATCGTAATCCGATGAGCGAGCACGGCCTTCCGCCGCGCGCCGCTTGGCCGACAGCTTGCCCGGAAAGGGTAGAGCCTGGCTCAGTTGATACCGTGTGACCGACGTCATGTCCGGTCCGGAAAAGGGGACTTGATCGATGCCCGCGGCCACGAAGGGGTCGTCCAGGGTGGATGTCGCTCTGACCCGGGATGTACTGGCTGAAGCGTGCGCCCGCGCCGCTTGGATGACCGGATTGGCGGCCTCAACCTGATCCAGATATCCCTGCAACGTGAGGGGCGCTCCAAAGCAGACACTGCTTAGGAGCGTAAGACAGAGGCAAGACAACGAAAATCGCATCATCAGTGTTTCCCAAATAGCCAGTAAGCGGCTCATCTTAATTCATAGCAACACTTCTGCCAGCGCGAAGCTATGGCGCGGTTGTAAGGGTTTTTAGACCGCGCAAATACACTCGTCAAACGGTTTCATCGGCGGTCTCCCTTGCCTTGCTCCTCACGGTACCTTCTTCCATAGAGCGCGCCAATGCGGAGTAATACGCAGGGACATGCGTATTACCTCGCATTGTTAGGGGTTTAGGCATTGGGGATAATCCACAGGAGCTCGCTGCTTCAGGGGCTGGCCTTGTTACATTGGCTGCACAGAACAATGACGTGTCCTAGATTGCATTAGGCGTTGCGGAGCAGTTCAATCAACGCTGACGCTTGGCTGGAATGTTGCTCGTTGACAAGGCGGGCTACAAGCCGACGGAATAGGTCGCTGCCGTCGCGACGAGGAGTACTGTTATGGGAATAAGGTTGTCGTTCTTCGGCGCTGCAGGCGAGGTGACCGGCTCGCGGCATCTGTTGGAAACTGGCGGTGCGAAGATTCTCCTCGATTGCGGCATGTTTCAGGGCCATCGACGTGAATCGATGGATAAGAATCGCAGCCTACCCTTCAAGCCGCGCGAACTTGCCGGCGTCATCGTCTCCCACGCCCATATCGACCATACGGGCGGCCTGCCCATTCTGGCCAAGAACGGGCTCACCGCTCCCATCCACTGCACGCGGCCCACGCGCGACCTCTGCGGCGTCATGCTCCTGGACTCGGCCCACCTTCAGCTCGAAGACGCGAAGTTCTTCAACAAGATTCACGCCAAGGACGGCCAACGCATCGAGCCTCTCTACGATGACACGGACGCCGGCGCGACGCTCGCTCTCCTCCGAGAGCACAAGTACGACGTGCCGTTTGAGATCGCGGGCGGGGCTGTCGCCACGCTTCTCAACGCGGGGCACATTTTGGGGTCCGCGATGATTCAGGTGGATGTCAAGACGACGAGCGGCCCTCGCCGCATTCTCTACACGGGAGACCTCGGCCGTCGCGAGACGCTTCTCATGGAGCCGCCCAAGCCGCCGCCCGACGTCGACTATCTCATGATCGAGTGCACCTACGGGGATCGGCTCCATGAGGGGCTCGATCTTGTCGAGAGCCGGCTGACGGATGTGATTCGCCGCATCATCGAAAGCAAAGGAAAACTTCTCATCCCGAGTTTCGCCCTTGAGCGCACCCAAGAGATCGTCTTCGTTCTCGAAAAGCTTAGGCGGCAGGGCTCGATCCCAAAAATCCCCGTGTACGTCGATAGTCCGATGGCGGTCAATGTCTCGGACATCTTCCGCAAGCATTCCGAGTGCTTCTGCTTCGATCCGAAATACCTGGCCACCATCGGCGATTCCGAGGACCCGTTCGGCTTCAAGACCGTCAAATACGTCCGCTCCGTTGCAGAGTCGAAGGCGCTCATGGAGCGGACGGGTCCGATGGTGATCCTCTCGGCGTCGGGCATGTGCGAGGGCGGCCGCATCCTCCATCACCTCAGAAACAGCATCGACAAGCCTAACACGATCGTGCTGATAGTCGGCTACCAGGCGTCCGGCACCCTCGGCCGCAGGCTGCTTGATGGGGCGGACAAGGTGCGCATCTTCGGTCTCGAGCACAGCGTACGCGCCAAAGTCGAGGCGATGCACAGCCTCTCCGCCCACGCTGACCGCGATGACATCCTCGCTTTCATCGGAGGACTCAAACCCCAGCCGCGCCGCATCATTCTCGTGCATGGCGATCCCACCCAACGAGACGCCCTGGCCGCACGTTTGAATAAGGACGGTTGGACCGGCGTCGTTGCTCCATCCTACGGAGACACCCTTGAGCTCGACTGATCCGGTCGCCTGCAGATGCCAGGACCCCACGCATGGGTGCCGGCGCGTGGTCTTGACCGGCGGCCCTGGAGCCGGCAAGACCGCCGTTCTTGAGATCGTGAAAAAGAACTTCTGCAGGCATGTGGCAGTACTGCCTGAGGCTGCCAGCATCATTTTTGGCGGGGGCTTCTGGCGCAAGAATACGATCCCGGGAAAGAAAGCCGCACAGCGCGCGATCTTCCATGTGCAACGCGAGCTCGAACGCCTCGTCACGGATGAGCAGGAGTCGGCGATTACGCTCTGCGACCGGGGGACGTTGGATGGCCTGGCCTACTGGCCCGGTCCCGAGGAACTATTCTGGGAGGAAGTGGGGGCGCGGCGCGCTGAGGAATTCGCCCGCTATCAGGCGGTTATTCACATGCGAAGCACTTCGCTAGAGCGGGGATACAATCACAGCAATCCGGTCCGCACCGAGTCCGCGCTTGAGGCCGCCAGGGTCGATAAGCGGATCGCTCAAGTCTGGGACGGTCATCCCCGGCGCTTCTTCATCGAGAGTACGGAGAACTTTCTGGAGAAGGCTGCGAAGGCCGTCGATCTGATCAAAGAAGAGTTGCCGGAATGTTGCCGAGCCCATCCGATCAGCGAGTTCTCGGGGAAGTCATGACAAAAAAACGGTCTGCGTAGCGGACCTCCGGCGACGGTCAACTGCATGGGTACAAAAACATTGGGGAGAATTTATGAGAAGCCTTGAAATTGTGGTGCTTCTTGGCGCGCCCGTTCTCCTGTTTGGGGCGTGTTCGACCTTTCAATGGTCGGGCCATCCCGTCACGTCCGGCTCCTCGTCATCAGCGCTTCGCACAGGGAGCGCGGGGCACGATGACCGCGGTCACGGGCTGCCGCTTCATACGGCGCCCGATGAACCGTCGTTCATCGTACCGTCATCCAGCGCTCCAGTCCTTGGTAGGAAGCCTTAATATGGAGTTCGTGAGCGGGACATGATGCGCGAAGAAGGGGGGGCTTCGTGTTGTTAAGTATTCAAGACGTCCATCCCTTTCATCAGCTCATCATATCTCTGGCACTGGGCCTTCTCGTCGGGCTTGAGCGGCAAAGGGCCGACTCGCCGCTCGCCGGCATCAGAACATTCTCGCTGATCTCCGTGTTCGGGACCGTGTGCGCCCTGCTCGCCGAAAAGTATGGTGGGTGGATCATAGGAGCGGGTTTTTTCGGCGTCATCGCGGCCATGATAGGCGGCCGTCTTTCAATAAAGACGGATCACGCGTCGGGCCACTCCGGGCTCGTGACCGAACTCGCCATGCTCCTCATGTATTGCGCGGGCGTTCTCGTCCACGGACCGATATGGCTCGGGGCCGCGCTTGCCGGCATAGTGGCCGTCGTCTTGCAGGCGAAGATGGAGCTTCATGGATTGGCGAAGCGTTTCAGCGACAAGGAGATTCGGGCGATCATGCAGTTCGTCTTGATTTCTCTGGTGATTCTCCCGATCGTTCCCAATCAGTTTTTTGGTCCGCTCGCGGTTCTGAACCCTCACGATATCTGGCTGATGGTGGTCGTCATCGTCGCCGTCTCGCTGTTGGGTTATGTCATCTACAAGTTCTTCGGCGAAGGAGCCGGGATCATATTGGGCGGAATACTGGGCGGGGTGATCTCGAGCACGGCGACCACCACCAGCTACGCGAGGCGCTCCAAGGAACTCGTCGGCACCATCCCGCAAAACGCGGTCGTCGTCCTCATTGCATGGACGACCGTATACGTCCGTCTTTTTCTGGAAGTCCTTGTGGCGGCCCCTTCTTTTCAAGCCATATGGCTGCCGCTCGGCGTCATGTTTTTGGTTTCAATGCTTTCCACGCTGTGGCTTTGGAAAAATCTCAAAAGCGGCGGCAGGGGCATGCCGGCTCAAGACAACCCGGCTGAATTAAGAACCGCGCTGGCCTTCGGTGTTCTTTACGCGATCATATTGTTCGCAGTGGCTTTTTCCAGGAAATACCTCGGCAACGGGGGCTTGGCGGTCGTCGCCGCCGTATCCGGTGTCACTGATATGGACGCAATCACCTTGTCGACATCAAGGCTTGTCGGAACCGGCAAACTCCTTCCTCATGAAGGCTGGCCTCTCATCATCATCGCCGGCATGTCGAACGTGTTCTTCAAGGGAGCCATCGCCGGATTCATGGGGGGCAGGGCGTTCTTCAAGGCGCTCCTCATGCCGTGGCTCTGCTCACTGGCCGCTGGGGCGTTGCTTCTGCTGGTTTGGTGAATTGAAGACGGGAAGGATAAAGGCATAAAAATGGCCCAAGACCAGGTTTGCGGAATGACGGTGGACGAAGCGAAGGCGCTTCGCGCCGAACGCGATGGAAAGATATTTTATTTTTGCAGCGAACACTGCCAAAAACAGTTTCTGGCCGGCACTCAGTCTGAGAGTCACGCCGTGAGTTCGTGTTGCGAGGGCAAGGGGGAATCCGATCCAGGTCACAGCGGTTGTTGTGGCGGCCAAAAGCACGCGGCGGTGATGCCTTCCGTTGTCGCGAAATACTTTTGCCCGATGTGTCCCGGCGTGGAGGCGGACAAGCCGGGCGACTGTCCGAAATGCGGCATGGCACTCGAACGCAACACGGCCTGGACGTCAGCGGGTAAAGCCCTCTATACCTGCCCGATGCACCCTGAAATTCAGCAGGATCACCCGGGCAATTGCCCTAAGTGCGGTATGACGTTAGAACTGAAATCGCCGACGGTCACAACGAACCATGAGGATAACGCCGAATTTCAGGACATGACAAAGCGCTTCTGGATCGGCGCAGCGCTGACATTGCCCGTATTTGTACTGGCGATGGTACACGTGATCCCCGCACTGAGTCGGCTATCCTGGGTAGATGGCGGCGCATCTCGTTGGATGCAATTTGCGCTGACCACGCCTGTAGTTTGGTGGGCGGGCTGGCCATTCTTCCGGCGCGGCTGGCGCTCCGTCGTGACGCGTCACTTGAACATGTTCACGTTGATCTCCATCGGCGTGGGCGCGGCCTTCGCCTTTAGCGCCGCGGCGATGGTGATCCCCGATCTGTTTCCGCACACGATGCAGCACGAAGGCAAGGTCGGCATCTACTTTGAGGCTGCAGCGGTAATCGTCGTGCTGGTGCTTCTCGGGCAGGTGCTCGAACTTCGCGCTCGCAGCGGCACGGGCAAAGCCATCAAAGCGCTGCTGAACCTCGCGCCGCCCACGGCGCGACAAGTCGCACCGGGGGGCGACAATGTAGTCCCGCTCGAACAGGTTAAAGTCGGCGATTGGCTGCGCGTCGTTCCCGGCGATAAGGTGCCCGTTGACGGCGTGGTGGTTGAAGGGCACTCCAGCGTGGAGGAGTCAATGCTCACCGGTGAACCGCTCCCGGTGGAGAAGTCCGTCGGCGACAAGGTGACGGGCGGCACCGTCAACGGGCCCGGCAGTTTCGTCATGCGAGCCGAGCGAATCGGCAGCGACACTTTGCTCGGGCAAATCGTGAACATGGTGGCCGAAGCCCAGCGCAGTCGCGCGCCCATTCAAGGTCTCGCCGACAAAGTCGCGGGCATCTTCGTGCCGGTGGTGCTGGCTGTGTCGGTGCTCACCTTCGTTCTCTGGATATGGCTTGGGCCGGAGCCAAAGCTCGCTCACGCCATCGTCAACGCCGTCGCGGTCCTGATCATCGCCTGTCCGTGCGCCCTTGGTCTGGCAACGCCCATGTCCATCATGGTCGGCGTCGGACGCGGCGCGCAGGAAGGCGTGCTCGTCAAAAACGCCGAGGCGCTTGAACTGTTGGAGAAAGTCACCACGCTTGTCATGGACAAGACGGGCACTCTCACGGAAGGCAAGCCCAAGCTCATGGATGTCCTTCCCATCGGCGGTTTCGACGCGAAGGAGTTCCTGCGTTTCGCCGCCTCATTGGAGCAGAGCAGCGAGCATCCGCTCGCGGCGGCGATTGTGCGGGGCGCGAAGGAGCAAGGCATCGCATTCGAGGCCGTGAAGGACTTTCGCTCGGTGACGGCTGGCGGGGTTCTCGGCACCATCGGCGGTCGAAGTGTAATGATCGGAAAAACTGATTTCCTGCGGAACGAAAAGATTGTCGATCTGGAGTCGCTTGAAGCGTCGGCTGTCAAACTTCAGGAAGAGGGTAAGACCGCGATGTTTGTCGCCATAGACGGCAAACCGGCGGGAATCCTCGCCGTCGCGGACCCGATCAAACCCAGCACGCCTGAAGCCATCCGCGAACTTCACGCGCTCGGGTTGAAGCTCGTCATGCTCACGGGGGACAACCGTCGCACCGCCTCCGCAGTGGCCAAGCAACTCGGCCTCGATGTGGTGGAAGCAGAGATCGAACCCGCCGGGAAAGTCGCGCACGTCAAGAAGCTGCGCGCGGAAGGTAAGCACGTTGCGATGGCCGGCGACGGCATCAATGATGCACCCGCCCTCAGCGAAGCGGAAGTCGGCATTGCCATGGGGACCGGCACCGACGTGGCCATGCAAAGCGCGGGCATCACCTTGGTGAAGGGAGACCTCCGCGGCATTGCCAAGGCCATTCGCCTCAGTCGTATTACCATGCGGAACATCAGGCAGAACCTGTTTTTTGCCTTTCTCTACAATTCGCTGGGTATTCCGGTGGCGGCAGGGGTGCTTTACCCGTTCTTCGGCTTGCTTCTCAGCCCGATCATTGCCGGTGCTGCGATGAGCCTGAGTTCCGTTTCGGTCATCAGTAATGCTTTGCGGCTGAGGAAAGTGAAACTGTGATTGAGTCGCGAAACATGAAAGCATCCTGTACTTCACCATCCGGCGCCGCAAGATCGCGGTCGGTGATAGCGATACTTTCCATGTTGTAACCCTCTTCCCCCGAACTCGAGCGATTTATGTCCCCGGTTCGGAGCCCTGAATTCCAGGCCGAACGTCGCAACGTGTTGCGAATTCGGCGAAGATTCTCGTCTTTCCGACGAAGAAAGGCCTTGCTTCCTTAGCGAAATCGCTGTAACTTCATGCTGTCCCGATGGTAAGGTTCGCGGAATCGGGTCGGCAAACGAACGATGGGGATAGCTCTATGATAGTCGAGGTTGTGATCGAGACTACGAACTTGTAATGGGCCGAGCGAGGAAACCATGAGCGATGGGAGCCTGTTGGATGAATTCATTCGCTATCTTAATGTGGAGCGTAATCTGTCTCCGCGCACCTGGTCTTCATATCGCTATCAGATCAGGAGCTACCTCAAATTCCTGGCGGCGCGGCAACTCGAGGTTTGTTCAGCCGGCCGTGAGGACGTCCTGGCTTACCTCGAGCGGCGCAAGAACGATGGGTTAAGAAGCGCGAGCGTTTTTTCCGCGGCAATCGCTGTCCGCCAATTTCATCGTTTTCTCAGGGATCGAGGAGCGGCTGCTTGCGACCCAACTGCCGGCATGAGCTTGCCGAAGTATAAGCAGCGCTTGCCCGAGCCCTTGACCAGTGTCGATATGGAAAAACTTCTGGCGATGCCCACGGGCGACAAGTTTCATCTCGTGCGGACTCGCGCTGCGCTTCAGATGCTCTACACGACTGGTATGAGGGTTTCCGAAATGGCCAACCTAAAGTTGGATCAGCTTAATATGGAGGAAGGCTGGGTCCGCGTGCATGGCAAAGGCGGGCGCGAGAGGGTTTTGCCCCTGGGTCCGCGTGCTCAAGAAGCTCTGACAAAGTACCTGTCCTCAAGGCAGAAACACTTTCCCGGAGAGCGGGAGATTCTGTTTCTAAGCTATCGCGGCCGGCCGATTTCAAGGACGGACTTCTGGTGTCAGCTCCGGGAGCTTGCGCGCCGAGCGGGACTCAAGGATGGCGTGCATCCCCACAAAATCCGCCACAGTGCGGCGACACGGCTCCTCGAAGGGGGAGCAAGCCTCAGGGTCGTGCAGGAAATTTTAGGGCATCGGAGTGTGACCTCGACTCAAAGATACACCCATGTAAGCGCCGCCTTTATGCGTGAGACTTGCGAGCGGGCGCATCCGCGGTTCTGATCCTTGCAGAAAAACGGTTCGCAAAAGCCCTTGACAACTATATTAACATCTGTAATAATATTGCTACCATGGTAGATGTGATGGATCGGATGACGCGCCTTAATCCTCCGCGACCGTTTCTCAGCCGCGAGGAGTTCGTGCTGCGATTCGATCTCGTGGAGTGGACCTTTAAGAAATGCCAGAACTACGCGGAGCCCGAGCGCAAGGGCATCCCGCGCGATGAGAAGCGCCCGGTCCCCAAAAAGAAATTCATGGCGCAAGTGCTCATGCTGGTCCTCGGCAACTGGACTCTTCGCAGCCATAAGCTGCTCGCGGAAAGAATCGAGAGCAGCTATACCTTGGAGAGAAAATGGGCCTCGGAGCCTGAATTCAAGAAGGCCGTGCACAAACTGCTGGCCGAGTACCTGGACGGCTTTTTCGATCTATTTCTCAAGATGCTTAAGGAGCTTCACGAGCTGGCGCCGCAGCGGGAGAAGACGGACGCTGACCTGGGACACGAGGCCGCGAACCTCTATTATCTGACCCTGATGATCAGTCTCGCCGATTACACCTGGGGATTAGTAGTTCAGCAGCGGGCTCACGAGAAAATAGAAGAGGCGCTGCGCACGACCCAGTTCGGGTATTTTTCCGGATTCCTAAAAGCGTTGGATCTCGTTTGTTACGCTCGTTCCGGGGGCAAGATCAAGGTCGGACCTGATTACGCCATCAAGTGCCGCGACGAGTTGGATCATGTGATTCAACGGATACATTGGGAGGAATGCGTGGCGGCTCATCGAAATGTTCCCTTGACGACCTGCACGTTCAGCGCGGCGCAGGCCTATTTATCCCAGCTCATGACCAGCCGATTCTGCGGGCTGATCGCCCGGGGCCGGCAAAAGGAGAAGCTGGACACGGGGGCAATGCTGCCGCTCAATACGCCAACGCGGTACCAAGCCCTTCATTTGGCGCATCAGTTAGAATAATTTTTTGCCGATTAGGGTAGCGAAATGAAGCGGAGTGTGAAAGTTAGGACGGGCAAGGGGGAATCATGACGATGAAGACGGAGGCGGAGCTCTACGGCATTCGATTTAAGAGCGCGGCGGACCTCAAGCTCGCCTCGCGGCTCTTGGCCGAGGCCTGCGCCACGGTCGAGCCATTGTTTGGGAGGAAGCGCCTTCAGGAAGTCGGGATGATGCGCTCTGGCCGAAATCCTGGCTGGATCATCGAGGGGCAGCCGGGTTGCGGGGAGTACCTAATCCGACTTTTCTTGGAATCGCTGAGGAAGACGATGGGGCGCGATTCTTTCAAGGTCGAGGTTTTCAGGTCCGAGGCTTGCGCGTAAGAATTAGCGTGAAGATAGCCATGAATGGAAACTCGCATATCACCGATGAGCTGCTTCTGAAATGGATTCGGCGTACGCGCGCGAAGCGCTTTTTTGGCAAGACCATCCTCTGTTGGGAGAACGGAAAAATTGTCCATGTCAAGATCGAAGAGACACTGAAAATGCACGACTTCGAAGCGGAAACACTGAAAAACTCGTAAAGCAATAGCGTTGTCGGGAAAACCGAGGCGCTGCCACTCCGGCCTAAAGGCCGGGGGGCAGCGCCTTTTTGTTGGGACAGGAAAAATGATGAAAGAACCAGTCGGTGAAACCAAGCTGTACCTGGAGTCTCCCGCATGCCGGGAGAGCCTTATTCCATTTGTGCAGTGGATCACGGCCCGGCACGACGCGCACGGCGGCGTCACTGAAGTACGCATCCTTGGTGGGTCCGGCGGAAAGAAGGCTGTGTGGTGTGGTTATTTTGACAAGGATCATTGGCGTGAGCTCATCAAAGCGATCCAGCCGCTATCTATCTCGCCTAGATCAAAACTTCCCTACGGGGATTACCCGCGGATCGGCGAAGCCAATATCTATTTCAGTCTACGACCTGTCGACCCCGATCTTCTTGGCCGTGTGGCGAACTGCATCAAGTATGCCGAGCAGACCACCTCGGATGCGGACATCGTCGCATATGACATGTTCGGCGTAGATGTCGATCCCGAGCGCAAAAGTCAAATTTCAGCCAGCGACGAGGAAAAACAAGGCGCTTTTTTGGTCGCCCAGAAGGTCAGAGAGTGGTTCTTGGAAAACGGGATCGAGGCGATCTGGGCGGACTCGGGCAACGGCTATCACCTGCTCATTCCGACCATTCCTTACAAAGGCGAGGACCTGGCCCGGGCCGCGGAAGAGTCGAAGCTCCTGCTTCACTGGCTTGCGGAACATTTCAACACGGGCCAAGCCAAGGTGGATACGACCATCTTTAATCCCGCGCGCATCCTGCGGCTTTATGGCACGTTGAACGTAAAAGGCGCCAACCTGGTGGGCAAGCGGCCGCATCGCTGGGCGAGCATCGATCCCAATGCGGCCCCGGAAGACATCGACCTCTTCGCCAAACTCAAGGACGTACTGGATGCGTATCGTCAAGAACTCAAGGAGCGGCAGAAGCCAAAGCCTTCTTCTGTTCAACCTGCCGCGCCAACTTCCGACGGCAAACGCTCCTGGACGCGCGAGGAGGGTCTCGCGGTTTTGGAAGGTGTTCTGACTCTATCCGGTTTTGGCTTTCGAAAAGAAGAGAAAGGCGGGCGGACGCTTTTCATTTTTGAGAAATGCCCTCACCACAAAGATGACGACGGCCACACTTTTGAGTGCTGCGTCATGGTCGAGGCCGATGGCCGCTACTCGGCCTCCTGCAAGCACGACAGCAACGCTCACTGGAAAGATTTTAAGGACGTGATCGGCTGGGACCGGCACAAGAAAGGCGTCTTGAAGTCGTTGGGATTGTGGCGTGAGCGCGATGGCGTCAAGAAAGCGCCGGAGCAGCCGCCGGTCGATGTGGACGCGGAGCTGGCGACCATTAAGGAAAAGTGGCCCGCGGCCGCGGATGAAAAGGAGCGCAACGCGCTTCTGACGGAGGCGATCGGCCGCCTCGTGCGTTGCCCCGCCCTTGAGCGCAAGCGGGCTCTTGAAGAAATCGAGAAAATCACCGGCCTTAAGCCCAAGCTCCTAGACCAGGTTCTCTCCGAGCAGAGGCGGCTGGAAAAGGAAAAGGCCAAGGAGCCCCGACATCAATCCATCCCCGGCGGTTCTCAAGATGATTCCGAGTTCGCAGAACAGGGCGACGATCTCCCTTGGATCTCTGCCGAGGATGGCGAGCTTAAACGGACCGCGGCGAAGGCTTGGAGGGCTCTAAACAAGGCCAACCGGCCGGAGCGTTACTTCCGCTGCGGGGGCCTCTTGATGCGCATCGAGAGGGACGACGAGAGTATCGAGATATCCCGAGATCTCAACCTCGACCGGACGCGGCATGCGTTGGCTCGTGCCGCGCATTTCTTCATCATCAAAAAGAAGGGCGAGGAGGAGAGCATCATTCCTGTCCCTCCGCCGATGGATATGGTTCGCGACATGCTGGCTGATCCTAACCCTCCGCTACCGATCTTAAATCGAATCATCGAATTCCCCGTCTTTTTCAACAACGGCAGCCTGCAATCAACGCCCGGCTATCACGAACTTGGCCGCACATATTACGCGCCGCTGCCTGGATTTTCCCTGCCGCCCGTTTCCGATCGGCCGACATCATCTGAGATCGAAAAGGCGACCGGCTTGATCAGGGATCTGCTTTGGGATTTCCCGTTCGTCAGCGATTCCGAGCTAGCTCATGCGATAGCCATTGTCCTTCTGCCGTTGATACGAGAATTGATCGACGGCCCCACCCCGCTGCACCTCATCGAGGCTCCCTCGCCGGGGACCGGCAAGGGCCTTTTAACGGAGGTCCTGGCTTACATCGCCTTGGGCCGCTGGCCGGCCTTGATGACCGAGGGCCGCGATGAGGACGAGATGCGAAAGAGGATTTCTTCGAAATTGATGGGGCTGCCCAGCATCATCGTCATCGACAACCTAAGACGACGTCTGGACTCGGCGGCGTTTTCATCGGCGCTGACCTGCTCTTTTTGGGAGGACCGAATCCTGGGCCAGTCCAAGATTATCCGCCTTCCGGTGCGAGCGGTTTGGATTGCGAGTGGAAATAATGCCTCGCTGTCGCATGAGGTATCCCGTCGAACCGTCCGCATTCGCCTGGACGCCAAGGTGGACTGTCCATGGCTCAGGCAAGGATTCCGGCATCCGGATCTGCGCAGCTGGGTCAGGGAGCACCGAGCGGAGCTTCTTTGGTCGGCGCTGACTTTGATTCGAGCCTGGTTTGCGGCCGGTCGCCCGCTTTGGAAAGGCCAGGCCCTTGGAATGTTCGATTCTTGGAGTCGGATCATGGGCGGGATTCTCGAGGTGGCTGGGATCAAGGGATTCTTGGGCAACCTCGCCGATCTTTATTCGAACTCGGATTTCGAGGGAGCCATCTGGCGCGGATTCGTGAAAGTTTGGTGGGAGAAGTTCGGCGACCAAGAGGTCGGCGTTTCCGAGCTCTTTGAGCTGGCGAATGCTTTGGACGAGCCTATCGACCTCGGCAAGGGTACCGAAAAAGCTCAAAAGACGAAGTTGGGCCAGGAATTGGTCAAGCTGCGCGACCGCCAGTTCGAGAGCTTGCGGATCGTTTTGGTCGGGGAGCGCCAGCGGGCCAAGAAATGGCGGCTTGTAGCCATGCCCAGTCAGGCCGAGGCGACGCCCGTAGGTGAACCTCCGGCGAGGTTCACCCCAGGTTCACCGATAGGTTCACCTAAAAAAGTGATTGTAAATCCAATGCTATCCGATGACGGTGAACCTAGTGAACCTTTTTCCAACCCATATGCACGAGGCGAGGAGATTTTTCCTCATGAAAAAGAAATATATATACCGGGAGGAAACGGTGAGTGCCAAACAGGTTCACCAGGTTCACTGACTAACGGTTTTCACCTGGAAAATAAATCGGAATTTCAAAGTGAACCTCAGAGTGAACCTATGCCCGCAGGTTCACCAGGTTCACCGGCCGAGGGTCAAGCCGAGCTCGATCTCATGGAGGGCTCGCTATGAGAGTTGTCGAGGCGCTCCGCGAGCTGGGCTATTGCCTCTCCATCCACGATGGCGCGCTTCGCTACAAGTGTGCCCACGCCTGCGCTCCGTCCCAGGCCGCCGAGTTGCCGGCCGAGATCAAGAGCCGCAAAGCGGAGGTCTTGGCTTACCTGGGCATTCCGTGGCCGGCTGAGAGCCGCGAATGCGAGGCGAAATTCGGCCAAGGTCCAGCGCGCCTTTATCCTTTTGTGAACAAGACTGTCGCCACGCCGCTTGGCGCCGGCCGGCTGTGGCAGGTGGGAAGCAAGCGCGTGGGCGTCGTGCTTTCTAAAAAACAGGACAAAGTTACGTTTATGCCCTGGTTTGACGTAAGACCTACAGAAGGCAAAAAAATAAATAAAAACGGAGGTAAGTCATGAAAGACGAAATGGTGTTCGGCATGAAAAGACTCGTGATTGTTGAATCTAGCAGTGGTCCTATGCCGGATTTGAAGCCGACCAAGTCAACAGAGCGGTGGCCCTATGATGAAAACCCGGCCCAGGTTGTCTGCAACTGTGGAAGCCGGGATTGGCGCGTACACATGATCTATCGCCGAGTCACTGATCTCTACCGCCTGGTTTTAGTCTGCGGCGGCTGCCAAGAAATCTGGTTCAAGGCAGACAAGACCGATCTTCTGCCTTGAGAGGATGCTGGCTCATAAACCTAGAGGAGGCAACAAAACATGAAAGGCAGAAAACCCAAATACCAAAATGAGCTCATAGCCGAACTCGCAGCCCGGGTGGCGGCGGGCGAGAGCCCCTCGGCGCTGGCCAAAGAGAAAGGAATGTCCCGCTCTTCGGTGCGGCGCTGCGCGGAAAGCGCAAGGTTGCCGGCCGAGGCCAAAGAGCAGAACGTGGAGGCGTCGGCCCAGGTCGGCACCGCCCGCCAACGCGAGCGGCTGTTCTGGGCGGTCCTTGAGAGCTATATGCGCCAGGGAATCGCTCTGGCCCCCAAGTCCACGCCGCGGGACGTGGCTTCCATGATCGAGGCCGTAGTCAAGCTGAGGACGTTGATGCCGGCTGCCAGGACTGTGCCTCGGCTGCCCGAGAGACAAAAAGCGTCGGAAACCTTGATGATTTTTCAGAGATCGCTGTCTGAAGTCATCGAGACTCCCAAAATCGTTGAGGTAACGGTAGAGCCCGTTAAGAGCCTGGACGAGGCCGATCGCGCCGCTCTAGAAAAGGCCGCAGAGGCGGGCCCAAGCGCCTACGACGCGCCGCCGAGCGAGGAAAAACATGCGCCACGTTAGCCCATTGACCGCACCTAATGGGGTATTAGGTGCAGTCGTTTCTCGACGGAGAATCGGCTCCTGGGCCATTGATGGAAAAAGCGGGATTTTTGGTCGCCGATCGGGGCAAGTATCCCAAAAATTTAATTTGCGCCAGTTTTTGCGCCAGGAGCGATGCCTATGACTATGGACTCTGATCCCCGCAAGCTGCTTCCCATGGACGCTCAAGAGCAGGCCCGCTTGCTCGATCTTTTCACTTTCGCGCGCGATGTTTGTGGGTATCGGGATTTAACCGAGTTCCACCTCCGCTGGTACCAGGAAATCCTGCGCCATCAATTCGTCTTGCTTTTGAGTCCCAGAGGCCATATGAAGACGAGTTGCATCAGCGTCGCCTTTGCCTTATGGAGCCTGACCCAGAACAAAAATCTCAGGGTGCTCCTGCTCAACGAGATCCTCGGGAATTCCCGCGATTTTCTAGGGGCAATCAAGGCCCATATATCCACCGATCGCTTTAAGGAGACCTACGGCCACTGGGGCACTTTAAGCGAAACCTGGACCAGCGAGAAAATAACGATCCCGCGCGATCGCATATTGAAAGAGCCCAGCATCAGCGTGGCGGGCATGGGCGGCACCATCGTCAGCCAACACTCGGATTTGGTCATTATCGACGATCCTCAAGGCGAGAAAAACTCCGGCTCGCCTTTTCAACGCAAGAAAGTCCTGTCCTGGTTTCAGAAGACGGTCCTGCCGATCTTGGAGCCCAACGGAAAAATCGTGATCTGCATGACGCGGTGGCATAAGGACGATCTCGCCGGCATAATCGCGTCCGATCCCGGTTTTAAGAACTGGAAAGTGATCGAGCAAAGAAGCGAGTGGACGGAAGCCGATGGGACCCGCAGGATTCTTTTCCCAGAGAAATTCCCGCCCGAGACGCTTGATCGCCTCAGGGCCAACATGGGCAGCTCGGCCTACCGAACCCAATTCCTAAATGACATCACTGGCCAGGAAGACTCGACGTTTCGGGTCGAATGGATCGAAAGCGGCCGATTCGACAAGATACCCGAGGGCCTTCGAGTGTATGTGGGAATCGACTTGGCGATCAGCGAAAAGAAAAACGCCTCGAAGTTCGCTTATGTCGTTGCTGGGTTTGACAAGGCGGGCACTGCCTTCGTCATCGACGCTTTCCGCGGCCAAATTGGAGTCGTCGATCAGATCGCCCATGCCAAGCGCATCTGGCGGGTATTCAACCCCGTCCTCATCGTCGCCGAGTCGGTGGGTTATCAAGGCGTTTTTGGCCAGCTTCTTCGCGTTGATCCAGAGGCTCGGCGCATGCCGCTTAAGATGGTTCCCGTGACCGATCCCAAGGAGGCGCGTATCAGCGCCGTGGCTCCCTTAGTCGAGAATGGGACGTTGCGGCTTCCGCGGCCCGAGTTCGCCAAGTGGGTTTCTCAGCTTGAAGGAGAGATGACGGACTTTCCCAACGGCGACGACGATTTGCTCGACGCGTTGGTCTTGGCGCTTCGGGCGATGAACGTCCAAAGGACCGAGCCGCGGATTGCGTTTAGTGATGACCTGGGGTGGATCTAGGAGGAGGAGCGTTATGAGACAGTTTGCGAGTGGCGAGAAAAGGACGGAGCAATACCTGCGGGCTTTGAGGGCGCTGCGGGAACTGCTCGAGGCGCAAGGGATGGATGCGGTGAGCTCGGTTTATGCCGAGGCCGTGGCCGAGAACCACTACCAAGCGTTCGCGGGCAAGGGATTCAAGCAGTCGGATGGCAGGCTGTGTGTGCAGCGGCTATGGGGCAGACAATGCAACTTGAAAGATTGCGTCCCTCCCTCGGGAGATCATGACACGCTGTGGCTTCAAAACGGCAAGCCGGCCATGTACGTCACGCAGCCTTACGGTCTCGAGTGGGAGACGATGCGCAAGCTGGTCGCGTTCTGCGAGCGGCACGGGCTTAAGGCCGACGTGGCCGCCTGGCCCAGCTTCCACTATCCGGGCCAGGTGATTTCCATCCTTCTCAGCAGGAAGGAGGGTGGGTCATGAAGCCGCAGCGTTGGTATCCCGATGATCAGATGATCCCCGAGGAGCGGGCCGACGCCTTGGCCTCGGTCCTGTGCGAAGCATGCGGGCGGCGGCTGGGATGGGACGACTGATGCATTTTGAACCGCCGAGGCAGACGACGCCTGCGGATCGGCTGGACGCTTTGGCCGATCTATTTGCTGAGGGGCTCGTCGCCTTGGCCGAATCGGGAGAGTTGGGGCCTGAATCTTTCGTCGGAGAACCGGGAAGAAAGGCCTTGATTCCAAGCGGGAACGAAGGTAATTCATGATGGCGGGAGGCGCGGTCTATGGCGAACAATGAGGGGGTGGGAGTGATGGGCGGCGAGGCGGCGGCCGTCGGAGCGCGCCCTGTCCAGATCGCGATCTACACGAGGAAAAGCAACGACGAAAATCTCAACGGTGCCGTCACCTCGCTTGATAACCAGAAGACCTGCGCCCGCAGCTACATAGCGATCCAGCGGGAGAAGGGGTGGCAGGAGTACCCCGAGGCTTTCGATGATCCGGCCGAGTCGGGAAAGAATCTCAAGCGCCCCGCCATCAAGCGGCTTCTCAAGGCCATCGAGGAGGGCAAGGTCCAGGGCGTCATCGTCTACAAGCTGGATAGGCTTACTCGCAACAGCAAGGATTTCCACTATCTGCTGGAGTTGTTCGAGAAACGCAACGTCGCCTTCATCTCGGCCACGGAGTCGATCGACACGAAGAGCCCGCAGGGCCGGCTTATGACGGCGATCATGGTCCAGTTCGCCCAGTACGACCGGGAGATGGACGTGGAGAGGTCCAAGGATTTTCATCTCGCCCGCGCCGGCAAAGGGCTATGGTGCGCGGGGCTGCCGCCGCTTGGCTACGACATCAGGGACAAGCTGCTGGTGGTCAACGAGAGCGAGGCCGATCTCGTTCGGCGCATCTTCACCCTCTACCTCGAACATGAGTCCTCGATCCGCGTGGCCGAGGAGCTCAACCGCCTGGGCTACCGCCGCAAGACCTACAAGACTTTGATCGGCAAACTTTATGGTGGCAAGCCCTGGGACATGGACGCCGTGGGGCGAACGCTACGGCGCAAGCTCTACATCGGGCTTATCACCAACGAGCGGACCCGCAAGGAGTTCCCCGGCCAGCATCAGGCTATCGTGGCACCCGACGTCTTCGAGCGCGTCCAGAAATTGCTCGCCGGCCACAACCACCGGGGCGGGGAGATTCACTACGCCGCGAACAGGCATGGCTTTCTCCTCAAAGGCCTGATCCGGTGCGGCGTGTGCGGCGGCGTGGTGGCCGGTTACGCTCGGATCAAGAAGGGCAAGACGTACCGATATTACAAGTGTCTGGCCCAACGGAACGGCATCTCGGCGCGGTGCTCGTTTGGGAGCGTGAACGCGGACAAAGTCGAGGAATACCTGGTCGAGAAATTGGCGGCGGTCGGCTGGGACCGGGCGTTCTTGGAGAGGGTGACGCAGAAGGCCGATGTTCTTTCTAAGGCCTCGATCCGGCCGCTCGAAAAGGAGAAGCGTGAGGTTGATGACCGCCTCCAGGGCGTTCAGCGGGAAATCCAGGGACTGTTAAATCTGGCCAAGCAGGGCGGGGCGTCGCGTAATGCCGCCGAGGAAGTCGGCCGATTGGAAGAGACGAAGAGAACGCTCGAGGCCCACTCGGTCCAATTGGAGGCGCAGCTGGCCTTCAGGAAGCGCGTGGTCTACGACGTTGACGTCGTGCAGGGAGCGTTGCAGCGCTTCGCGCGATTCTTCAACAGGATTCCCCTATCGCTTCAAGTCCAGATTATCGGGCTGCTGATTCGGGAAGTGATGGTCCGCAAGGATGGGATCGACGTGAAGACGCACGAAATCGCCATCTCCGATTTCCAGCGAGCCCTTGGAGGAAAAAAAGCGGTCGCATTTGGCCCCCATGAGACATTAAGACGGCGGGAGGCAAATGCGACCGATACTTCAACCCATCCGCAGCCTGTCAAGGGAACAGCGGTGGTTAATTTGAGGCTAAACTGGCGGGGTCAACGGGATTCGAACCCGCGATCTCTGCCTTGACAGGGCAGCGTGTTAGGCCAGCTACACCATGACCCCAGCGCGGCCATTATATCACATCAACATCGTCGGGGCCTAATTCTCGGCGGGACTCGCGCCTGGGAGCGAAACCTGATAAACTCCAGAGGATGGGCCGTTAGCTCAGCGGTAGAGCGATCCCCTTACACGGGAAAGGTCGGGGGTTCGATCCCCTCACGGCCCAAGTTTTTTCAGTGGCCTTCGGGTTTGGGCGCGGGGGGAAGGGATTTGCGGATGTCTTCGAGGCGGGCTTTCGTCTGCGCGAGATGTTCTTCGACCGAAGTGAGATATTTTTTCGCGTAGTGGCCCTGGATGTCGTCGGGTTTGTAGTAGGGGATCTCGAACTTCAGATTTTCGGCGGTCTGTTCCAGGCCCGCGCTTAGGCGATCCAGGTATTCTGCGAGCTTGACGGGATCGGTGGGTTCCACACTGTGATTGTCGCTTTTCCGAGGAGTCGCGTCAAATTTAGTAAGCTGGATTTCCAGGAGACATGAAAATGAAAACCTTGTCCTCGCCGGCTCCAGTGCTTGCCGACTCGTTTTTGCCGTCGGGTGCGTTGGCCGACGCTTTATCCGTCGTTGTGTCAAGCCTGTTCATCGCCGTGTGCGCGCAGGTTCAAATCAAGCTGCCGTTCACCCCGGTTCCGATTTCGGGTGCCACCTTGGGCGTGTTATACGCGGGAGCGCTGCTCGGCGCTCAGCGTGGGGCGGCGTCGGTGCTGCTCTATCTTCTTGAGGGAGCGGCGGGAATGCCGGTATTCGCCGGCGGAGCAGCAGGAGCGCTGCATTTGGTCGGTCCCACGGGCGGATATCTCGCGGGATTCCCCGTGGGGGCGTATGTCGTCGGGCTCCTGGCGGAACACGGCTGGGATCGCACGCCCATACGGGCGTTTTATATGATGCTTGCCGGTAGTGTGCCGATATTCGGACTGGGGATCTTGGGCCTTTCCCGATTCCTTCCCTCTGATAAGTTACTCACGGCGGGTTTATGGCCTTTTATTCCCGGAGACCTCATCAAGGCGGGTCTTTCCGCAGGCCTGCTCCCGTTGGGGTGGAAACTCCTAGGCCGCGACCAGTCGCGTTAAAACTTGGTTAAGCACGTTAATTTCGTGTTAATTCGGGGTTGACACGTTGCCGGTCGTCCGCTACACTGAGCCCGAATTGAGAAATATTACAAAGGGGCAATCTCACCGGCACTATTAATGAACGCCAATAAATCTCTTGCTCTTGACGTGGGCATCGGTTCGGCGCTCACCCTTTTCGTCTTGGGCTCCTATTTTGGAGTGTTCGCGGGGCCGTTGCTTGAGGCCGTCGAATTCAAGGCATACGACCTGCGTTCGAAGTTAATGGAAACGTTAAAATCTCCTGAGGAAATCGTCATCGTCGCCATCGATGACGACGCGATCGCCCAAAAAGGCCGCTGGCCGTGGCCGCGGTCTGCGATTGCCGACGCGGTGGACCGCATCGCGCAGGATAAGCCGCGGGTCATCGGGCTGAACATTCTTTTCTCGGAGCCTGAAGAAAATCAGGGCTTGAATCAAATCCGGCAGCTCGAAGGTCGTTACAAGCAATTGCTGGTCAAGCGCGAACTAGTCCAGCGCGGAGTGGACTTTTCCAAGGAATTCTCGGATGTGTCATCGGCGCTTGATTCGGACGCCCGGTTGCTGGCGTCCGTCTCGGCTGCGGGAAACGTCATAATGCCGCTTTTGTTCGTGGCAAACCCGACCGGAGCTAAATCGCCCGCTTTGTCCCCAGAGATTGCGCGCTGCGCCATTGCAGTTCCGATTCGCGAAGAATCGCTGCCGATGGCCGAAAAAATCATCGCTCCGATCGAGTCGTTTGCGGCTGCGGCTGGCGGGATCGGCCACGCGAATTTGCTTCCGGAATCCGATGGCGTCGTACGTCGAGCCGCACCGCTGTACCAATACGATAAGTCCTTGATCCCGTCGTTTGCTTTGCGCGTCGCGATGAGTTATTTCGGACTGACCCCAGAGGACCTTCATTTCACGCCGGGAGCGGGGTTGCAGGCGGGGAAGCTTCACGTTCCGCTCGACGAAGATGGACTCACTTCCGTGACCTTCCTCGGTCCACCAAGCGCGCAGGTGATTAAGCGCATTCCCTATCAACAGCTTTTGACCGCGTCGATCGCGCCAGATTTTTTCAAGGATAAGATCGTGCTGCTGGGCCTGACCGCGTCAAGAACGCAGTCCAATTTTTCGACGCCGATGGCCGGCGAAGTTTCGTCTGTCGAAATTATGGCCCATGCCGTCGAGAACTTCATACACCAACGTTTTGTCACGCGTCCGCTGTGGGCACGCCTTGTGGAGGTCGCCACAATAGTAGCCGTCGGTCTTTTCGTGATATTGGGCCTTCCGCGCTTGCGTGCTTTTTGGGGCGTGGTTCTTTCGACGATGATCGCTGTCGCAATTGCGTCCGCGGGAACTTTCTTCTTCGTTTCCGGCGAATGGGTCAAGATCGGGCATCCGCTTGCGCTGCTGTTGGCTGGATTTGTCTTCGCCATCTCTAAAAAAATCCTGGTGACGGAAAAGGGCAAGGAGCTAGCCGAAACGTCCGCTATTGAAACGAACAAGATGTTGGGCTTGTCCTTTCAAGGCCAGGGGATGTTTGATCTTGCCTTCGATAAATTCCGCTTATGCCCGCTCGACCAGAATTTGAAAGAAGCGCTGTATAATTTGGCCCTCGATTTTGAACGCAAACGCCAGCTCGCCAAGGCGGCGTCCGTTCTGGAGCACATCGCCACCGAGGATCCAAATTACCGAGACATCACAGCGAAGATAACCATGCTCAAGGCGGCGGCCGACGGGGCCGTATTCGGGACCATCGGCGAAGTCAAAAAGAAGAGCACGCTACTGCTGACCGACGGTGTGACTCAGCCCACGTTAGGGCGGTACGAGATTGAAAAAGAATTGGGCCGCGGTGCGATGGGAGTCGTGTATCTCGGACGTGATCCGAACATTAATCGGATGGTCGCGATCAAAACTTTGATGTTGGAGGGGGATTCCAACGTCGGGTCGGTCAAGGAGATCAAAGAACGGTTTTTTCGCGAAGCCGAGTCGGCCGGAACGCTCAATCATCCGAACATCGTGCGGATTTTCGACGCCGGAGAGGAAAATGACGTCGCGTATATCGCGATGGAATTGCTCGATGGCCAGGATTTGACGAAGAACACGTCCAAGGACACGCTCTTGCCGATGGGCAAGGTCGTTGAATATATCTCCACCGTCGCCGATGCCCTCGACTACGCCCACAAACAGGGAATCGTGCACCGCGACATTAAGCCCGCGAATATTATGCTGATCAAGGACGGCTCGGTGCGGGTGGCCGATTTCGGGATTGCCCGCATCACCGCCTCGTCGAACACCGCTACAGGAACCGTGATGGGCACGCCCTCCTACATGAGCCCCGAACAGGTTGCAGGGCGCAAAGTCGATGGTCGTTCCGATTTATTTTCGTTGACGGTCGCGCTCTTCGAACTTTTGACCGGGGAAAAGCCGTTCAAGGGCGGCGACGGCATTGGAACTCTTCTATTCCAGATTGCCAACGACCCGACTCCCGACATCCGTGTTATCAATCCGGCCATTCCCGCCGCTCTGAAGGGGGTCGTTGAGCGCGGGCTTCAGAAAAACCCCGATGATCGTTTCCAGCGGGGGTCAGAGATGGCGGCAGCACTTCGTACCGCGCTCACATCGAGCGTTGTGGTCATCAGCGCCCCGAAGGCCGATATCAACCGGACAACGAGTCCGATCACCTCGCCGGTCTTTGAAGAGGAGACCATGCGCATGGCGCCGATAATGACTCCGCCCGCGTTCGCCTCGAAAGCGGGCGAGTTTCCCTCCGGCGATTTGCCAGAGCTCGACGCCATCCTCCGAGCGGCGGGTCGCGAGCTGTCGAAATATCAGTCGATGCCCACGCCGATGCCCAAAACTCCGACGAGCACCGGTCCGGATCAAACCGTGCGGCTCACCCCGCCGCCGACGGAGCCCCAATGAGGGACACTTTGGTGATCACGGGCGCTACAGATCCAGGATGTGTGCGCAAGAATAACGAGGACAATTTCGCCGTCGACGCCCGATTGGGTTTGATCGTCGTCGCTGACGGTATGGGGGGCCATAATTCGGGTGAGGTGGCCAGCGATATCGCGACCAAAACGATCGTCGAATTCGCGCGCAAGATAAACGCAAGCAATCCGCCTTTCCTTCCTCGGGGAGGCAGCCCGGGGTTGAGTCCGCGTGGGCGTCAACTCGAATTTTGCGTCCAGTCGGCCAATGAGGTGATTTTCCGTAAAGGCCAGGCTTTCCCGAAAGATTCGGGCATGGGAACGACGGTGGTTGCGGCGATCATAGACTCAAGTTCGGTGACGGTCGCCCATGTCGGCGACAGCCGACTTTATTTGCATCGCCAGGAGGAGCTCTCACAATTGACGCAGGACCATTCCTTGGTCGGCGAGCAGGTCCGCCGCGGCCAGATCAGCATGGAAGACGCTTCTCGTTCTAACCTGCAGAACATCCTTACGCGCGCGCTGGGCAGCGAAGGGGTCGTCCAAGTGGACGTGACCGATCATCAGTTGTTGCCGGGCGACATCGTTCTCGTCGCCACGGATGGTCTGTCGAAAATGGTGTCGGACCAAGAGATTTCGCGCACAATTTCGGCGCTGCGGGAGCCGCAGCTCATTGTGGAGGCTCTGATTTTGAAAACGCGTGCAGCCGGAGGCGTGGACAACGTCACAGTCGTGGCCGCGGGCTTGTCGGGTCGTAGGGAAGGACGTGTGAGAGGATTTGTCTCGCGCCTATTCAAGCGCTGACAATGAGGGAGAATGATCGATGCAGAAGCTTCTTCTTAAGTTCAACGCAGCGGTAATCAAGGAAATTCCGCTTTCCAAGAGCACGCTGTCGGTCGGGCGCAAGCCCGACAATGATCTGGTGATCGAAAATCCCGCTGTTTCGGGGCACCATTGCAGGATCACCGTACAGAACGGGTCCGTCTTCGTCGAAGATTTGGAATCGACGAATGGAACTTTCGTCAACGACAAGAGAGTCAAGAAGGCGGGGTTGCGTCATCACGACATCATCAGCGTGGCCAAACACACGCTGGTTTTCATCGAAGCCGAGCCGCCGACGATGCCTTTGCCGATTTCTCCGACCGACGCCCCGGGCCAGGTCAAGCCGAAAGCAGATCCGCCGCTGCCAGGCCCCAAGACGCAATCGCCGGTCGTTCTGACGCCAAAGGCAGTGCCTCCGGCGGGCGTCCCCAAGGCGTCCCCACCGCCCCTTCCCGGTACGATCCTGCCGGCGGAAAATCTGCCCAAAGCCTCCTCGAAAATGGAGTTCCCGGCCGCCAATCTGCCGAAGATGGAATTCCCTTCGGCGAGCGTGCCGAAGTCGGGTTCCGCGTCGGGAGCATTGCCGAAATTCGAACCCGTAACGGAGTCGTCGGCGAAGCCGGCGACGTTTCCGCCCAAATCCAATCTCGAGATCGATCCGGAGCCACAGCCCGCCGTCGACAAACCAGAACCGGCGGCTCTAAAACCCGAACCAATGGCACCCAAAGCCGAGCCCGCGGTGGATAAGCTCGACGCCTTTGATCCCCTCGTGGCCAAACCCGAAAGCTCGCTACCGAACGTAAAGGCCGAAGTGGTCGATCTCGCCTTGTCGCAAGAGACCGAATCGAAGAACGACAGCGGTGCGTTGCCGCCGAAGGCCGTGGCCACGGAGCGCCGGCAGGCCTGGTTACGGATCCTCAAAGGCGTCATCGGCGCCAGCGAGTATGAACTTCGTGGAACGTCCACTTATATCGGAAAATCCGATAGGGTTCAAATTCCAATAAAGGGGGCGGGTCTTTTCGGTTCGGCCCCGGAAGTGGCCGCGTCCATTCATCGGAAAACCGAGGGGTTCGTTTTAGTGGCGGTGACCGACAAATATCCTCTGGTCAATGGCTCCAAGATTTCCGGTTCGGTTCTCCTCAAGGAAGGAGACTTGATAGACTGTGGTGCGACAACGATGCAGTTCGAAATGCGCGAAATTACCTGACTGACGACGGGCCAAAGTCTTTACATTCGTTGACCTGAATCAATTGAATCCGCGTGGTGTGCGGGGGTAGAATGACTGCATGAGCGACACCACCATTACCTCAAAGCCCGCGGCGCTGCCGGTCGAGGAAATTGAATCTGCCGTGATTCGTTTTGCAGGAGACTCGGGTGACGGTATTCAGCTGACCGGCTCTCAATTCACCACCACTACCGCCTTCGCCGGAAACGACCTCTCCACCCTTCCCGACTTTCCCGCCGAGATCCGCGCCCCCGTTGGCACCATCGCCGGTGTGTCCGGATTCCAAATCCAATTTTCATCGCGCGAAGTGCTCACTCCGGGAGACGCTCCCGACGTGCTGGTCGCGATGAACCCGGCGGCCCTGAAGGCCAATTATAAGGATGTACGCACGGGTGGCATTCTGTTGGTTAACAAGGACACGTTCAGCCAGGCCAATTTGGTGAAGGCCGGTTACACCCAAAATCCGCTGGACGATGGCAGTCTCTCCGATTTTCGCTTGATCCAAGTCGAGTTGTCCCGCCTGACCCGGAACGCGCTCGAAGGCCTGGGTCTTTCGGCCACGGAGACCGAGCGCTGCAAGAACTTTTTCGCGCTCGGTATGACGTATTGGCTCTACGACCGGCCCATGGACGCCACCTTAAAATGGATCGAGCATAAGTTCAAGAAGAACCCGAAGTACGTGGAAGCCAACCATCGCGCGCTGCACGCGGGCAACGCTTACGCCGAGACGGCGGAAATTTTCGGCCATCACTTCCGCGTGCGCAAGGCGCCGATCAAGCCCGGCCTGTACCGGAACATCACCGGCAACGAGGCGACCGCGCTGGGGTTCATTACCGCCTCTCAATTGTCGGGACTGCAACTATGGCTGGGCTCCTACCCAATCACGCCGGCATCCGACGTCCTGCATGAGCTGTCGAAGCACAAGAATTTCGGAGTGAAGACATTCCAGGCGGAAGACGAGATCGCCGCCATCGGATCGGCCATTGGGGCGTCTTTTGCGGGTTGCCTGGCGCTCACCACGACGTCGGGTCCGGGCATCGCGCTCAAGGGCGAGGCGATTGGTCTGGCGGTAATGACCGAGCTGCCGTTGGTCATCCTCAACGTTCAACGCGGCGGACCTTCGACCGGGCTGCCGACAAAAACCGAGCAAGCGGACCTTCTGCAAGCCTTGTACGGCCGCAACGGCGAGTGCCCGGTGCCCGTGATCGCCGCGGCCACACCGGGAGACTGTTATGAAATGGCGTACGAGGCCTGCCGCCTGGCGGTCAAGTACATGACACCCGTGTTCCTGCTCACCGACGGTTATTTGGCCAACGGTTCCGAACCATGGGCCGTTCCCGATCCCAGCAAGCTCCAAAAATTCGAAAAAGCGACGCCTCCGCCCGCGGCCGATTGGAAGCCCTACAAGCGCGATCCGGAGACGATGGCGCGCGCGTGGGTGGCTCCGGGCCTAGCCGGCTACGAACACCGTATCGGCGGTATCGAGAAACAGGACATCACCGGCACGGTGTCCTATGACCCAGAAAACCACGAGCGCATGGTCCGTTTGCGCGCGGCGAAGGTTAACAAGATCGCCCAAGACATCCCGCCGACCGAAGTGCTCGGCGAGAAGAAGGGCAAGGTCCTCGTCGTCGGTTGGGGCGGCACGTACGGCGCGATCACGGCTGCCGTCCAGAACCTTCAGAAAGCCGGAAAGTCCGTGTCGTCGGTGCACATTCGGCACCTTAATCCCCTGCCTCCGGATCTCGGCGACATCCTGGCCGCATACGAACACGTTCTCGTTCCGGAGTTGAACATGGGCCAGTTCTTGAAGGTCCTGCGCGCGAAATACCTGGTGCCGGCGACGGGCCTCAACAAGGTCAAGGGACAGCCATTTAAAGTGTCTGAGATCGAAGCCGGGATTCAATCGTTGTTGGGGGACAAGTAACATGGCCGATATGCAAGACGAACTCGAAACCCTGCCCGCGTCGGGCCCCGTGCTTCAGGCGAAGGACTTCAAGTCGGACCAATTGGTCCGCTGGTGCCCCGGCTGCGGCGACTACGCGATCTTGTCTGTCGTCCAGAAATTGATGCCGAGCGTCGGAATTCCCAAAGAGAACATCGTTTTCGTCTCGGGAATCGGGTGCTCGTCGCGGTTCCCGTACTACATGAACACCTACGGCTTCCACTCGATCCACGGCCGCGCTCCGACGGTGGCCACCGGCGTCAAGTGCGCGCGCCCCGAGCTCCAAGTCTGGGTGATCACCGGCGATGGCGACGGCCTGTCGATCGGAGGCAACCACCTAATACACGCCCTCAGGCGCAACGTCGACTTGAAGATATTGTTGTTCAACAATAAGATCTACGGGTTGACCAAGGGACAGTATTCGCCGACTTCGGAACTCGGCATGAAGACCAAGTCTTCGCCGATGGGGACGATCGACGCACCGCTTAATCCGATTGCAATAGCACTTGCGGCCGAGGCGAGCTTCGTCGCCCGGGCCGCCGACACCGACCTGCCCCATCTCGCCGAGGTGTTAGGCCGAGCCGCGAAGCATAAAGGCTCCGCGTTCATTGAGATTTTCCAGAACTGCATTGTCTTCAATGACGCTGTCTGGGATCCAGTGATCGCCAAAGGTGTGCGCGACGAGAAAACGCTCAAGCTCCAGCACGGCAAGCCGATGATTTTCGGCGCGAAGAAGGACAAAGGCCTGCGTCTGAAGGGCCTGGAGACCGAGGTCGTGACCTTCGACCCTGCCAACCCGCCGGCGGATTTGTTGACGCACAATGAGCACGCGACCACACCCACGCTGGCCAACGTGCTCGCGCAGATAGGCGACCCGATGCCGCTCGGCGTACTGCGCTCCGTCGAACGCCCCGCGCTACACGAGCTGATGACCGGGCAAATCGACCACGCGAAGAAGGAAAAGCCGGCCGATCTCGCAAAGCTTCTCAAGGGCCCCGAGACCTGGACCGTCGCCTGACGCCGTCAACGCTGACAAGGAGATGAAATGAAGCTTCTCGAGTTCGAGGCGAAGGAAATTTTGAAGGAGCGTGGCGTGCCGGTCCCCGCGAACGGCGGAGTGATCAAGAAGACGGGCCAATTGTCAGCAGCTTTGCGGCGTGCGGGGAAGGCTCCATGGGTGCTCAAGGCTCAGGTGTTGGCGGGCGGACGGGGCAAGGCGGGCGGAATCAAGCTCGCCAAAACGCCGAAGGAAGCCGCGGCCTTCGCCAAGGCGATGATCGGTATGGACCTGATCACGCACCAAACGCACGGCCAAGCGATCAAGGTTAATGAATTATTGATTGAAGGCGGCGTCAAGATCGAGCGCGAGCTTTATTTCTCCGTCGTGATGGACCGCAAATCCGCGGGCCCGGTCATCATCGCCTCAGCCCAAGGCGGGATGGAAATCGAGACCTTGGCCGAGGAGCATCCCGAGGCGATCATCCGCATGGGCGTCGATCCAAACGTTGGCTTGAGAGACTTCGCCGCGCGCCGGCTTGCGTTCGCGCTGGCCATTCCGAACGACCGAGTTGGCGAATTCTGTCGCGTGACTAAGGCCTTGGTCAAGGCATTCATCGACTTGGACGGCTCGATGCTGGAAATCAATCCGCTGATTTTGACTCCTAAAGGCATTATGGCGTTGGACGCCAAAATGATCACCGACGACAACGCCCTGTTCCGTCAGAAGGACTTGGCGAGACGCCCGGATCACGAGGCGACGGCCCTTGAAATCGAGGCCAAAAAACACGACATCTCCTACGTCGGCCTGGACGGTACCATCGGCTGCATGGTCAACGGTGCGGGGCTCGCGATGGGGACCATGGACACGATCGCGCTCGCCGGCGGAAGTCCGGCGAATTTCCTCGACGTCGGCGGTTCCGCCGACGAGGCCCGCGTGACGCACGCGCTCAAAATCATCCTGAAGGACAAGAAGGTCAAGGCGATTTTGATCAACATCTTCGGCGGCATCGTGAAATGCGATATGATCGCGGCCGGAGTGGTGGCCGCCTTGAAGAAAATCAAGCTGCGCATCCCGCTCGTCGTGCGGCTGCAGGGCACGAACGTCGACGCGGGCAAGAAAATTCTCCGTGACTCGGGAATCCCGTTGATTCAAGCGGACGAACTTTGGGAGGCCGCCCAAAAAGCGGTCGACGCGGCGAAGGGGAAATAACCATGTCCATCATCCTCGACAAATCCTCGAAGATTCTCGTGCAAGGATTTACCGGCTCGGCGGGCTCCTTCCACGCCAAGCAGTGCATCGAATACGGCTCGCAAATCGTGGCCGGCGTAACCCCCGGCCGAGGCGGCCAGACCCACCTCGATCGTCCGGTGTTCAATACCGTGCACGACGCGGTGCGCAACACCGGCGCGTTTGCCTCGTTGATATTTGTCCCCGCGCCGTACGCCGCGGACTCGATCATGGAAGCGGTCGACGCGGGCTGCTCGACGATCATCTGCATTACCGAGGGCATTCCCGTGCTCGACATGGCGCGCGTCAAGCGCTACATCGATATCCAGTCGCGCCAGGGGCGTGAAATCACGCTCATCGGCCCGAATTGCCCCGGCGTGATCACGCCCGGAGAGTGCAAGGCGGGAATCATGCCCGGATTCATCCATAAACCCGGGTCGATCGGCGTCGTCTCACGGTCCGGTACCTTGACCTACGAAGCCGTTGACCAGCTCACCAAGCGCGGCCTCGGCCAGTCGACGGTCGTCGGCATCGGCGGCGACCCGATCGCGGGCTCGAACTTCTCGGACATCCTGGCGAAATTCGAGGCGGATCCCCAGACCGAAGCCGTCGTCATGATTGGCGAGATCGGGGGTGCGGCCGAAGAGGACGCGGCGCGATTCTTCAAGGACAAGATGACCAAGCCCGTTTTCGGCTTCATTGCCGGTAAGTCCGCTCCGGTGGGCCGTCGTATGGGCCACGCGGGCGCGATCGTCGAAGGTGGAGCGGGAACCCACGAGTCGAAGATTGCGGCGATGCGCGCGGCTGGCATCACGGTGGTCGAAAACCTGTCCGAGATCGGCGAGACCGTTTTGAAATCCCGTCGCCCGCTGGCCGCTTAAGCCCTACTGCCCCTGACCATGTTGGTTGAGGTACTGCTGAAGCTGGGGATTGTTGGCCGCTTCCGGCACTAGGTTTTTCAGCAAGTCCTGTTGGCTCCCGCCCTGCGACGGGGAACCATTTGCGGTCGGCGTCGCATTTTTCGATCCGCCCATCTTCGTAAACCCGCGCGACGGCTGCAGCTTGGGTGTTGCGAAACTCTTTTTGCTCTTTGGCGCGGGTTTATGCACGGCTTTCGGCGGGGGCGCTGCCACGGGTGTCTTTTCGGGAGCCGGGGCGACTGGTGGCACCGCGGCCGGAGGGGCGACTTTACCGGCGATTTCCGAAGCCGGCTTGATAAAATCGAGAGAAGATCCGCTGTTCTCGAGGTCTTGGCGGTTGACTTTATTGGTCGGCGGCGGCGCTACAGGCATGGCCAAGGCTTGGTTCGGGACGATCCGCCGATCGGCGCCTTCGCGATGTTCGAAAACGTCATTGCGCATCCCTGGCCCCCCCGGCCCGCCGTTTCCGCCCCAATGCATATAAGCCGCGATAAGCAGTGGCAGAATTAGGGAGATCGCAGCTCCAATCGACAGCCAAAGAGTCAGCTTTTGTCTATCTAATTTAGAATCCGACTCTGATTCGGGCATAAACGGAAGTTTAACAGGGCGAAGTGGAGTTGTCTAGGGGCTCAGATTGCGTCCAGGCTAGAATTAAGAGGGGGCTAATGGATCAGGCCCATACTCATTGGCTCCGGAATGACCTTTGCAAAACACCAAGTCAACCATTGGCCATATACAGAGAAAGGTAATAAAGTTTAAAAACAAAAACAATCCGCTCTTCCCCCGGGACTAACGCGAGTATAACCAACAAGTACAAAATAGCGAGATGGAATTTGTTAACCGAATCAAAGGTCGCCAAAAAGCGACCTTAAAAAATTGGAGGCTACCTTTCCCCCAACGTTGGGCCGTTGTTAAGTTGAGTTCTAACGAACGGTGACGCTCCCCCAGAATCTAGGCCGAAAGCGGTTCATTACGCCGTCGAAGACAGCTTGGTTGGACACATACACCGATCGCGGCGCAGAAAACATCAGTACGGTGAAATCGGAGCATAAAGTCGTCGCGGTCGCAGTTTAGCCCCCGACCATGGTGGCGTCAAGTGTTTCGATATAAAAATATGGAAAAAATGGGATCGCCGCGGATTCGGCGGCCGGCGGAATTAAAGGGCGTGGGCGTTCCACCTAAAAGTCAAAAAAACGCGTCGTTTCAGAGGGAATCTGGGCCTTGACAGGTGCCATATTCCCGTTACAATACGAGAGTTGCATCCTAGCCGTGTTGCACGCCGCTTTCGGATCGGGGGTGGATGATCCTGGGGCGCGGCGTGAGCAGTAGATACGGATAGGCGATAACGGCAAACTTGGCGCAAGCCAGGGGCGCAAAGCCGTGACTCCCGGGCGCCGGGAGCGTCAGGCTACCGAATTGTGATGCCCTATAACTACGTGAGGGGGCGCGCTCTCAAGCGCGTCTCGCCTGCGTCGGCCGTAGTAAAGGCCGTCGGTGGCGCGCGCGTGCTAATAGGCCTGTTTTTGAGCCTTTGCGCCGCTTACGCCTCGGCCCAGAGCGGTGGTGTTACCGGTCAGTTCATGAATTTCGGCGTCGGTGGCCGCGCGATGGCCATGGGCGGTGCCTACTACGGCATCTCGGACGACGCTTCCGCCGCGTATTGGAACCCGGCCGGCCTGGCCCAGCTCCAGCGCAAAGAGTTGACGACGATGCAGGCCACACTATACGTGCAGACCAAACTTACGTATTTCAGCTATGCCCACCCAACTAAGAGCGGCTCGGTGTTCGCGCTGAGCATGACTCAGTTCACGGGTAGCGGATTCGAGCAGGTAGACGCCGTATACAACCCGACATCAGGCGATGTGACCTCGGTGAAGACCAACGGCAGCTTCCAAGACCAGCAGCAGGCGATGGCGCTGTCTTGGGCCAAAGGCATTACGGAGACGACGCTGTTCGGCATGACCGTCAAACAGGTCACGCGCAAGGTCGGCGGGTCCGCCGACAACACCAAGGCCTTGGACTTAGGGATGATGAAGACGATGGGAGCGTCCTACCGCGTGGGGCTGGGAATGCAGAATGTGTTCTCCCAGACCCAGGGCGACACCCAGGACAAGTACCCGGTGACAATTAAGCTCGGCAACTCGATGCGCCTGTTCAAGGAGCGCCTGATGCTCTCAGCGGACATCCAAAAATCGCTCAGCGCCTCGACCGAGCTGCGTTTTGGCGGCGAATATTGGGTTTCTCGCTGGTTCGCGTTCCGCTTCGGCTTGTTGGGGCTGCCGTCGATCCAAGAGACGGATTTCGGCTTCGGACTCAATTTCAACAGCTTTACGCTCGACCTCGCCCAAGGAATCCATGACCTGGGGTCCAGCACGCGCATTTCGATCACGTTCCGCTTCGGCCAATCTCGGTCCGACCGGTCGACGGCGCAAGTCAAGAATTTCGTAAAAGCGGGAATGGAAGCTTTCCAGGAAGGAAACTTCGCCTTGGCCGCACAGAAGTTCAACCAGGCCCAGGACGCAGCACCCGGCAACAAGCAAGTCGAGACCATGATCGCGCGCCTGTCTGCGGTGACCAACTATGTCCCGGCAGCCACCGGCGGAGAGGAAGCGCAAACCTTCGTGCGCAAGGGTGCTATCGCCTACGTCGACGGGCGCGACCTCAAGGTCTCGGTCAACGCGCTGCGCTACGCGTTCAACAAGAACCCGCGCGACGAGAAATTGCTCGGCCTGTTGAACATGGTCGAGAAGGAAGCGGGGGTTGCCGATGTAACGCGCCGGCTGGAGGGCCCCGAGCAGTTCACGTGGGTCGACCAAAAGGTCTTCGACGCCCGGCAGTCCATCTACGAGGGCCATTACGACTCCGCGGTGCGCCGCGCGCAAGACGTCCTGGACTTGGAGCCCAACAACGTGACCGCGCTCGAGATCATGGGATCGTCGTTCTTCTTGATGGACCAGAAAGACAAAGCGGTCGCGATTTGGCGCAAGGTCCTGGAACTGGACCCGAACAACCGCTCGGTCAGGGACTTTCTCCAATCCTTGAAACCCTAATTTCGGGTCTTTCTGTCTTGATTTCGTAACAGCACCCCCTTACACTTAAGAGGAATGCAAATGTATTTGCTCGCCGCCCTGCTCTTAGGGGCGCCGGTACTCACTCCGGCGCTTGCGGCCGTTGTCGCGCCCGATTTGGCGCTGCTGCAGGAGCAGACGCGGGTAAAGGCCGAATCGGAAATGCGCATTCAACACGATGTGTTGGATACCATGCTCGGCAAGGGCAAGGCCGCCGCGTTCGTCGACGTGGAAATGGAGGTCAAGGCGGAGAGCCAGGAGTCCACGCGCACCGGTATGGGCGTGGCCGAAAAATACAAGGAGAAGGCGCCTGCGCCGCGCGGTGGGATGCAGACGACGTTCGTCTTGCCTGGCATCCCCAAGCCCAAGACGATCACCGCCCAGCAAAATCCGGAAAAGCCCGAGCAATCGCAAGCCCAGCAAGCCCAACAGATGAAAGGCGTCGACGAACAGCGGTTTTCCGTCAAGCCCATCTTTAAAAGGCTCCAAGTCACCGTGATTCACGACGACGGCGTCCTTAAGGACAAAAAAGCCCGGGACGTCGTTCGCGACCGCATCAAGGACGCGATGAGCCACTACCAGAAGCTCGGCGACGATCAAATCGATTTCCGCCCGACCCAATTCGACAAGCCGCCGTTGGTGGATTGGAAGGAAGACCTTAAGAAACCCTCGGTGTACCTGCCGCTTTTGTACGCGCTGCTCCTCCTGCTTTTTCTTTCGTTCCTGTTCGGACCGCTCGCCCGCTTCTTCCGTCAGTATGTCGCCGCGTTGCGCGAAAAGCCGGCGGCCGAAGTTAACGTCGAGTCCAAGCTCGACACTGGCGAGGATGAGGACGGATCGGGAGACGGCACCGAGGAGTCGGAATCTGCCGCCGCTTTGGATGTGATGATGGGCCGTAAGCCAGACGACGCGCCTCCTCCGCCGCCGGAGGAAGAAGAAGTGGAGGACGCCATGAAGAAGTTCGAGCCGTTCACCTACATCACGGAGGAGAACTTTAAGCGACTCGGGAACCTGTTCCTGGTTCGCGGTGACGAGCCGTGGCTGATCGCCGTCGTGCTCAGCTACATGAAGTCGGATCTCGCGCGCGCGACGCTAACCGCGTTGCCGCTGGAACTGCAGGCGAAGGTGGCCATCGAGGCCCTGAAACTTCGCCAAGTGACGCGCGAACAGTTGATGGCGATAGACGCCGACATCAAGGAAAGCGTGGATTTCGTCGTCGGCGGGATGGAGCGCCTGACACAACTGCTCGATGAGGCGGACACGATGACGCGGGCAAATATCCTGGAGTATCTTAAGAACGAGAAGCCCGAAGTTTATCAGCGCGTGCGCAAATTTATTATGAGCTTCGAGGACGTGGTGGGTTTCCCAGATCGCGACATGCAAGTGATCGTGCGCGAACTCAAGACCGAATCGATGGCCAAGGCACTCCAGGGCGCCGCCCCGGACATCCTGAACAAGTTCCTGTCGAACATGTCGTCGGGTGCGGCGTCCTTGCTCAAGGAATCCATCGAGTACGCCTCGGGATTGAGTGCCGGCCAGGTCGAGGATGAGCGCTCGAAGATCATGGACGTCGTCAAGGTTTTGGAAAAGGAAGGAAAAGTGAGCGTCCGTGAGAGCCGTGGAGGCGCATTCTCCGGATTTACCGAGGAAGTGGCTTCCGACCGGGGAGCCAAGTACGAACCTCGCACGCGCGCAGCCGAGCAGGCCGTTGCGCAATTGCTCAGCGCGGGCTCGGGTCCCGCGGTGGGCGGGGGAGCCGCTGCGCATGCGGCGGCCCCCGTAGCACTTCCACCCGCAGCACTTGCCACACCGGCGCAGGCGTCGCAGGCGCAAACCTATTTCTCGGCGGGAGTGCAAAGCCATGACGCCGGGCAGTTCCCGCAGGCGGCGCAGTATTTGGAATACGCGCTCTCGCAGGATCCTTCACTCTGGCAAGCGCGGCAGTATTTGGGGACGTGTTACGTGCAGATGGGGAGACAGCGCGAGGCGATCGCGGAATTTGAGGCGGTACTGGTCAAAAATCCCGATCCCGGCCTGCGTCAATGGGTCGACGGGATGAAGGCCCAAGCGATTTAACCGATAACATTAAGGAGAGATGACCATGGCGCCTGACGACAAGATTCCACCGAAACTTCCCGTGCCGCCGCCGCTGCCGGCTTCAGCGGGTCGGCCGCCCGTTCCACCTCCTTTACCAGCAATGGGGATGGTGCCTCCGCCTCCGCTGCCGGGAGGCGGCATGTCATTTCCCCCGATGGGAATGAGATTGCCCGGAATGCCTTCAGGCGCACCGGCGCCGGCGCGTGACCTGGAAAAAGAGGCCGCCGAGAAAGTCGATAAGATCAAGAACGATTACGAAAAGAAACTTGAGGAGATGCAAAGGCGGCTGCAGGACGAGAGAGAGAAGCTTCTCGTCAACCAGCTCAAGAGTCAGGAGGAGCAGACCACGGCCGCGAAAGTCGAGGTCAGCCTCAAAGAACTACAAGATAAATTGCGGCGGGACCGTCGCGAGCAGGATTCTGAGGAAGCAAAGCTTAAACTGGAAAAGCGGGCGCTGGAATTGGAGTCGCGCTTAGCCCAAGAGCGCGAGACATGGGTATCGACGCTCAAAAATCAGATGGGCGCCCGCGAGTCGCAGGAGAAGGAAGTAGAGGGTCATTTCGCGCTGCGCATCCAAGAAATGGAGCGTCGGTGGCTGGAAGAAAAAGCGGGTTGGCAGAAAATCGCGATGGCAAAGGATGATGAGATCCGCAATCTGCGGTCGCTTGCCGAGAAGCTCAAAGGCGCCGACACGGATTTAGCCAAAGTGTCTTCGGAGAAGAAAATCCTCGATGAACGCGTCTCGGAGTTGTCCCGCGACCGGGCCGAGGCGTTAGCTCGCCTGCAAAACGCCGCCGAGCGCGAAAAGGAGGCAATCCAGTTGCGCGCGGACCTGACGCTGGCCCGACAGGGCGGAGCGTTGGTCCAAGAGAGGCTGGAACGGGATTTGACGAGTTTGCGCTCGAGCTCTCGCGAGCGCGAGGAGCGTTTGCAGGCCGATGTCGACCGCTTGCAGCGCGATTTTGCGACGGTCAAGCAGCGCTTCGACGCGGAAAAAGACGCCGAACTGCGCCGCGCAAAAGTTGAGTACGAGGCCGATATTGCTCAGCACAAATCAATAGCAGAGCGCGCCCAAAGCGAGCTTCAGCGCCTGCGGGCTGTATGCGGCGCGCTGGAACGTCAATCCGCCGCGTCGCGTTCGCAGCTGATAGAACTCAAGAAAGCTTCCGGCGATTGGGAGCGGACCCAGGAACGTTACAAGGCGGAGTTCGTCGTCTTGCAGCGCAAGTGGGTCGAGCGGGAAAAGGAGGTCCGCGCGGAAGCTCAATCCTCGGCGCTGCAAAGCGTCGACGCCGAAAAAGCCCGTCTACGCATTCTCGCGCAAGACGAGATCAATCAGCGTGCGTCGAAAATCGCCGATCAGCTGCGTCAGGAGAACGAGGCCTCGATCCGGCTCCATGAGACGAAATTGCGCGCCGAGATCGAGAGGGAAGTGCTCGCGCGCCATCAAGCCGGCCGGACCGATTCCGACGCCGCGCGAGTCGAGCTGGAAGGCGAGATCGCGCGCCTGCGGCGGGAACTTTCGACCAAGGACTCGAGTTGGTATGAGCGGATGCACGCGCTCGAAGCGGAGTTGGCCGGCGAACGCCTGCGCCATGAGACTTCGGCGCAGAAGATCCAACAGCTCGACGCCACTCGCGAATATGAGTCAAATCGCCGCATCGAGGCGGAGCGCACGCTCGAGACCGAGCGGGCCCAGGCGGCGTCGACGCGTTCTGCGCTGGCCGATTTGCGCGAGCGCGCAACGCGCGCCGAGGCCCGAATCACGGAGCTCCAAGCTGAAAAAGTGGAGGCCGAACGCTTAAGTGCTGCGCAATCCGTTTCGATGAGAAATCTCCAGGAAGCGGTCGAACAATCGCGCCTTCAACTGCAACGGGAATCCGTCAACGCCCAGCGGGCTCAAGGAGAGCGCGACGCCGCGTACCAAGAGCTCACTCCGATGCGGGTGGATTTCGAGAAGGCCGTGGCTGAACGCCTGCGCTCAAGGGAATTGCAGATCGAGCAGCTACGCGCCGTGCTCGAGAAAACGCGGACGGAATCCGAAAAACAGATACAATCCGACCGTGAGCGCGCAGCGGAGTCGATCCGCGCAGAACGCGAGCGTTTCGAGGCCGACATCGCCGCGCAGAAGTCGGCCTTGGAGGCCGAAGCTCGCACTGCTCATGAGCGAGCGGAGAGTGAATTGAAAAAGGCCCAAGAAGCGCGTCGCGCGACGGAGGAGTCGTCGCACGCGTCCAATCGCGAGCTTGAGACGATGCGCGCGGAGATCAAGCGGCTTACCGACGAGGCTGCCGCGGCGCGCGAGGCCGAGAAGGGTGCCGCCACCCGCGCCGCCCAGCTCGAAGGCAAGATCGAGGAGACCCGCCAGACGCCCTGGACGAAGCGCCTTTTCGGGAAGGGGGAGCAGTGATCGTCCTTCATAAACTAAACGGCGGCGAAGTCGTCGTCAACGCCGAACTCATCGAGACGCTCGAGCCCGGGCCCCAGACGGTCGTGCACCTGGCGACCGGCAATAAGGTCCTGGTCCGCGAAAAATCGGAAGAAGTCGTCGCCAAAGTCGTCGAGTACCGGCGCGCCGTCAATACTTCAGGCAAGCCGGTCAATCCCATCGCTGGTTACATTCGCGAAGCAAGTTAAGGGAATTTAAGGAGCTTTACATACATGGACATCGCAACCATCGCTGGAATCATCATTTTCTTCGGCCTGTGCATCGGCTCAATCTTCATGAGCGAGGGTGTTTCGGGATTCAAGCCTTTCATGAACATGGAAGCGCTTCTGATGGTCATGGGAGGAACCGTCTGTGCGACCCTGGTCAATTATCCACTGAGCCAGGTCATCGGCGTCGGGAAAGTGATCAAGAAGACGCTGATGTCCCACGGCGAGGACACTTCTGACATCGTCGGGACCTTCGTTAGCCTCTCACAGAAGGCCAAAAAAGAGGGGTTCCTGGCGCTACAGAACGACGTCAGGGGAATCAAGAGCGATTTCCTGCGGCGCGGCGTGCAGTTGGTCGTCGATGGCGCGGATCACGAATTCATCCGCAACATGCTCGAGACCGAAATAGGCTTCATTCGCGAGCGTCACAAGGGTGGCCAGGAAATCCTCAACGCGATGGGCACCTATTCGCCGGCGTTCGGGATCATTGGCACTGTGCTTGGCATGATCATGATGCTCTCGTCGATCGAGGACGTCGCGGCCGTGCCGCGCCGCATGGCGCTGGCCTTGGCGGCGGCGTTCTACGGCCTGGGATCTGGCTATTTAATTTTCTTGCCGATGGGCGGAAAGCTGCGGCGTCGCTCAGAGGAGGAGCTTCTGGTAAAGGAGATTATCATCCGCGGTGTCTTGCTGCTGCAAAGCGGCGCCACCCCGTCGGTCGTCGAGGCGAACTTGAAGGCCTATCTCGCCCCGTCTGAACGCATTATCGTCAAATCCGCCACACCCGCGGCTTAAGGAGATATTGTGCCCCTGCGCGCCCCGAGAGGATTCATCGACGAGAGTGATCCGAAAGTCTGCCAGATCGGGCACCCGGCGCCCGCCTGGCTGGTCAATTACGCCGACTTGATGACGGAGCTCGTCTGTTTCTTTGTCATTCTCTACGCGTTATCGGCGGCCTTGAACAAAAATGTCCAGAAGGCTGCTTCCGACGTGAAGGACATGATGGACAAGGGCAAAATGAAGGGCGAGGTGACAGTCGACAAGGACGGTCTCAAGATTTCGATCGAAGAACAGGGGGGAATCCCGTTCTTCGGGTCAGGGGCGGCCGAACCCACCGCCGAAATGGACGCCAAGCTCGCGTTGCTCGTGCCGAATTTGCGCAGGCTCGGCGCTGATCACGAGATCTTAGTCGAGGGCCACACCGACGACCAACCGATCCACAACATGTATTTCGACTCGAACTGGGAGCTTTCTACTGCGCGTGCGACCAGCGTGGCCCGGCTGCTCATTGAAAAATACGGGATCCCAGCCGGACACCTCGGCGCCGTCGGTTATGGAGACGCGCGGCCCGTCGTGCCGAACGCGACCCCGGAGGGGAGGGCCAAAAATCGGCGCGTGGTTTTTTTCGTGAAAAGCGCATCGATTCCGAAACCGACTTTGGCCAAGGAAAACGCCGAGAAGGCGGCCAAGTCCGCGGCGGCACCCCCGACAGAAGCGGCGGCGACAACGGCTCCTGCCGACGCTCAGGCGCCCGTGCCTGTCGCCGAGAAACGCTAGTCAAATGGTAAAATAAACCATGCTGCGCCGTGTTTTTACCGTCGGGCTTCTCGTTTTGCTCGCCGCCTGTGGACCCTCGAACAAGAATGTGGTGGTCGAGGATTTCGCCGAGGGTCGGGTCGTCGATCTTTCGATCACCGAAAAGCTGACCGGAACCACCGAGTTGTTGGTGTTTTCTGTCGCGCAGAAGACGCAATTTCTCGACGGATATATTCAAGGCGTGATCACGGACTACAAGGACAACCCCATTCAAGGTGTGGTCGTGCGCGCGGTCGCCAGCGGTGAGAACGTTGTGGAGGAAGGCGAGGCCCGGCCCTCCGGATTTGCCACCTCATCGTTCGATCCCGGCGTTTCCGATACCAACGGATTTTATCGCATCCGTTTCAGCCTTCCGGTGTTGAGCAACAAGGTCGATTTGCGCGGACGCTTGCTCTACAACCCCGGTTGGGAGCAGGAGCGCGACAACCTTGGTAAGGCTTACGAACCGCAGACCAAGCAAAGCCAATTCCGCCTGTTTTACGACCGCAAAAAAGGCCGGATTATTTTCGCCGAAGGCGTGCGCAAAACGATCGTATCGGGCGTGACTGCCAAAGGCGCGCCTAAGGGCGCCACCCTGCCTGGAACCAAGCCTGCCGCTGAGGAACCGAAACCCGCCGCGGAAGGTGCCCCCGCGGGGAAAGCCGCGGGCGGGGAAGAAGACCTCTTTAAGGGTTTCGGCTTCGGGCAATGACCTACCTCGACCACAACGCGACCACCCCGATCCGACCGGAAGTCCTCGATGCGATGTTGCCGTGGCTGAGGGACGGGTACGGCAATCCGAATTCGGTCTACTCGCTGGGACAAAAGGCGCGGGCGGCCGTCGAGCGCGCTCGCGAGTCGGTCGCCTCGTTGATCGGGGCTGCCGATCAATCCGAAATCATCTTCACTTCCGGCGGCACCGAATCCGACGTCTTCGCGATTTCAGGCGCCGCATGGCAGGCTCGCGCCGAGAAAAACGGCCGCGGGACAGTCCTGGCAACGCGGATCGAGCATGACGCAGTGCGCGGTCAGCTGAGCGAATTGCGCCATCGAGGATTCGATATTGGGGAAGCGCCGTGCAGCCCGGATGGCGTCGTCGCCGTCGACGCGCTTCGCGCGTCGATTGATGAGCGCACGATCGTCGTCAGCGTGATGCACGCCAACAACGAGACCGGCGTCCTGCAGCCGGTCGCCGAGATCGCCGCCTTGGCGCGCGCGCGCGGCGCATTGATGCATACCGACGCCGTGCAATCCCTAGGCAAGGTCGCCGTCGATGTGAAAGCTTTGGGAGTCGACATGCTCTCGTTGTCTGGGCACAAGCTCAACGCACCGAAAGGGGTCGGTGCCCTATACGTGCGCCGCGGAGTGCGACTGTCGCCGGTCCTGACCGGCCATCAAGAGAAGGAAAGGCGGGGCGGAACGGAGAACGTCGCGAGCATCGCCGCCCTCGGCGTGGCATGCGAGCTGGCTTTGCGCGAATTAAAGTCGAGTGCCGCTCACGCATTGGTTCTTCGGCGACGCCTGGAAGCCGGCGTGCTGAAAATTAGCGATGCGCGCCTCAATGGCCACCCGGAGCGGCGCCTGCCGAATACCTCCAATTTTGTCTTCAGCGGGGTCGATGGGCACCACTTGGTCGTGGCCCTTGACCTCGAAGGATTCTGCGTGTCCAGCGGTCCGGCCTGCTCCTCGGGGGCATCGCTTGCGTCGCACGTCCTCACGGCGATGGGAATTGACCCCGGGCTTGCCGCCGGATCCTTGAGGATTTCCGTGGGTTGGGGAACGACTGAGGCCGATATCGACCGATTTTTGAAGTGCCTGCCGGTGGCGATCGGTCGTCTGCGGTCGGTGGCGAGCGTGGCATGAGGATTTTGGCGGCGATGAGTGGTGGTGTGGATAGTTCGGTGGCCGCCGCCATTCTTAAGGAGCGGGGCGAGGACGTCGTCGGCGTGACGATGAAGCTCTTGCCGCGCGCGGCGACGGGATTCGGCTGCTGCGGCTCTCCGGCGGACGTGGATGACGCCAAGCGTGTCTGCGAGGCCCTGGGCATTCCCCACTACGTGGCCGACATGTCCGAACGCTTCGAGCAGAAAGTCATTAAGCCGTACGTCGCCGCTTATCTTGACGGCACGACTCCCAATCCGTGCGTCGAATGTAACCGATCGGTGAAGTTCGGCCACTTGCTGCATTTAGCCGAGGCCTGGGGCTGTGGGAAGGTCGCGACCGGGCACTATGCAAGAATCATCGATGGACGTCTGTCTACGTCCATCGATGTGCGCAAGGACCAAACCTACTTCCTTTATACATTGACGGCCAAAGAGCTGGCGAAGGCGGAGTTCCCCGTCGGCGCGCTGACCAAGGACGAAGTGCGCGCACGCGCGCGGACCTTAAGATTGCGCACCGCCGACAAGCCGGAAAGCATGGAAACCTGCTTCGTTCCCGAGCGGGATGTGCGCGGCTTTGTCGCGTCGCGGTCCGAGTCTGCCGGAGCTGCGACCTTGATGCCAGGACCCATTGAATCGACCGACGGCAGGGTGATCGGCGAACATTCCGGTCTGGCCTCTTACACCGTCGGACAGCGCAAGGGACTTGGCGTTACATCGCCTGATCCGCTGTATGTCGTGCGTATGAAGCCCGAGACGAACACATTGGTCGTCGGCGACGAAAACGACGTGATGGCGTCTTCTCTGGTCGCCGGCAGCGTCACCTGGACCGCGGGTGTGCCCGCTAGTTCGGTGCGCGCGCAAGTGCGGGTGCGTCATCGACACAGTCCGGCGTCCGCCGGACTGTCCTTAAACGCCGACGGCACGGTTCTCGTGCGTTTCGACGCGCCGCAACGCGCGCCGGCGCCGGGCCAGGCCGCGGTGTTCTACGACGGCAGCTTCGTCTTGGGCGGCGGCACGATCATGAGAGGAGCAATCCAATGAAACGGAAACTTTTTCTGCTTCCGTTGATTTTATCGGCGTCCGCGTGCATGAATTCGCTCATGCACGATGAGACTTCTGACACGTTCGAACGGGCGACGCGCAACGAAGAGATGAGTTTCCGCGAGACGAAAGCCCGCACGAACTTGGCATCGATTGAAAGTGCTATCGCTGATTACATCAAGGCGGAGAGAAAAATCCCCGCGAAGCTGACCGACTTGGTGCCGAAATACATCGCGAACATACCGGCGGTCGATTTGCCCGCCTGCGGCTCAGAAACGGACAAGGTCCAATACTACGGATCGGGCATCCTAAGCGACGGGGTGATCAACGGCTCAAGCTTAAAGGGAACCGGACGCTGGGGCTACGTGTACGGCCAAGAGCGCGTGATCGTCTTTATCGATTGCCTGAAACCGTCCAGCAAGAAAATCCCCTGGTACCAGGAGCGCGGCGTTTACTGAGCGTTTAGCAGGCGCAGGCGATGCCGCGCGCTTCGCAAACGCCGTCGAGCAACGCGTTTAGCGCGTCGCAGGCCGAGGAGACGGACTTAACCAATTCGTCGGCCAACGCGGGATCGCGCTTCACTTCACCGTCCAAGATATTCTTTTCGGACTCCGAATGCCACGCGTCGAGCGTCTCGTGGACTTGGAAGAAGCCCAAGGCCGCTTTCGAATTGAGGCCGTACTTCGAAACGAGGCCGTCGACCTTGGTCTTGGCGACGGTCGGCTGCTGCACTTCGTAGGCATACAAAGCGGCCAGACCGGTCTGCCAGCTTCCCCGAGACAGGCGGTCGAAGGACTCGACGCACTCCGTCGTCTTCGCGTGGGGCACGGCGGAAAGCACCGAGGCGCGATCGGCACCGACAGTTTCGGCAAAGCGCAGCCACAGTTCGGGATGGTTGTCAGGGCCGGCTTCCTCATGATTGAGGTTGTCGAGTAGCACGCGGCGGGTCGCGGCGTCGGGGCAGTTCGAATGTACCGCGCTCAAATATCGCGGAAACCGGGATTCCTGCGCGTAATACTGTTGCGCGTAATGGGAGAGGTCTTCGCGCGTCAATGTGCCCATGTTCCAGGCCTGGTAAAAGGGGTGCTTGAGCAGCGACTTTTCTTCGAGGACGGCTTCGATTCGTGACCAAACGTTGTTCATGGGAGCTCTCCGAGAATTGAAATGGGTAACCGACGCTTCACTTTACAAAAAAATTGGCGCGTCACGCATAGTGGTCGCGAAATTTTTCGATATCGGAATCCGGGCAGCGTCCCAACGCGCGCCGCAGCAGATGGGCGCCGAAGGCGCCTCCTAAATGGGCGAGAGCGTGTAGTTCCCGCAGATGCGGTCGGGTCTTGAGGAAGTGCTTGAGCCCCGGCGCGGGAGGATTCCAGTCGGGAATCTCGCCGACGGCCGAACCGTCGAGCTTAAACTGCGCGGTGGTTCCATTGGTGCGTATGCCGAGCTTGAGGCAGGCCGCGTCGACCGTGGCTTCGGCCATGGCCCGGTAGTCGGACATTTTTCCACCGCCGATGGTGAGCAGTCCCGGGACGCCGTCGCGCGTCTCATGGTCGAACACCTCGAAGTCGCGGGAGAGTAGTTTCTCAGCGCCCGGCTGGCCCAGGATGGGGCGCGATCCGATGATCGTCGCGTCCGGTTGCATTGGCCAATCGGCAAAATAACGGCGCACGGATTCGAGCAGGTATTTCGCCTCTTCGGGCGTCGTGCGCGCCGCGTCCGGATCGGCGGGTCCGGGCAAATCGGTGGGACCGACCCATGTGCCCAACGGCGAGGGAATGACGAAGACATATCGTTCGTGATCGGCCGCTTCGAGCAATAGGCCGACGGGAACTTTTTTTGGATCATTCCAAATTAGATGCGTGCCCTTCATCAGCCGGAGCGGCAGGCTGGCACCAGCCAAACGCGCGACCTTGTCCACCCAGGGCCCGGCGGCGTTGATCACGAGCTTGCCGCGAAATTCCTTCCCTCCGGCCCTAACTCCAACGGCGCGTGTCCCTTCGCGGAGTATAGCGTCCGCCGCGGCTCTGACTAATACCTCTGCTCCCGCGGATTTGGCGGAATCCAATGTGCGCGCGGCCAGCGCCTGCGCATCGACCCACCATTCATCGAATACCAATGCGCCGCGTAATCCCTCCGCCTTGAGGCCGGGTATTAAGGATATACACGCTTGCGGAGTTAGCCGCAAGTGTGGGCGACCGTATTTCATCGGCTGAAACCGATCGTACTCCTCAAATAAAGTCTCGACGGTTTCCAGGCCGCGCTTGTGATCACGATATACCGGCCAAACGATAGGCAGGCGGGTCATCAGGTCGCCGGCCGTGCGCACAATATGGCCGGAATCCCAGCACGTCGCGTGCGTGGTCAGGCGGTCGTACAGCAAATAGCGCACACCGCCATGAATTAGGTGAGTGGAGGCTTTAGTCGTTCCACCACCGGGCTCGCCGCGCTCAATCAGGGCGACTTTGAGGCCGCGCAGCGCCGCGTCGCGCGCCACGCCCGCGCCCGTTACGCCGGCGCCGATCACGACGAGGTCGTAGGGCACGCGGCGATTATATCAAGGATGGGTCCTTTATCCCACGTTGCGGGGTCCCAATGACCCTGTTCGAAGAAGACTCGATTCGTCAAACTAACGCTATATGGAAGATGGAAAGACAAGCCGGTCGGTATTTTGCGCGTGGGGCCTGGCCCTCCTGCTCGGCGTCGGCGCGTCCCGCCCAGGTCATGCCGCGTCAAACGGCGTTGCGTCCGTGAAGGTTGCGCACTCGTTACGCTCGATGTTCGCCGCCCTTCCGGTGTCGTTGCAACCCCGGGCCTATGAATTCCTTCGTCCCAACTCGCCGATTAGCCACGTTGGAGACGTGGTCCGGGATTTCATGGCCGACGATGCGGCGATCGCCTCAGCGAATGAAATCGCGACGAAAGCATTGGCGCAACCCGATCATGCAGCACAGCTATTTTCAAGGCTCGGAATTCTCGAAGAGGCGCTTAAGCGCGTCGGGAATGTCGATCTCAGGCCGTTGCACCAGACTCGGGCGCTCGTCGGCGAGAGGATGTCCGAAGAGCATCGCGCCGCAATCGAAGCGCGAGTCGCCAAGGAGACTAGGTCTTGGGCGGCGCCGGTGCTCGGTTCTCCAGTGCCCAGCGCCCAGGAAAGGGTGCTCGCGGTGCGGCGTGCGCTCATTGGAAAAGATCCCATCAACATTTTCCTTCGAACGGCCAATGATTTTCCGCATATCGAGGCCGCGAAGATCGAACATATGAAGGTGATCGGCCCTAAGAATCCGGGGGATCCCTTAATGGGCAAGGGCACGCTGAGAAGAATTGTCGGAGTAATAAACGGGAAGAAAGTCTTCGTCAAACTTTCCTTGCGGCAGACCTTGAATCAGACCTTTCTTATTTTTAACGAAGCCGCGTGGTTAAAATCTCTGCGTGACCTGTCGGTGAAAGTCCCCCGATTCTACGGTCTTACGGAGATTTCCGGATATTGGGGACTCGTCTCCGAATATGTTGACGGCATACATCTTTTCGAAGTGAGGCAGCCGGGCACTCCGGAATGGCGGCGTATGAGAAAAATCTTCGAACGCAAACCGGATTTCGCTTTCACTGACGGAATGGAGCAAGATATTCGGCACGCCTATTCCGTGATCGAAGGCGAATTGCATTTGGCCCCGCACGATCTCAACTTCAGGTTGGGCACCGACGGCAGCGCCTATCTCATCGATCCTGAGCTTTTAAATATGCCGCCATCCCATAAAATTCCGCTCGTCCCTCTTAGACTTAGTTTAGCGGATTTAGCGGGAATGAAGGATGTGTGGCGGGAAGTTGCTTCGTCGCACACCCCGAAGCCTCCGGGCAAGCCCTAAGCCGCGTCGCACGTGGGGCGATTATATCGAGGATGGGTCTTTTATCCCACGTTGCGGGGTCCCGATGACCCTGTCGGAATCCTGTCCGATAGCTCAAAATATCGTTGCATGTATTGCAGACTTCAAGGATCGTCGGTTTACCGCCGGTTAGGTCTGGCGCTTCTGATCGTCGCCGGCGCTGGCCAACGGGGGTTTGCCGCAGCGTCTACTGTTCCTTCCGCCAAGGCGACGGTCGCCTTGCGATCGATGTTTACCGCACTGCCGGTTGAATTGAGGCCTCGAGTCCATGAATTTCTTCGCCCTAACTCGCCGCTCGGCGATTTTGCGAGGTACCCGCAGAATTTTGCCATTCACGATGACTCAATAGTTACCGCAGACGAAATTCGAGTCGAAGATTTAGCGCGGCCCGACCATGCTGCGGAGCTTTTTTCGAGGCTCGGCATTCTCGAAAGGGCATTTGTGCGTATGGGTAAGGTAGATCTCAAGCCGCTGCAATCGGCGCGAGCCGCGCTGGTCGAGAGAATGTCACAAAATCGCCGTGACGAAATCGAAGACGAAATAAGCCAAGTGACCGCGGCGTGGGGGGCGACAAATACTGGTTCCGTGATACCGATACCGGCCAGCCAGGAGCGTCAATTAGCGCTTCATCTCGCTCTGGTCGGGAAAGATCCGGTCAGCATGCTGTTTCGAAACGTTCGAAACTTCCCACAAATAGATTCGGCGTCGATCGAAAACATGAAAGTGATCGGCGCCAGGAACGCTGGAGATCCCCTGCATGGCCTGGGTACGATCAAAAGATTCGTCGGGACATTCAACGGAGAAAAAGTCTTCATCAAGCTCTCTCGAAGGCCGCTTATGTTCAGGATGAACGAAGCCACGTGGTTGAAAGCTTTACATTATCTCTCGGTGAAAGTCGCTCGGTTTCACAGCCTCACGAAAATCGACGGGAATTTGGGAACTGTTATCAAATACATCGACGGCGCGCACCTTACCAGTCCGCGATGGGAGGGGACCTCGGAGTGGAAGACAATGAAAAAAATGTTTGAGCGTCGGCCGGACTTCGCGATTACCGACATGATGGAACAAGACATCAGGCATGCCTATTCTGTAATCGAGGGTGAATTAAATTTATCTCCTGTTGACCTCAATTTTCGGCTAGGAACCGATGGCCACGCCTATCTCCTTGATCCTGAATTCTTGAATTTGCCGCCATCCGATGACTTCCTGCCGGTCGACCTCGAGATGAGCTTGTCGGATTTGGCGGCGATGAGGAAAATGTGGCTGGATGTCTCTTGGGCAAGAGGTCAAAAGCCTCCGCACAAGCCCTAAGATGCGAATGTCGCCTCATTTCTTTCATTGGTTGACACGCCCTGCGGGGCACCTTTTTGTTTGTGCGCTGACGTTTTTTGCGCCCGGAGGAGCGTTTTGCATGCCCGTCCTCAAAGCGGCTCCGCACGTCATTCCGACAAGATCCCTCCCTACCGTCGTTCAAATACCCGCCACCACGGCGTTCACTTTCCCGAACTGGAATCTCGGGGCGAATTCGCTCATATTCGGCCCGGAATCGGCCGCCGAATATAGGGCAGGGCCACGGATTGAGCTTGCGTCCCAATCCGCGGACGTCGCTGCGGAGGGTTTGTTTTCGGTTCGGCGCATTGGTTCTCTCTTGGGCAATTCAAAGGATGAGGCTAAGCTGGGCGTCTTGGATCGATTCTTCGACGCGTCTTGGCGCCCGACATGGGTAAATGCGCCGGCGGTCGTCGCGAACGTCGATCCCGTTCCGAGCGCACCAATGTGGGGAAAAAACTCGCCCTCGGATAAAGAAATTTCGCAGCGGTCGCTGCGGCGGCTTATGCCTTTGAAGCCGGAGAATGAAGCCGACGTCGTGGCGGCCATGAACGTCGCGGCGATTAAGGGCGGTCGGCGCTTTTCAAACGCGAGATTAGAAGCGATGCTCGCGACGCCCGGAGAGGCTGGACGCAAAGCGCGTATTGCGGCTTGCAGCGCGCTCGGGAAAATTTACGCGGCGATGATTCGCCGCGGCCTGCCCGCTCCCGGGAAATTTGCCGAAGAGCTCGCGTCGGTTTCTGATGATGACGTGGCCCCCGGCGCGATCGCGAAGGCGCGCGGCCAAATATATGCCGCGATGGTCGCCCGAGGCCAGGCGATACCGCTCGAAGAACTGGAACTCCAGTTATTTGGCGGCGGCACGATTCCTGGGCCGGTCCCGCTGGAGATCCTGACGCCGGTCTATTTGGAGATGATCGACAAAGGCCAGGACATTCGCCTGGCATGGATCGAAGGGCTTCTCGATGACCCCGGTTTCCGCCTTGTGCGCCGACAGGTCGCGGTGGCATTAAGCGAGATATATGTGGCGATGATCCGAAGGGGAATCCCGGTTTCTACCGCCCCGTTGGATCGTTTCTTCGAAGACAAGCTGAATTGGGGCGCAGATACGCTGGAGTTGGCGGGCAATCTGCTCGCCGCGAAGATCGAAAATCATATCGCGGCCGATATTGAGCCGTTGGTCTCCCGATTCAGAGAAATCGATCATCTTCCGCTTCATTTGGAGAAGCCGATCGCGAGGGCCGTCGGGCAGGTCTATGCCGCGATGAGAGCTAACGGCATGGAGATACCGATAACCGAGCTCGAATCCCAATTAAATAACCAGGATGATTCAGAAGTCAGGGTGGCGGCCATCGCTCTGGGACGTATCTATGCGGCCGACGTTCGGCGCGGAGTGGATGCTCCCAGAAAAAAGCTCATAGTCATAATGAACGGCACGAATCCGTCCCGAAATTCCGCGGCCACGGAAGCGTTGACCTATATCTATGTTGCGATGATCGAACAAGGCCGGAAGGTCGCGCTGGCGCCGCTTTATGAGAATTGGAAGCGTAACGATGCCGTCGAGGCCCTAGGGACGATTTTTGGCGCGATGCTGCGCAAAGGCGTTGACATTTCACGATATGACCTGGAAAATAAGGTTTTTTCAATAGAGAGGCGCAAATATATCCGTGTTGAGGAGGTGCTCACTAAAGTCTATGTCGCGATGGCCGAGATGGGTCATATTTTTCTGCTTCCCGCCGAGCAGGAGAAGCTCCAACGCTGGCGCAACTTTGGCCTGCCGTATGCCGACGAGCAATTGGCGGGGCAATACGCGGCGGCCAGCGACGGCCCCGCATTTATCCAAGATTTGAAGGCTCAAGCCGAGGTCTTCATTCAAAAGGGCTTCGATCCAAACAGTGCCCGTGAACGCGCGCTGGCCTACACGGCAGTGCGCTCCCACGAGATCGAAATAACCCAGGAAGATTTCGACTTGAGGGTAAATATTATTTCCCCATATCAGGACCGACATCCCGAATATTTCCGGAGATTGTTCGTCAAGACGGCAGGATTACCCGCGATGACGGTCAGCGGGCAGGCGGTGCAGCTGGAACTCAACGATTTGAGTGAAGAAGTTTTGTATCGCAACGCGGCGGAACTCGACGCCGCCGCAACCCGGATCCGCGATTTCAGTTGGATCGAGGCGGAGTTTCCCAAAGACAAAGGCTTGTCGTTGAGGAATATCTACTATCAGTTCAAAAGAAGCCAGGCGCAGGATCAGGGCTTGTGGTCGCCCGGCCAACGGTTTTCCGTCGCGTTTCCGGATGACGGGGACATGGAAATAATGGAGGAGTTGCTCAGGAATCCGAAAGCCTACTATCGCACCGTCTTTGAGATTGCGCGTGCGCGGTTGGGCGAGAGAAGACTGTCCAAGAAGTTGGTCGCGTTGATGAGGGATTTGATACTGACGGACGCATATTGGGACATGGACATACGGGGAGTCCTGGTCGGCACGGGCTTCATCGCTGAAAAAATAGTGGCCTTTCGGACGGTCTATGAGGACTACAAAAATCATCTACCGGATTCGATGGGAATACAAATAAGCGCGGTAAAGGGTTTGGCTCGCGCGATCGGCGATTTTTGCCATGACCTTTACGTGGAGTTGGCCAAAACTCGCCTGGTGGTCGTTCCGGGTGAAACGGATGTTTATCGCTTGGTCCCGCAGGGGTTTTTGGCGGTGTTTCGCGGGCGCATGGGCATAATCGACTGCTCTTTCAATGATGAGGCCTCAAAAGGAAGAGCCTATACCCGCGCGATGCACGAGGACACGATTTACTACTCCGTTCATAAGGGGAATTCCAACGCGCCCAAAGGTTATATCGGAATGATGCTCACCCAATTGAAGGATGGGCGTAAAGTCTTGGCCATCGACACCATCAATTCCCCGTCATTGGATGGAGTTGAATTGTTGTCAAATCTCTTTAGACAGTTAGTCACGTTGGCCAAAAAATTGGACTGCGTGGGCATCGCCTTACCTGCGGACATGGACAACATTTTTAACTTCGAAAACAAAAATACGATCGCGGCGATGCCTGTATATATGAATGCGACGGACATCGAGTTGTCTCCAGTCCACGAAGACTCCTGGCGCCACTTAGAGGCCACGTTCGGAAGCGACGTGTACAACAGCATCTATAGAGGCAAATTTAAGTTATTGAGCGATCCTTAAGCAGCTTTTCTTGTTACACTCGTCCTTATGAAACTGATCCTCCACATACTCATCAGCGCCGTGGCCGTGCTCGTCACCGGAAAGCTGTTGTCGGGCGTGACCGTCGACGGTTTCGGAACCGCGATCCTTGTTGCAATCGTGCTGGGAGTCATCAATGGCGTGATCCGGCCGGTGTTATTGGTGCTGACGCTACCCATCAATATCCTGACGCTGGGGCTTTTCACCTTCTTTATCATCGCCGCCTGCGTGATGTTGGCGACGGCCATCGTGCCGGGTTTCCACGTGGCGAGTTATTGGTGGGCGCTGGGCTTCGCCTTGGTTTTGGCGGTCATCAACTCGGTGCTCCACGGCCTGACTGCCCGCTAGGACTACTCCAACTCGACGACGTCGCCGTGGTTGGGCGAGACGACGCGGGTGATGCCCTCGGCTTTGAGGTGCTCGGTGAGCTTCGCGCGGTCTTCGGCCTCGCCGTGGACCAGGAAGATGGTTCGCGGTGGGGGCTGGAGGGATTTGATGAACCACATCAGATCGTCGCGGTCGGCGTGTGCCGAGAACGTGTGCACGGTTTCGACTCGCGCCCAGACGGGATGGACCAGGCCGAAGATGCGGGCTTTCGTAGCACCTTCCTGGAGACGGCGGCCAAGCGTGCCCTGGGCCATATAGCCGACGATGAGGATGGTCGTGGTGTCTTTTTCGATGTTGTTGCGCAAGTGATGAAGGATGCGGCCACCCTCGCACATGCCCGACGCGGAAAGAATCACCATCGGCCCAGGCAGGTCGTTGAGTTTCTGCGATTCTTGGGAGGTTCTCACGTAGCGCACCGATTTTAAATCGAAGGGACTGCCTTCGCCGCTGACGTAATCCTTGAATTCCTTAGAAAACGAATCGCTATCGAGGTGTTTCTCGAAGATTTCGGTGATCGACACTGCCATCGGGCTGTCGACGTAGATTGGAATCGCGGGAATTTGCTTGTGGCGGATCATTTTGTCGAAGACATACAGGAGTTCTTGAGTGCGCTCCAGCGCGAAGCTGGGAATGAGGATCTTGCCCTTTTCCGCGATCGCGCGCTCGACGAGACGCTTCATAATCGGTTCGATATCTTGAATCTTGTCGTGGGCGCGATCGCCGTAAGTGCTCTCGATCAGCAGATAGTCGATATTTTTCGGCGGCACGGGCGATTCCATCAGCAGCGTTTTCCGGCGGCCCAGGTCGCCGGTGAAAAGAATTTGCCGCAGCCCCTTGGGCGTTTGCGCCTCGATCTCGATCATCGCCGAGCCGATGACGTGGCCCGCATTGAGGAAACGAAAACGGACCTTGTCGCTTAGAGTCACCCACTGGTCGAACCCGACCGGTTTAAAAAGCGCCATCGCCGCGCGCGCATCGGCCTCGCCGTACAGCGGCGCGATCGTTTCGCCGTCGGCTTGGTGGATTTTATTGAAGAACTGGGCGTCGTTTTCCTGTAAATGGGCAGAGTCAAGAAGCATCACAGCGGCCAGCTCCGCGGTGATCTCGGTGCAATAGATCGGCCCGGTAAATCCGCGCTTCGTCAAAATGGGCAGCGCGCCGCAGTGGTCAACATGGGCATGCGAGAGGAGGACGGCGTTCAGTTCCGCCGGAACGAACGGCAGATCCGTATTTTTCTTGATCGCCTCGCCGCGATGCCCTTGGAATAGTCCGCAGTCCAACAGAACCTTAAAACCCTCGACGTCGAGCAAGTGCCGAGATCCCGTAACTTCTCCCGCCGCGCCGTTGAAAGCGATCTTCATGCAGTCAGTCTAGGTTCCTTCCTTTGTGCCGTCAAGCGTTCCGATTCTCGCCGATTATCATAGAATGCGGGCATGGCCAATCGAGCCCTCACCGCGATTTTGTTCCTAAGCCTCTGCGCCTGCGGATTGCGGGGGAGCTTGGACAAGCAATTGCTCAAGGCCGCAACCATCGGCGACGGCCGCCAAATCGTCCAGCTGCTGGCCAAAGGCGCCAATCTAGAGGCTACCGACGAAAGTGGATGGACGCCGCTTTTGTGGGCCGCCGCGCGTGGCAACGAGGGCACGGTCGATGCGCTGATCATCGCCGGCGCTAACAAAGCAGCGATCACCCGCAAAGAGCGGCAGAACGCGCTGACCTTGGCGGCTAAGTGGAACCGCGCCGAAGTGGTCCAAGAGCTTATGCGTCGGGGCGTCTCGCACAAACACACGGACGATATCGGTTGGACTCCGCTGATGTGGGCGTCGCTCAAAGGCCGCACGGATATTGTCGCCGCCCTTCTTGCCGGTGGCGCGGACATCGAGGTCGTCGACAGCGATGGCAACCGACCGTTGATACTCGCCGCGCGCCAAGGCCGCACCGAGACCGTCAAGGTCCTCCTGGCCCGTGGGGTAAAGACTGCGCCGCGTAATCATGACGGGGACACTGCTGAGTCGCTCGCCCGTTCGAACGGATACCCGGCACTCGCGGACCTGCTTAAGCCGCGCTAGCTCTCATGCCAGTTCAAGGAATATTGAACGGCCGCGTCCTGGTCAAGATCTGGGCACCGCTCGACCAAGTCGAATCGGCGGCGATGGATCAGCTAAAAAAAATCGCCTCGCTGCCGTTCGTTTTCAAGCACGTCGCGGCGATGCCCGATGTGCATTTAGGAAAAGGCGCCACCGTCGGCTCCGTGATCGCCACCAAAGGCGCGGTGTGCCCGGCCGCGGTTGGTGTCGACATCGGATGCGGGATGGCTGCCTTAAAAATAGCCGACGAAGGAGGTCCGGTTAAGGCCGCCCGCCTATCGGCTGACGGGCTGCGGCGGCGCTTGCGCATCGCCATCGAGGCGCGCGTGCCCGTCGGTTTCGAGGCGAATACGAAGATCGAGCCGGCGGCGGCGAACTGGGCAGGCTGGAATGCATTCGGCGAACTGCATCCCGGTGTCCACAATCTGAAGGGAAGGGCGGAAAGCCAGCTCGGCTCGCTCGGCGGTGGCAACCATTTCATCGAGGTCTGCGTGGACACCAATGACGAGGTCTGGGTGATGCTGCACTCCGGATCGCGCAATATCGGCAAGGAAATAGCCGAGCAGCACATCGCCACGGCCAAAAACATCGCCCGGCTAACGAAACTCGCGCTCCCCGATCCGGACCTCGCGTACTTCGTCGAGACTCAGTCGGAATACGCGCGCTACATCCATGATCTGCTTTGGGCCCAGGATTACGCGCGACAGAACCGCGAGGTGATGCTCAAGCGCGTGCTTCGCGCGATCGAAGAGACTATTTGTCCCGCCGGCGAACGCCTACGCGTGACCACCGCGGTCAATTGCCACCATAATTTCGCGGTCATTGAGCGGCACTTCGGCGAGGACGTGCTCGTCACGCGCAAAGGCGCTGTCCGTGCCCGCAAAGGCGACATGGGCATCATCCCTGGATCGATGGGCACGAAATCCTTCATAGTCCACGGGCGCGGCAACCCGGATTCGTTTTCGTCTTGTTCGCACGGCGCTGGGCGACGGATGTCGCGCGGCCAGGCAAAAAAGACTTTTACCATCCAGGATTTGGCCGAGCAGACCGCCGGCATCGAGTGCCGCAAGGACGCCGGCGTCATCGACGAGATCCCGCAGGCCTATAAAAATATTGACGAGGTGATGGCCAACCAGTCCGACCTGGTCGAAATTGTCGCGGAGCTGAAGCAGGTTTTGTGCGTAAAAGGGTGAGCGATGAACGAATATCATAAGGTCCTGTCGGTGATCATGGGCGGCGGTCGGGGCACGCGCTTATTTCCCTTGACCAAGGAGCGCTGCAAACCGGCTGTTCCACTCGCCGGTAAGTATCGCCTAGTAGATATTCCCATCAGCAATTGCCTAAATTCTGGCCATAACCGAATCTTCGTCTTGTCGCAGTTCCTGACGGCCTCCTTGCACCGGCATATCCAGAAGGGATACCAGTTCGATCCGTTTAGCGGCGGATTCATCGATATCCTCTCTGCGGAACAAACCGAAAAAAGCAATGCATGGTATGAGGGCACGGCTGACGCCGTCCGGCGCAACCTAGTGCATTTTCAACGGCATGGTCACGATTTCGTGCTCATCCTCTCGGGCGACCAGTTATACCGAATGGATTTCAATAAGATCGTCGATCAGCACATAGCCACGTGCGCGGATGTTACGATTGCGGCAGTTCCGGTTCCCATTTCCAAAGTGGAGGGGCTGGGTGTCATGCGCGTCGCCGACGATCTGACGGTTTCCGAGTTCGTCGAAAAGCCGAAAGACCCGGCCCTCATCGCCGGGTTGACCTTAAGTCCCGCGCTCGAAAAGCGGCTGAGTGTCGCCTCCGAAAAGCGTTGCCTGGCCTCGATGGGTATCTATGTATTCAGCCGCGTGGTTCTGCAACAGGCGCTCGACAACGACATGAAAGATTTCGGCAGGGAGGTCATTCCCGCCCTTCTCGGGAAGTTGAAGCTCTGTAGCTATATTTTCGAGGGTTACTGGGAGGATATCGGGACGGTCCGGGCGTTTTTCGAGGCCAACCTGGCGATGGCCCAACCGCTGCCGCCGTTCAATTTTTTTGACCAAGATGCACCGATTTACACGCATCCGCGCTATTTACCGGCCTCGAAGATCAACCGATGCAATATCGACTATGCGATCATCGGCGACGGCTGCCTGGTGACGGACTCGACGCTGAAGCACTGCGTGATCGGCATCCGCTCCATTCTCGGCGAAAACACGCACATGCAGGACGTCGTGATGATGGGGGCCGATCACTATCAGACGGCCAAGGCGGTGGTCGCCGATCGCGCGCAGGGCCGGCCACCCATCGGAGTGGGCCGAGACTGCCGCATCGATTTCGCGATCATCGACAAGAACGCCCGCATCGGCAACGACGTCGAGCTTTCACCTAAGGGCAAGGCTGACGGCGTTTACGAGCATGGGATCGTCATTCGCGATGGAATACTGTGCGTAACCAAGGGGGCGGTCATCCCCTCGGGCTATCGCTTGCGGTGAATCAAAGCCAGGCCCGAATCGACGGCTTTCGTCACCGCGGGCACGAAGAGATAAAGACCGCCGATTAGGATCAACGTGAACACGACGATGATGGGCCGAGGACTGCCGGCGTCGTCGATGACGATCGGAGGCGGCGGTGCGGCTCCCGCGGTTTTGCGGGCTGCGGCGGAGGTTTTTGCCTTTACGTTGATATTCATGCGTAATTTACCGGTCGGATATTTGGAGGCATAGGATGCCCGCGCTTCTTTCACCCGCCGCTCGACATCGGCGCGGACCTCCGGCGACAAGGACTCGAGGGTGACTTTAACGCCGTCGAGCTTGTAGACGATCTCTTCTTTTTTGGGGTCCGTCTCGGCCATCTTTGCAGTGTAAGTCGTGGGGCGCGCGGCGTCAAGGCGGAGGGGAAATGATAGAATCGCCGAAATGCCGCGGGCCCGTTTTTATCGTATGGTCCTACTCACATTCCTGCTGTTTTTCGTGGGATGTTGGTCGCTGCGCAAGCTGCTGACGGGGATGCCTCCGATGCAGGCGCTGGAGGATTACACCCCGTCCTTGACCACACGGGTCTACGATGTCAAAGGTAACGTAGTCGCGGAACTATCGATTGAAAAGCGCGCGCTTTTGCCGCTGTCGAAGATCCCGGTCGATCTGCAGAACGCGGCCATCGCGGTGGAAGACGATAGTTTTCTGCACCACTGGGGCATTTCGCCCAAGGGCATGGTTCGCTCAGCACTTCGCAACTTCGTCGCCCGGCGGGTCGTGCAGGGAGCTTCGACGATCACCCAGCAGCTGGCCAAGCAAATCTTTCTGAAACCGGAGCGCAAAATCTCGCGCAAGATTCGCGAGGTACTGCTCGCAATCCAGATTGAGCGGAATTTTTCCAAGCAGGAAATCCTCCAGTTTTATTTGAACCAGGTATATTTCGGCGAAGGCGCCTACGGGGCGCAGGCCGCCGCGCGAAATTACTTCGGCAAGGAGATCGCGGACCTAACCCTGGCCGATTGCGCGCTGTTGGCAGGGCTCATCCGCGCGCCGCGCGCCAATTCGCCTTTTTTTAAGCTCGAGAACGCGCACCGGCGTCGCGCGGTCGTGCTGCAGCGCATGGTCGAGGAGAAGATGATCACGCCGGCCGAGCGCGACGCGGCCAACGCGACGACGATCGCGTCGGTCAAGCCAGTGGGGATGGAGACGCAGGCGCCTTATTTCGTCGAGCACGTTCGGCGCCGTCTCGAGCAGAAGTACGGCACCGCGATGGTGTGGCGTGGCGGCCTTAAGATTTACACGACGGTCGACCTCGACCAGCAGAAAAAAGCCGAAGAGGTGATGGAAAAGGCAATGGTCGACTTCGATACGAAGGCTGAAGTCGAGCATCAAAAAAAGATCGCCGAGCTGCTTGCCACCGGCGAGCCGCTGCCTCCCGAGGTGTCGACTGGGCCGTTGGCGAAAATCCAGGGCGCATTCGTCTTGATGGACGTCAAAACCGGTTCGGTGCGCGCGATGATCGGCGGCCGCGACTCCCACTTCAACCGCGCGACCCAGGCCAAGCGCCAGCCGGGGTCCACCTTTAAGCCGTTCGTCTGGGCGGCGGCGCTTCAGTCGGGGATGACCCCAGCCACATTGGTCGACGATACCCCGCTCGCCTATTACTTCGATGGCCGCGACTGGCGATTGCTCGAGGGCGCTACTGATCAGTACTCGATCAACCTGGCGACTCAGCCCTTCGCCGCCTCGCCGGACTTTAAAATTTGGGTGCCCAACAATTTCGACGGCAAGTTCATGGGCCGGATCACCCTGCGTTCCGCGCTGGCCCACTCGCGCAATATCGCTTCGATCAACTTGATCACGCAAGTCGGACCGCCGCTTGTCGTCGAGATCGCCCGTCGCGCGGGCATTGTGTCCGCCCTTGAGCCGGCGCCGGCCCTGGGCCTGGGTGCGTCGGTAGTCACCCCGATGGAGATGACCGGGTCGTTTGCGACCTTCGCTAACGGCGGCATCGCGGTCACGCCTTACACAGTGGAACGCGTCGTAGACGCATCGGGACGCGTATTAGAGTCGCATTTGCCTAGCGAGCGCGAGGGGATGTCGCCGCAGTTGGCATATTTGGTCGCCAACTTGATGAAAGGAGTCGTTCAGGGCGGAACCGCCGCGTACGCGCGTCGGCTCAATCGACCGCTGGCCGGCAAGACCGGCACGTCCAACGACAATCGCGACCTGTGGTTCATTGGATTCACTCCTGATCTCGTCGCAGGGGCTTGGATGGGTTACGATGATTTCGCGTCGCTGGGCCGCAAAGACTGGACCGGCGGATCCACCGTCGTCCCGTGGTGGACGGAGATCATGGAAGACGTGCTCAAGGACATGCCCAAGCGAGATTTCCCCGTTCCGCCCAATATCACGTTTGCCGCTATCGATTCCGTAACCGGGATGCTGTTCGGCCCGAATTGCCCCAAAAAGAACAAGCTTCTGGAGTCGTTCGTGGCCGGCAGCGAGCCGAAAGCGTATTGCAATATCGATCATTCGCTGGCGCCTGTGGCGCCAGGTGCCGCGCCCCTCTCTAACCCCAATGGATCGGTTTTGCCGCCGACCATCGGAAATTCGACGGCGCCAGCTATGTCCCCGATTCAAGATCAACCGGGGGGAGTGCTGGCACTTCCCACTGAGGAAGAGCTGGATGGCGCCAAACCCGCGCCGAGCAATGAAGAGCCGACGGGCTTGGAGTAATCTAAATGAACAACGGAAAATACAATATGGCCGTCGCGGTCGGAGCGATCGTGCTGATGGCTGTCGCCGGCGGCTGGTATTTTAAGAGCAAGGCGTCGCTGCGGCCTTCAGTCGCGCCGGCGCAATCCGTCATCCCCGAAGCGGTCGAGCCTCAGCCGACGTCGTCTGCAACTACGTTGCCGGTGCTGCCTGCCCTCGAGGAAAGCGACAATTGGGCGCGCAAGAACGCGGCGGGGCTTTCGGCGGATCCGCGCTTTACTTCTTGGCTCGCCGTCAACGACCTGCTTGCCCGCTGGGTGGGCGCGGTGAATATCGTCGCGTCCGGCCGTGTTCCGGTCGACGGGCTCTCATTCTTGCGGCCACGCCGAAAATTCAAAGTGCAGGAGAAGGGCGGCCGAGTCTTCATCGATGCCAAATCCTTCGAACGCTACAATGCGTTCGCGGAAATATTCGGGAGTCTAAACACGGCGGCCGTCGCTCAGCTCTTTCGAATCGCGCGGCCGCTGATCGACGCAGCCTGGGCCAATCTCGGCGAGAACCGTGGTGGTGTGCTTGACGGTGTCGGGCGTGCGGCTTCGGAGCTTTTCTCGGCCCCGACTCTCGACGCCGCGACCGAGCTGCGGCCGTGCGAGAAGGCGATCAATTACTGTTTCGTCGACGGAAATATCGAAGGCCGCAGCCTCGCCCAAAAGCAGTTGATGCGCATGGGGCCGCGCAATCAAGGGCTGATCCAAGCCAAGATCCGCGATTTGATGCGGGTCTTGGGCGTTGCCGTCCGCTAAAGATAGACGCGGGCCAGGTGCCGCGCTGCGGTGCGGCGCACCGGCAAGGAGGCCACGTCGCCGGGCTGCGCGTCTGCCGCATCGGTGGCGTCAACTAGAACATGCGCAATACCGCAGCGTCCGACGAACGGCAACTTCACACCCTGACGCATGCCCCAGTAAGCGAACCCGCCCCCGAATCCGATCAGTCGTTCCGCCGGCTCCATCGTGAGGCCATCGGCATAACCGACCGGAAGGGTAGCCACGCGCATGCGCCTAGGTGCGAGATACTCGCTGGCGTAGCCGATTGATTGTCCCTTGCGGACTTCGCGAAGAGACAAGATGCGCGCTTGAAATCTCCAGGCCGCGGTCAAGGGTGCAGCACGGCTCGACGGGTTGATGCCGTAAAGCAGGTTGCCCACACAGGCCATCTCAATATACTGCACGCGGTGTTCGCCAGCATAGGTCGTTCGACCTATTATTTGGGGGTCCGATTGTCGATTTTCGCTTCCACCAAGTACCCCTGACTCAGTTGAAAGAGGTCCTTATAATCACCAGGTAGGGACTTTAAGTCCGTTGTGATTGAATGCAGACGTATCTGAGGGGTAATATTCCGTGAAAGGCGTCAAAAAGCGAATCGCTTCCATTCTTGCGGCCGTTCTCATTTGGAGTGCATTGCCGTGGAGCGCCTTCGCCCAGACCCATTCCGGCGCTCGTCCGACGCCCGTGCCGGCGACAGGAATCGCGAGATTGCCGCCGGCCGTTCAATTACAATTCGCGTCAAGCGTGAATTCCTTTGTCACGGATCTATCGCGCCTTCCGTCCTATTCCCTTGGACCCGAGGCATTCAAGCAAGAAGCTATGGCCGCACTCCAATCCGCGATTTCCCGACCGGAAGCCACCCCTGCCGAGATCACGGCGGGACGCGCGGTTCAGGCGGCTTTTCTCAACCCCGAGTTGATGGGCGCAGAAGTCATCGGCGCCTTAAAGGAGGTCGGGCCGCTTCAAGGCGTCGGCCATCAAGCCGCCGAAGCCCTATTTCAAATCACCAATCATATGCCGCGCCGTTCCGCGGAGGCCACCAATGCCGATATTCCAAACTCTCTGGCCAGTTTATTTGACGGACTCAATCGAATCGTTGCCGCGGATTTCCCTATCCAGGGTATTTCAGTTTTGGCATCGAATGGTTTCCGTGCGTCCGACTCGAGGCCAAGACTATTGCCGTCCCAGGCCGGGGCTTCTTCCTTAGGAACAACAATCCCGCTGGCCACTTCAATACTAGGTCCCGCGGTTAATCCATTTAGTTCGCCTTTTTCCCTCGGTATGACTTTCGACGGTTCTAAACTCGCCGGGGTCAACCTGACCGAACTTCGGTCAACCACCGGCGGCAAGTTCGGTCTCCGGCGCCAACGCGGCGAGGTCCGCCCACTGGAATACCTCGCCCTGATCTTCGGCATACTGGCTGTTTCAAATATTTGGATTTGGGTCGGCCCGGCTGGCGCGGCATTCACGGCGGCGTTTGTGTTTGCGGCATTCATTGCCCTGGAATTTTTGCGCACCCAGTGGACCCTATCGAAGATATTTAGGGCGGAAAAAGACCGTCGCCCGGACCGGATCGCCACATCGCTGAAAAGCTGGATCGGGGCCCAGCGCCGCGAGGCCCTGGCGGCCCTGAGCCGCCTCGGACCAGGCGCTCTCCCCGTTAAGCATTCGGTGGTTGCCTTACTGAGCGATCGGCGTCTGGCCCAGGAGGCGCTGCGCGTGTTGATCGCTATGGATCTCGCCGGCAGTGTCGCGCTGAAAAACCTGGCGCGCATTGAGCGAGGCGAAACGGCCGAACCGATGATTCAAATCGAGGACGGCGCGGTCCCGTCGCTCGCACCGATTGCCGCCGAAGTCCTTGCAGGGCCTTGGTCAGCGGCGGCCAAGGACTGGGCGGTCGCGCTGCTGGAGCGTGCTCCAGAGGCCGCGCGGCGGAAACTGCCAGTCCTCATGGCCCAGTGGGTCCAACTTTACGCCGACCGCCGCACCCTGGCCCCCTTCGTCCGCCGCATTGGTTTGAATCCGGAAGGGGCTATGGCCCTTTTAATAGAAGCGGGGCGGAAATCTCTTTTTTCTCATGCGGACTTCGTTGATTACCATCGGGAGATCCTCCATCTTCTCGCCGCGCACGATTTCCGAGGATGGAAGCGCGACGACCTCCGGGCCCTGGCCGGACCGGCCCTGGGCCAATGGTCCCGGGGAAGTGGGCCTGGGCCACAGGATTGGCGCCGCTTCCTGGAGACTTTGGCGCGGGCGGATTCTCCTCCCTCCTCGCTGCCCGCCGCCGTCGTCTTGGCGCGCTGGCTGCGCGACTCGGGACGCCCTTCGGTGGACGCGGATTTCACCTACCGCTTGGCCCTGCGCGGGGATTCGCCCGACCGCCTGCCCCTCCTGCGATGGGCCGCCACTCAAACAGAACTCGATGGGGATTTGGTCTCCGTTCTCGGCGACATTGCCACAGGCGATAAGAACGATGAGAGCGCTTGGTTGGCGATGAAAATTCTCTTGACCGGCCTGCCGCAGAGCGGTCATTCGCTCGCCGATGATCTCAAGGCCGCTCAAGAAATTCTTCAGAAAACGGGCCGGCCTCTGCGGGGTTCCACGGCTCAAGTGGCGCTCGAAAGCGGCGCGGCGCTCCTCAACACGGACCGGCCGGGCGGGCTTGTCATCCTCGGGGCCAAATACTATCCGGGCAGGGGAGTCTACGGCAAAGTAACGAGCGAGGCGACGCCCGATCCCCACGCACTGGCGGACCAGGCCCCTAACTATTTGAGTGGAGGCCCTTGGAGCCATGGCGAGTTCCAAATCGGGGTGGGCTTTGATACGGGAGAACTCCCCCCATACCGCGACCGGGTAAAATTTGCGTCCCTGGCTCTCTGGGCCACGTGGACGAGGCGAAATGGGTTCCGGCCTCTCATGAACAGGCCCAAACGCGACCCCGGGGCCAGCTATGGTCCGGTCATCCGCGGCGGGGAGGGACAGTTTTCCGACACGTCCGTGGTTCGAGAAAAACGCCGGTTGGATTTCCTCTTTCAAATGGCGGGGCCCATCACCAAGGCGGATTTGGAAGCGCTGATGGCGCTTACCAAATCCTTAAATCTCGGGCTTTATATGGCCGTTACCTATCGGTCCTTGGGCCGCCACTTGGGTTGGACGGACCGAAGAGTGCCCGTCTCCCACGCGCTCACCGTGGCGCGGTACGAACTTTTTGAGCGGGACCTGGTGAACAAATTGCGCCAATTTCAGGCCGTTGTCCATGCCGAGGAGGTCGGCCAGCTTCCAGGACAAGCGGAGGAGAACCAAAGAAGGGACTACGTTTCGCGGGAAGCCGCGGCGCGCGGTAGCACCCGCGACATTCCCGGTCCAAACAGTGAGATCACGGAGATTCGGGAGGCGCTGGGTCGTTTCCATTCCGAAGACGCGCTCCATCCGGATACGATTTGGGTCCACGATGTGGACGCCTGGGACGTTGGCAGCTTGCCGGGCTGGAACGAACTTTTGGCCCGGCTGCGGGCGGTGGAAGGACTCATGCTCCAACGGGGCCTGGATGAAAATTCGGTCGGCCGGCGCTTCCTGAAAGAAGCCGAGGCGCTGGCCGTTGAGGCCGCCGACGACATCAAAACCATAGCTGACAATCCCAAAAAATATTCGGGTGAAGCGCCTTTGGTTGAGGAACGGGATCCTTTCCTTGACCCCCGCCAGCCCGAGGCCAGCCGGCGTTACGCGGAAAAAGTGGTGGGCCTCATTGACACAGGACAACTGCGGCCGGCGGACCTTCCCAACGCGGCGGAGGTCTATGAATATTTGGGAAGGACGCCTCCCGACTCTGGTCCTGAAGGGCCCCACCAAGACCCGCCGCCGAACCCGTCTGGTGATGGCGCGTCCTTCCCTCCAACAAAGTAGGAAAAATAAGGTCACTTTCTGACAGGATGCGTATGCGTAAGCATGCCACGCGCCGATCCTATGACACAACCAAACACGTCGCGCGGCGCGATTGCCGTCGTCTTATGCGCGCAATCATCCTCAACTGAGGACTGGGCGCAATCGCCGCCCAACCCGGACCCGGTCATTGGTCCGCGAAGTCCTGCCGGCCGTCCCACAAGGTCTTAGAGATAGACGCGGGGCAGGTGGCGCGCCGCGGTGCGGCGCACCGGCAAGGAGACCACGTCGCCGGGCTGCGCGTCTGCCGCATCGGTGGCGTCAACTAGAACATGCGCAATACCGCAGCGTCCGACGAACGGCAACTTCACACCCTGACGCATGCCCCAATAAGCAAAGCCGCCCCCGAATCCGATCAGGCGTTCCGCCGGCTCCATCGTGAGGCCATCGGCATAACCGACCGGAAGGGTAGCCACGCGCATGCGCCTAGGTGCGAGATATTCGCTGGCGTAGCCGATTGATTGGCCCTTGCGGACTTCGCGAAGAGACAAGATGCGCGCTTGAAATCTCCAGGCCGTGGTCAAGGGTGCAGCACGGCTCGACGGGTTGATGCCGTAAAGCAGGTTGCCGACACAGGCCATTTCGAAGTGATGGTGGGAAAAATCCATCATGATCGAGCTGTTAGCCGCGTGTGTAATCAGGCCGGGATCCTTTTTCTTGTAAGGGGTGGCGAGCTTACTGAACGCGGTGAGCTTTTCTTCCGCCTCGATTCCGTTCTTTCCCGGAACATAATCGATGTGAGTGGACAGTCCCGTGATGCGTACATTTTTAAGTCGTTTCAGGCTCACCATTAGCGCGCCTAAATCCCGCGGCATCACACCCCACCGGCCGAGTCCGGAGTCGACATCGACATGAAGTCCGACCTTTCGGCCGCGCGCCGCAGCACTCAGAGCGCGTCCTTGGTCTGCATGGTCAACGGTGACGCTGACCCCGAGGCGAACCGCTTCTGAAGCCTGATCCGGCAAGAGCGGAAATAGGACGTGTATCGGCGCCCGGATCCCGGCGCGACGTAATTCCGCAGCTTCGGAGAGGTCGCGAACGCCCAATATCGACGCGCCGGCTTTGAGGGCGACTCGGGACACCTGCGGCGCTCCGTGACCGTACGCGTCGGCTTTTACGACGGCCATCAGCTGGGTCTGAGCGCCCAGGCGGGACATGACCCAGGCCGTGTTCTTGGCGATTGCCGAAAGATCGATTTCGACCCATTTCAGATCATGCGTCATTGTCATCGAGGTTTATCTTATTAAAGCGGATCGGTGATTACCATGACGATCTGGGTCCTCGGAGTAGGCCCATGGCCCGATAAGGGGGACAAGAGGCCCTGGTTGGCCGATGTCGATTCCGGTACCCTTATAGAGTGATTTGGCACCTGTTTTCACTCCTGTCCGGTTAAAGTTGGAGGCATAGCTGTGGGTCTTGACGTTTGAGGCGCGCCAGCCTGGAGTCGTTGAGACTGAGCAGATCAAAAAGCGACGCGCGTTCAAGCAGGGTTTC
>JANPGH010000122.1:0-73001 GCA_031423795.1 Elusimicrobiota bacterium | reverse complement strand
CCGCAACCGTTCGTTTCAAAATCGAACGCAGAAGGGAGCTCAGGCGCAATCCGTTCTGACAAGCTTGCTTCACACGTTCAAGCTGCGCGGTGAGAATCCCTTGCCGGCCCTGCAGCGCGCCTACCTCTACCACCGCCAGGGCAATCCATCACGTCCCACGCTGTTTACGCCGTCAACTTTCCCCCTCGGCTAAAGAGACACATTGGATCTAAGGCGTCCAGGCCTACCGCGGATGGCGGCTAATAAATGTTAGATTCATTCGTAGTTAGACTTGATCGAGGACTGATTGATCACCGGGTGATGTCAAAATGAATCGACGCCGCGTGCTGTTTGTCGGCGAAGGCGTGACCTTGAGCCATGTCGTGCGACCGCTGGTCCTGGCTCAGGTTCTAGACCCGGCATCATATGAAGTCCATATCGCCGCAGCGGAGTGCTACCGTCATCTGGCGGAAGATAAAAATATTAATTTTCATCCGCTGGTCACCGCAACCGCGGAAGAATTCCAAGAACGTCTCGATGCGAGTCGTCCTCTGTTCCCGCCGGAACAGATCGCCCGCTATGTCGAGGCGGAATTGGATTTATTGCGGCGCCTTCGTCCGGATTTGATCGTCGGCGATTTCCGGCTGTCCCTGGGCATTTCGAGCGAGATCTTGGACATACCGTACGCGACAATCGTCGACGCGCATTGGAGCCCGTACGCGAAAATCCCGTTTCCGGTGCCGGAGGTATGGATTTCGCGGATGGTGGGCCTGCGCGTTTCTCGTCTCATGGTCCCGATCTTCGCACAAGCAATCTTTTGGCGCCATGCTCGCAGTTTCAACGCCGAAAGACGTCGGCGCGGGCTCAAAGCCGCCGGTTCGTTGCGCGAAATTTACTCGTACGGCCGGTGGGTCTTGTATGTCGGCTTACCAAGCTTGATCCCGCTACTACGCATGCCGAGCCGCCATCGTTTTTTAGGCCCCATCTCTTGGGAACCGGACTTGCCATTGCCGGATTGGTGGGGCACGATCGCACAGGAACAGCCGGTCATTTACGTGACGGTTGGGTCATCGGGAGCGCGTGAATTCCCCTCTCTGCTCGTCCGTTCTCTGGATGGAATGCCTGTGACAGTCGTAATCGCCACGTCCGGCCGCGAATTCCCGGCTCCTTTATCGAAGAACTTTTATACGGCCGATTTTTTACCGGCGTCGCGGGTTCTCCAAAAAGCCCGCTTGATGATTTGCAATGGCGGCAGCGGGGCTTGTCACCAGGCGTTCGCCGCGGGCGTTCCCGTACTGGGACTGCCCTCGAATATGGACCAATTTTATGTGATGGAAAGCATCGTGCGGCGAGGCGGAGGGGCGCTGATGCGGCCGAAAACGGCTTCAGCGACTGATGTTCGACGCGCCGTTGAGAAACTCCTGACCCAACCGAAATATGCGGCAACAGCCCGGGAGTTGCGGTCTGAAATCCAAGAATTTGACTCGGCTCGCCGCTTTGCTCAATTTATAAAAGAAACGTGTCCGGTCCGATGAGGTTTAAAAAATCGCGGACTATACGCCTGCGACTGGACCAAGTTTTCTTTCGACGAATTTCGACAGGGATCCGACCGACGCCAACATTTCCGCGTTGATCTCTTCGTCTTCGATTTTGAATCCGAACTCGTTTTCGATCGCGGAAATCACACCGACCACGGCCAAGGAATCCAGCTCCGGCAGGCTGCCCAATAGCGGCGTGCCCGCGTCCCAGTCGGCCGAACGCCCCGACAAGTGGAGAGTCGCGTTAAAGACCGTTTTGAGGCGGTCTTCAATGGTCATAGGATGTGTTTTCATTAGCGGATCACGACAAGACTGGAGGTGTAGCCATGGACGAAGTTTCGGCCGTCGACGGGGCCGAATTCACCGTTGGCGAAAAAACCAGCCAACGGAAGCGGACCGCGCATCGATTGCACCAAGGCGGCGTCATGATCCGGCTCGCCATAAAGCCCTTGGCCGCGCCCGACGCACGAGACCATCATCGCGCCTTGCGGCGCTACTGAGTCCTCCGGCAGACCACCAAGCAGCGCTTGGAATTCGGTGTCCGAGGTGTGCGCGTCGCGAAGCTGGAATTGCAGCGTCTGCCCACGACGCAGGTTCGCCCCCAGGACCAATGATCCCGTCTCTTGGTCGAATCCGATCAGGTTACGAATCAGGAAATCGCCGCGCTTGTAACCGGAACGGCCTTCGCTCATGACCAGGCCCGCGAACAGGGACTGCCGTGCCAACCGCTGGTCGTCGGGGCTGCAGCGCGAGAGCGTCTCGCGCAGGACCTCCAATGGCGGTCTTCCGCCTAACTGCTTGAGCACATTGCCCTCGGCGAGCGTGACGATCAAAGGATCACCGATCGGCCGGCAGCCTTGGGCCACGACCACGTCGAAGGCGACATCTCCGGTGAGCGCGACTCCCGCTGCACCGCTGTCGATGATCTCGTTGCCCAAAAGCATCCACGCCTTACGCTTGAGCTGCGGAGCGCTCGCCAAACCGCCGACCAGCGGCGCGCCGGGATAGGCGTCATTGATGAGGGAAGTAAGCCGGTCCGGATTGCAGGACATAGGGTCGCCGACCATCAGGAACTTCGGCGCATCGGTCGGATATAAATCAAGCGCCGCGACCAGTGCCCGGCCGTCCTCGAAACGCTCCAGTTCTCGCGGCGATAGCGTCAGCGGATGAACGCGGACATTTGGCAGGCGCATCGCCAGCACCGCGACCGCGGGCTTGCCTTCGATTTCGCGTCGTCCCGCGATGGCGCCGCTGGCATTACAACCAAGGGCGTGCAGGGGAGCCAGCTCGCGCGCAAGGATGGGAGCCACTTCACGCGGGTCGAAACCGTCCCATGTCTGGGAAACAAACACGAGGGCCAGATCGCACGGCTGCGAGCCGAGTTTGGCGCGGGCAGCCGACGCAGCCTCGGCCAAGGCTCGGCGCCAATCGGCATTCGTCGAGAGTCCGTCGGCAAAGCGCTTGGGAGAGCTCATGCGCCCTCCGCGGCGCGAACGGCTGCGATGACCGCGGCGACTCTGTCGGCGTCCTGCGCGTCCGCCAGGCGGCGAAGGTCGTCCGCACAGCCGAATAGGCGCGGATAGGAGTTGGCGGTAAGCTTATGGGCGAGGATGTAATCCTGGTCGTCGGGATCGACGAAGGACACGATCGCGCGCGGAACATTATTGCGGCGCAAGGCCTTGAGTAGTGCCGCCGCCTGCGGCTCGCCGGCCCGGCCGACGAGCTCGAAATCCGACCTTCCCCGGCGCGTCATGTCGGCGACGCGCGCCAACGCCGCTCTTTGAATCGGATCGCCTGCGGCCAAGGGCCAGACCGCTCCCAAGCCCCAATCAAGCCAGCGCCGGTAATTCATCACGCCTTTCATGTGATGCAGGCGCCAACAGACTTCGAGTGCGACCGCATTCATCTGCGGATCGACGCGGATTTCGCGCAAAATGGCGGGATCATCGCGGCGCGCAATTCGGTCCAAGAACCCTCCGCGCTCCCGCTCCCAAAGTTCCTGGAAAAGAAACCGCAAAAGAGAATCGGCGAATTCGCGGTAGGATTTGTCGCCGGTCAGCAGATAAGCCTCGCAGAACGCGAGTGCCGTCCAGGCGGCGTCGCCGAGAAGTCCGTGGACCTCGCCGCCTTCCCCGCCGCGGGCGTGTGTGATCCCTAAAAGCGGGTCATACAACGTCGATTGTAAAAATGCCAGACAGCCGCGCGCCAGTTCTTCGGCTCCCGGAACGTCGTACGCCGCCGCGCGCAACGCGGCCAATGCCGCCAAGGCGTTGCCTTGCGCCGGATAAACCTCGACTCCCGCCCGCTCGCGGCACGCGCCGATCGTCGGCTCGTACAACTCATCGCGGATAATTTTGATCGTCTCCTCAGCGACCGACCGCCATCGGTATTCTCCGATCAGTACGTGCGCATCCCATGCCAGCAGCGCCCGTCGCGCGTGCGTTTCCAAGGAGACGGGTAAACCGGTGGTATCGATCCACTGCGATAAGCGGTGTACGACCGCCTCGCTTGGCGGCAATTCCGGCCGCTCGCTGGCCGCATAGAGAAGCGCCGCGATCGCGGCGACCTCGTTCGACGTAGGGCCCGCCGCGAGACGCGCGAAAGCGTCGGCGATATCCGCGTCGGTCGGCGCCGCCGTCGCAGGTTTCTCTCGAACCGCCCCCGTCCACGCGGCAACGGCCCCGGCCGGCCGGCCGGCGGACTCGACGCCCGCCTGTTCGGCCAGGCGCACCAGTGTTGCCACAAGATTTTCAGCCGGCAAAACAAGCGCGGCACGGCGGACTCCGTCCGGGGAAAGCACGACGGCGCGGTCCGAGCCGATGCGGATCGCGACGTCCGGCCGGACTTGCGGATCGACGCAAACGGGGATGAACCTTGCCTGGATTTCGCGTTCGGCGGATTTTAATGAATCTTGCGTAGCAAGACCGACGACCACGAGAAGCGGCTTCTGGTCTTGCCGCGAGCGCGAAAAGACCTCGGTCGACCAGGGCGCCCAGGAACTCATGCGGCGGCCCGGTCCTCCGCCAGCTCAAACATCCGCTCGATCGGACGTCGGGCGCGCTGGCGAATGGCTTCGGGCACGTCGATGATTTGCGCGGCGGTCGGCGCTTCCAATGCGCGAAGGATGCGCGCCAGATCCGTCGCCTTCATGTACGGACAGAGACGGCACATCGGAACGAAAGTTTTCTCTGGGAATTTCGTACGCGCCAAGTCGCCGAGCCCGCACTCGGTGATCAGCATGTAGGACGACGCCTTATTCTCCTCGACCCATTTCATCATGTCGCCAGTGCCGCCGATATAATCGACGACGGACACGAGCCCCGGCGAGCATTCGAAGTGGGCGAGGATTTTCACGTCCGGGTACATCTTCCGGTAGAATTCGACGGACGTCGAATCGAAGTTGTCGTGGACGATGCAGGACCCTTCCCAAATAATAAGTTCGGAACCGATCTTTTTGTCCAGTTCGCGGGCCAGGTTCCGACCCATCATCTCGTCCGGGATGAAAATAATCTGCGGATGGGACTGATAAAGTAGGCGCAGGATTTTCGGCGCGTTCGCCGAGGTGACGATCACATCGGACTCCGCTTTCACGGCCGCGGACGTGTTGATGTAGGTGACAACCGGAGCTCCCGGATGCTTTTTCTTAAGCGCGCGGACCTGGGAGGCGTTGATCGACTCGGAGAGTGAGCAGCCGGCCTCTGGCGCCGGAAGCAGGACCGTTTTCTCGGGATTGAGTATTTTCGCCGTCTCAGCCATGAACCGCACGCCGCAGAACACCACGCGCTGCGCATCGGACTCGGCGCAAAGCTTCGCGAGCTTGTACGAGTCGCCGATGAAATCAGCGACGCCGAGCAAAATTTCCGCGCGTTGGTATACGTGCGCCGGTATGACGCTGCGCGTCTCTTTCTTGAGACGGTTGATTTTCCAGGTGAGTTTCGCCGCGCGCTCGAGCTCCGCGTCGCGCCAACCCAGGTCGGCCAAGCCCTTATCGGCCAAACGGTCCGTTTCCGCCGCCAACTCAGCGGACGTCGGCTCAGGTGCCCGGCGAGTCTTTACCGCCATAGGTCAAGCTCCGGATAATTGCTGAAAATGCCGTCCACATAAATTCGAGCCAGGCGATCGCGGTCCTCCGGAGTATTCACCGTGTAGACGTAAACCCTGAAATCCTGACCATGTGCCGCTTTGACCAAACGCCCGGTAACCTGGCGCATGCTTACGTGTAAACTCTCGGCCGAAAGGGTCTGCATCTGCCGCAGCCCAGAACTTAAACCCGTCGATCCCAGAAGATAGCCAAGGCGCACGTCCCGGTCAAGAGCGCGTACCGCCGATAGCGCACGATGGTCGAAACTGGACACGACCGTCCGGTCTGTCGCGTCGCGACGGCGGATCATATCGACGACTTTATTCTCGATTCCAGGATAGACTGTGGAACCATGCTTGATTTCAAGATGCAATTCGACGGACGAGGGCGTCAAATCGAACAAGTCCTCGAGACGCGGCAGGCGCTCGCTGGCAAAACGTTTATCGTACCAGGAACCAACGTCGACGTTCTGCGCGTCACCCTTCCACCGCAACGAACTTAATCGGCGCCGATCGCCCCCGCAACGCTTCAGGTCATCGTCATGAGCGACGACGAGCTGTTCGTCACGAGTGAGGTGCACATCGAATTCGATCGCCTTGGCTCCCATTTGCAAAGCCTGGCGAAACGCCGCCATCGTGTTCTCCGGGGCATGGCCGCTGGCGCCACGGTGTGCGATCACGAGCATTTGGCGAGCCTCTCCAGGAATTTTCCGAAGACGCCGTCCTCGTAACTGATGCCCATTTTTCCTTCGCGCCCCGTGCCCGGACCGTGGTAATCGGATCCGCCGACCGCCAGCATACCGCGCGACGACGCCCAGTCGCCGTACATGCGTGTTTGCGACGGCGTATGGCCGCCGTAGTAGACCTCGGCGCCGTCCAACCCCAGCGCCTTGAGTTCGTCCAGTTCGGGTTCCTTGCCGGCCGTTTGGGGATGCGCCAGACAGGCGATGCCGCCGGCGTCGCGGATCAAAGCGATCGCCTCGGCGGGGCTGGGCCCCATTGACTCAACGAAACCGGGCTTGTCCTTGGTGAGGAAGCGGTCGAAGGCCTCCTTGCGGCTTTTGACTATACCCAAACGCCGCAACGCGTCCGCCACATGCGGCCGCCCGACCGTTTCATGCGCGGTCGCCCGCACCTGCTCGTAGTCTAATCCAAAGCCAAGCGCGCGCAGTTTCTCGACCATCCGGCGGGCCCGCACGGTGCGCCGCTCGCGAAATTCTTCCAGGCGCGACTCAAAGCCCGCGGCCGTCGGCGAAAAACCGTAACCGAGCACGTGCACACGATCGGCAGCGCCCTCGCCCGCGCAATTGATTTCGATGCCGACTCGCACCTCGAGCTTGGCCGTGGCGGCCGCCGCCGTCAGGTCGGCGGCTCCGGACACGCTGTCGTGATCGGTGAGTATTAAAAGGGAAATCCCGGATTTGACCGCACGCGCAACGAGGTCGGCCGGGGTCGACGTCCCGTCCGAGTAAATCGAGTGGCAGTGAAGCTCGACGAGTTTGCTCAAGGCCGTCCCTAAACCGACACGACTTCCTTGATCTCCGGGATTTCCTGGCGGATCATGCGCTCGACGCCGCCCTTGAGCGTCGCCGTCGAACTGGGGCAGGAGCCGCATTCCCCCCCTAAACGCACCTTGACGATCCCGCTGGCTTCGTCCACCGCGACAAGCGCGATTGTGCCATGGTCGCCCTCGATATAAGGGCGTATCTTTGCGATCACTTTTTCCACGCGCTCATAGGTTGTCATCTTATTTCTCCTCGCCGTTTGTCAGCTTGGCTAGCCACGCCGGAGCCGTGCCACAGGACGCCGTCTTCTCGTCCAAAATCGACGCGAGCGTCACGCTTTCAAAGTAGTCAGTCACGAGTGTGCTCAGTCGCTGCCACACCGGCGAAATGGAGCAGCCGTTTTGATGATGGCAGTCCTTGTCGCCGTCGCTGAATTTCTCGCACACGTCCTCGAAAACGACGCCGTCCACCGCGCGCACCACCTGGCCGAGCGTGATCTGCGCAGGCGGGCGCGACAGCGCATAACCGCCCGCGCTTCCACGGTGGCTGGATACCAACCCCGCGCGGCGCAATTTCACCAAGATCTGACTGACGTAATCGGACGGGATATTTTCCGCCGAAGCTAGGCGCTCCGCAGGAAGCGGCGCCTGACCGTACGCGCGCGCCACACTCGTCATCAACCGCGTCGCATATTCGATTGAACTGGTGATTCTCATAAATCCTCAATACAATCCGAGCTGTTCCTTGGCGTCTTCGGTGGCCATGGTGCGTGGATCCCAGCTGGGTGCGAACACCAGGTCGACATCCACGTCCTTCACGCCGGGAATGCGAGCGAGGGCGGAATGCGCGGAGGCCAGCAGCATCGGGCCGTAAGGGCAAGCCGGCGACGTCAGGCTCATTTTAATTTTCACCAGCGGACCCTTTTCACTCGAGCCGATCTCCGCGCCATAGACGAGACCGAGATCGACGATGCTCATGTGAATTTCGGGATCGAACACCGGTTGGAGAGCGGCGCCGATCTGACGGAAGGTGATGGGGGCGGCCATAGTGGTCATCTTAAGACTCCTGGGCTTTCGCAGCGTCGAGGCCCTGTGAAACCGTGTTCCAAGCCAATGTCGCGCACTTCACTCGCAACGGAAATTTGCGCACACCCTCGAGCGCCGAGAGCGCCTCGAGAGCTTCCGGCAGTTCGGAAACCGGCGCGTTTTCGAGCATCATGGTCTTAAACGCCTTGACGAGACCCCGAACCTCGTCGATGCTCTTGCCTTCGAGCGCTTCACCCATCATCGCCGCGGAGGCCTGGCTGATCACGCAGCCGTGGCCGGCGTAGCGCAGCTTGGCGAGCGTCCCGCCGTCGCGCTGGGCGGTAATTTCGATCTCATCGCCGCAGACTGGATTTATACCGTGGGCGCGGACGTTGGCCGGATCGAGCTTGCCCTTGCGGGTGGTCGAGCGGAAATAATCGAGGAGAACCTCACGGTAAAGATCCTGGAGCTCGGCGTCGCCTTCCATGTCAGCTCACCCCCGCCTTCGTCCCGATTTTGAAGAAATCGAGCGTGCGTTTGAGGGCCCGTCCCAGCGCTTCGACGTCGGATTCGTCGTTGTAAAGGTAGAAACTAGCGCGAGTCGTTCCCCCGCATTGGAGCTTGTGCATGAGCGGCTGGCAGCAATGGTGGCCGACGCGGACGGCCACGCCCTCGAGATCGAAGATGGTGCCCACGTCGTGCGGATGCAGTCCCGCGATGTTAAACGAAACCACGCCAGAGCGCCGGGATGGCTCCTTCGGGCCAAGGACACCGACCGCGGGATATTCCCCGAGCAATGCGACTGCTTTCGCGGCGAGCTTATCCTCGTGCTCGCGCACGGAGTCGAGGCCCACAGCCGTCAAATAGTCGAGCGCCGGCCCGAACGCGACCGCGTCGGCGATATTGGGCGTCCCCGCCTCGAATTTATAGGGCAGCTCGTTCCAGGTCGAGCGTTCCAGGGACACGCGCGAGATCATGTCTCCTCCGCCGAGGAACGGGTCCATCGCGCTGAGCAATTCCTCTCGCCCCCACAGCACGCCGATGCCGGTGGGGCCCAGCATCTTATGCGCGGAGAAGGCGATAAAATCCGCCCCCCACGCGACGACGTCCATCGTACGGTGCGGCGCCCATTGGCACGCGTCGACAAGCACCGTAGCACCCGCAGCCTTCCCGATCGCGATCATCTCGGCAACGGGATTGACGGTCCCGAGCGCGTTCGAGATCGCGACGAAGCTCAGCAGCTTCGTTTTCGGTCCAACCGTCGCCCGTACCTTGCTTAAGTCGAGCGTACCGTCGTATTCGACGGGAATGAACTTGAGCACCACGCCGCGCTCGGCAGCGAGGAGCTGCCACGGGACGATATTCGAATGATGCTCCATTTCCGTGAGGACTATCTCGTCGCCGGCCTTCAGGAACTTGCGTCCCCAAGCGTGGGCGACCAAATTGATCGACTCGGTCGCGTTGCGCGTGAAAATGACGGTTTCGGGCTTTGGAGCGCCGATGAACTTCGCCGTTTTGGCGCGGGAGGCCTCGACCATGTTGGTGGCTTCCTCGGAAAGCGTGTGCACGCCGCGATGCACGTTGGCATTATGGTTCTCATAGAAGTCCACAAGCGCATCGATCACCGCGCGCGGCTTTTGAGTCGTCGCCGCATTGTCCAGATACACCAGCGGTTTTCCGTGCACCAAGCGCTTAAAAATCGGGAAATCCTTTTTTAAACGAATCGGGTCCAGGCTCATCGCAAGTTCTCCTCGGGCATGCGCGCATGCAGGGCGTCGGCGAGCGTATGGCGCAGCTGTTCGAGGCCGACGCGTTCAAGCATTTCCGCGCCGAAGGCGTAGACCAGTAGCCGCCGCGCGTCCTCCGAGCCAATGCCGCGAGAACGCAGGTAAAATAACGACTCCGGAGACAGCTGGCCGATCGCGCCACCATGTTTGCAGGACACGTCGTCGGCCAGGATTTTGAATTCGGGATTGGTGTGCACGTCGGCATCTTCCGAGAGCAGCAGATTTTTATTGTATACCGACGCGTCGGTTTTCTGCGCGCCGGGGTGAACGTCGACCAGGCCGTCGAAAATGAAGCGGCTGCGCTCGTCGAGCACGGCCTTGTAAAGCTGGCGGGTCGTCCCGCCGACGCATGCATGCTCGACGACGGTATGATGATCGACGACCTCGTCGCCGCGCAGCAAGGACAGACCGTTGAGCGCGCAATCAGCGCCCGCGCCGGCCAGGCGCACGCGCAAATCATTGCGGATCAATGTCCCGCCGAAATTAAATGCATGCGATTCATAGCGCGCGCTGCGGCCGACCGTCACGAGAGTCGCCGCGGTCATCGCGCCCGTCAAATTTTCATGCTGGAGCCAGTAATGCTTGAGCGACGCACCCTCACCCAAGACGACTGAGGTCAGCAGGTTCGTCCAAAACGGGGCCGACCCGTCGCTAAGCGATTCGACCAGGATCTCGGCGGAAGCACCGTCCTCCAAAATCAAAAGCACGCGCACGTGCGCGGCCTGAGGGCGTCCGGAATCGCCGTCGGCGGAGCTGAGGATCATATGGATTGGGCGGTCGAGCCGCGCGTGCCGGGCGACGCACACGACGATACCGTCGCGAAAGGATGCGGCCGCCAAGGCGGCGAACGCAAGCCCATCCGAAGGGATCGGCCGCGACAGTTCTGTCCGCAACGACTCTGGATCGTCGCGCAGCACATCGGCCAAACTCAAGACGCTGACGCCCTCGGGCAAGCCGGTCACGCGCGAGTCGTCACCCTGAAATCGCCCATTTTGGATGACGACGCGGTGGAAATCGACCGGGCACAACGCGCGGCCGGCGAAACGGGCGCGGACTTTCGGCTTTTCCGCGGCAATGAATTCTGTGTCGGTCAGCGCCCGTGAGGGCGTGTGCCGCCATCCCTCGACGCGATTGGAGGGGAGGCCCTGGGCTTGGAACGAATCCAACGCCGCTTCGCGGGAAGCGTTGAGCCAAGCCAGCCCGCCGCCAGGCAAGCGGTCTCTCTCCGCCCGGAAAAGGGCGGCGAACCGTTCGCTGGCGTCGGCAACCAGAGGACTCATGCGGGCGCTTTCTCCGCGTCGATCCAACCGTAGCCTTCCTTTTCCAGCTGCAGGGCGAGCTCCTTGCCGCCGGACTTTACTATCCGGCCGCCCGATAGCACATGGACGAAATCCGGAACGATGTAGTCGAGCAGGCGCTGGTAGTGGGTGACGAGGACGACCGCGCGATCAGGGTGGCGCAGTTTATTGATTCCGTTGGCGACAATTTTAAGCGCGTCAATATCGAGACCGGAGTCGGTCTCGTCGAGAAGGGCCAATCTAGGCTCGAGCACTGCCATCTGCAGAATCTCGTTGCGCTTTTTTTCTCCGCCCGAAAAGCCTTCGTTGATGGAGCGGTTTAAGAACGCGGGGTCCATCTCAACGAACTTGGCCTTTTCCTTGATCAGCTTCAGGAACGCGCCCGCGTCCAACTCCGGCTCGCCGCGGTGCTTGCGCAGCGCATTGTAAGCCGCCTTGAGGAAATATTTGTTGGACACCCCCGGAATCTCCACGGGATATTGAAAGGCGAGGAAAAGTCCCTCCCGGGCCCGCTCCTCGGGCGACAAGGTCATCAAATCTCGGCCCTGGTACTCGACCGAGCCGCCGGTGACTTCATATCCGTCGCGCCCCGCAAGCACATAAGAGAGCGTGCTTTTACCCGAACCGTTCGGGCCCATGATCGCATGAACCTCGCCGGGCCTAACCTCCAGGCTCAGACCCTTGAGGATTTGTTTGCCGCCGACCTTGGCTTGCAGGTTGTCGATCTTCAGTAAGTTCTTCATTATTCCCTTATCCGACGCTTCCTTCCAGTGAGATATTCATCAGCTTGTGGGCCTCGACGGCAAACTCCAACGGGAGCTCATTGAAAACCTGCTTGCAGAATCCATTGACGATCATACCGACGGCGTCCTCCGTCGAGATCCCGCGTTGGCGCAGGTAAAAAAGCTGGTCCTCGCCGATCTTGGAGGTGGACGCCTCGTGCTCGACCGTCGAGGAGGTGTTGCGCACCTCAAGATTCGGAAACGTGTGCGCGCCGCACTTGTCGCCGAGCAGCAGGCTGTCGCATTGCGAGTGGTTGCGCGCGCCGACCGCCGACTTGGCGATCTTAACCTGGCCGCGGTAAGCGTTCTGGCCATGGCCAGCGGAAATCCCCTTCGACACGATGGTCGAGCGGGTGTTCTTGCCGATGTGAATCATCTTCGTGCCGGTGTCCGCCTGCTGGTAGTGGTTAGCCAGCGCGACGGAATAAAACTCCCCGACGGAGTCGTCTCCCAAAAGAATGCAGGAAGGGTATTTCCAGGTGATCGCAGATCCCGTTTCAACTTGCGTCCAAGAGATTTTCGAGCGCGGACCTGCGCATTTACCGCGCTTGGTCACGAAATTATAGATGCCGCCTTTGCCATTCTTGTCGCCGGGGTACCAGTTCTGGATCGTCGAGTACTTGATCGAGGCGTCCCCCATTGCCACCAATTCGACAACCGCCGCGTGGAGCTGGTTTTCGTCGCGCATCGGCGCCGTGCAACCTTCCAGATATGAAACCGAGGCCCCTTCGTCGGCGACGATCAAGGTCCGCTCGAATTGTCCGGTGTCCTTGGCGTTGATCCGGAAATAGGTCGACAACTCCATCGGACACTTGACGCCTTTGGGGATGTAGCAGAAGGACCCGTCGGAGAACACCGCCGAATTGAGCGTGGCGAAGAAATTGTCGGTATATGGCACGACCGATCCAAGATACTTCTCGATGAGCTCAGGGTGCTCGTGCACGGCCTCGGAAAATGAGCCAAAAATCACGCCCGCCTCGGCCAAGGTCTTCTTATACGTCGTTGCCACTGACACCGAATCGAAGACCGCGTCGACCGCGACGTTCGAGAGCATTTTCTGCTCTTCGAGGGGGATTCCGAGCTTCTCGAAGGTCGCCCGCACCTCGGGATCCACCTCGTCCATCGACGCGAGCTTTTTCTTTGGCTTCGGCGCCGAATAATAAATGATGCCTTTATAATCGATCTTGGGGTAATGGACCTCGGCCCAGGTCGGCTCTTTCATCGTCAGCCAATGTCGATAGGCCTTGAGCCGCCACTCCAGCATGAAGGCGGGTTCGTTCTTCTTTTTGGAAATCAGCCGGACCACATCCTCGTCGAGCCCTTTGGGGATCTGATCGGCCTCGACATCGGACGTAAATCCGTACTTGTACTCTTTATTGGCGAGATCTTTGACTTCTTGATTAGCCATTGGATTCCTGACGCATTTTACAATTCAATGTACCATTCCTGACTAATTTAGTCAAGATGAAATGACCCCGGCTTGCGCTACTCTTGAGGGTCTGTTAACCTTGCTTAGGTGCAGACACTTACTTGTCCCGGCTGTCAGACGATTTTAGCCGACGAAATCATGGCGTGCCCCATTTGCCTGCGCCCCCGAAGCAAGGACGAAATCACCGAAAGCCACGAGGAACTCCGCCTTCAAGAGGAAAAACGCCGTAAACGTCGCTTAAATCTGATTGTCGGCCTGGCGGCGGGCGCGGCGATCGTCTATGGATCCTGGCACCTATGGCATCCGATGTTCGGCGTCTATTCGTGGGCCAAGTCCAAGGCGGCGCATTTCGCCGAAGAGGCGACCAATCCGCGCAATTATATGGTGCAGCCTCCTTCCTCAATGCAGAGCGCCCGCGACGCTCAACCTTCGCCCGAGCCAGCACGCCGAAGGATTGCGGCCACCCCTTTCGCAGGCAACACGCCGCGCCGCACCGACGAAGCGACCGTCCCGAGTCTCTCCTTCGGGAACGCTCCCGCAACAGCCGCCGGATCGGGCCTCAACCAGCCGGACAATTCGGCTTTACTATTCAATCCCGCGACGCACTGGGCCGTGTCCGGCAAGGTCTACGATCTCCTCACCCTTGAACCCCTCGTCAAAGTTCTCATCGCGTTCAAAGGCGACAACGGATTCACGCTGAGCACCGCGATGACCGATGGTACGGGAAGTTATCTCGTGGTTTTACCGCGTAATATTGAGGGCAGCTTTACCGCCGAAACGACGGCCCCGCGTTATGCCCGAATCGTCCTGTGTGAACCCGATATTCCCTACCGAGAGTTGTCCCTGGAGAAACGACGTGAGCTCGTCAACAGCGCCCAAGACGGAGATCTTCATCGCGCCCCGTTCAAAGAAATAGTCGGGGAAAGCTCCGAACAGCGGGACCTCTTCCTCGCCCTCCGGCGCTAAGCGCTCGCAGATTTTGTATCGTGCATCGATGCTCGCGGTGCTGACCCTCCTGTCGCTCTTGGCCGCCCTGCCCCACGCGCAAGAAACCGCCCCGGCTTCCACCGCCACGTTGCGCGGTGTTCATTTTACGGGTTGGAGCGCGGGGTCGACGAAAGGTCGCTTAAAATTCCGCGACGCGATGTTACAGGCCGGCTTCAACGCGGTCGTCATCGGGCTCAAGGACTACGACGGCCACGTTTTCGTCAAGGATGTGCCCCTGGCCGTTAAAACGAAGGCCTTCATGAATGCGATACCGGACCTGCCCCGCGTCGTGATGGACTTCAAGGAGCACGGGATCTACACGATCGCGCGAATTGCCATTTTTAAGGATGACCATCTTGCCCGGGCGCGGCCGGACCTCGCCGTCCACTTCCCGGATGGGAGCATTTGGGCCAACGACAAGGGCACCGCCTGGGTCGACCCCTACAAAACCGAGATATGGGACTACGCAATCGACATCGCCTCACGCGCCGCCATAGCTGGTTTTGACGAAATCCAGTTCGACTATATCCGGTTTCCTTCCGACGGGAAGACGCGTCAATGCCGCTACTGCCGCGTCGATCACTCCTCGGCCACAGCCAGCGCCGCCTTGGGCGCCTTCCTCACCCTCGCGCGCTACCGTCTCAAAGCGATGGGCGTAAAACTCTCGATCGACACGTTCGGTCTCACGACCAGCGTCGACAGCGGCATGGGAATCGGACAACGATTGGATCAAATGGCCGGCTTTGTCGATTTTGTATCGCCGATGATGTATCCGTCCCATTATTCGAAAGGGCAGTACGGATTGAAGAATCCAAATCGCCAGCCCTACCTGACCGTCCGCCAAGGCGTGATCGACGCGCTCGAGCGCTTGGGCGGAAAACCGGAACAGCTCCGACCCTACTTTCAGGATTTCTCGCTCGGCATCAAGTACACGCCCGCCCATGTTCGCGCGCAGATTTGTGCCGCCGAAGAGCTCGGTGTGCGCGGTTGGATTTTGTGGAATCCGCAAAATCACTACACTTGGTCCGCGGTCCAAGCGGGGCCGATCATAAAACCTCCGGAGATCCCATGAAACTTCTCGTCGCCATTCTCGTCCTCAGTCTCGCGACATCGACGAACGCCAAAGCGCTGCCGTCGGCCCCGATCCTACCGGCAACGATAACTTCTCCTCTCCCCGACGACGCAATGGGCGTAACCATACACCGGCTCGCGAATGGACTCACGGTGTATCTGAGTCCGAACAAGGGCCAGCCTCGAATGACCGCCCACATCGTCGTTCGTACGGGATCGAAGAACGACCCGGCTGACGCCACGGGACAGGCGCATTACCTCGAGCATATGCTGTTTAAAGGGACGACGCTCCTGGGCACGACCAATTATGAAAAGGAAGCCTCGCACTTGGCGCGCATCAAGGAGCTCTACGACAAACGCGTGCTCATGGACGACTCTGCCGGCCGCGCCAAGATCGACGCGCTTATCGACGCGGAAAACGTCGCCGTGGGCGCGCTTGCCGTGCCCAATGAAATCGGCAAGTTTTATCGCGTGATCGGCGCCGCAGGACTCAACGCCCACACCTCCAACGAAGAAACGGTTTACGTCGTCGACCTGCCCGCCAACCGTTTGGAGCAATGGGCGACGATGGAAGCCGAGCGCTTTTCCCACCCCGTGTTCCGACTGTTTCCAGGGGAGCTGGAGGCCGTCTACGAAGAAAAAAATCGCTCGATGGACAATGCCGAGTGGATTGTCCGCGAAGAAGTCGAACGGCGGCTCTTCAAGAAGCACCCGTATGGGACGCAGACGACGATCGGCACCATCGCCCACTTGAAAAATCCCTCCCTGACAACGATGCAGGAATTTTACGAGCGCTGGTACGTTCCAAACAACATGGCGATCGTCCTGTCTGGCGACTTCAACCCGGAGCGGGCGCTGACCGTGATTACACGGTCTTTCGGCGCCTGGAAACCTAAGTCCCTGCCAGCTCCGCAGGCCTGGCCCCTGCCCAAGCCTGTCGGCGAGGAACATTATGAGGTCCGCTACGAGGATGAGGAAAAAGTCGTCGTCGCCTGGCCGACCGTGCCGAAATCTCACTCCGACGCTGACGCCTTAACCGTCATGGACATGGTAATGGACAACTCAGTTTCTGGCTTGGTCAACTTGCGCTTAAATCAAGCTCAACGCGTCAAGGTGGCCGGTTCCTACCCGGAGATGCTCAACGACGCGGGCGGGTGGTACCTATGGGCGGTGACCCGAAAAGGGCAAACTCCGGAGGACGCGCTTAAACTTCTGCTCGAGACAGCGGAAGGACTAAAGAACGGCGAATTCGACGAATCGGACCTGTCCGCGGTGATCACGGATTTCGAGATTTCTCAGAAGCGCCGGTTGGAGTCCAACGACGCGCGCGCCGCAGTCATGGACGCCTCGTTCATCTCCAACGAACCTTGGGAGCGGGAGATAACGCGACTGGACCGCCTGCGCGGTGTCACGAAAGAAGACGTGATGCGAGTCGCACGCAAGTATTTGGGCCCGGACCGCATCGTCGTCTACCGCCGCAACGGCAAGCCTGAAATCCTAAAAATCGACAAACCCGGCTTCACACATTTGGACATCGATCCGGCTCGCGAATCGACTTTTATGCGGCAGTTGTTAGGGATAGACGTCGCCCCCATCGAACCGCGCTGGTTGGTCCGCGGAAAGGATTACCAGATCTTTCCCGTCGAAGGCGGGCGCCTGTACGCGGCGAAAAACCCGTACAACGACTTGTTTTCGCTGACGTTACGCTTCGAGCGCGGTTGGCGCCAAGAACGGCGCCTGTGCCACGCGTTGGAACTGCTGGGACTTTCGGGAGCGGGGCCGTATTCCGCCGACGAGTTTAAGAAGAAACTGTACGGCCTGGGCACTAGCCTGTTCTACTCTTGCGGAGAAAACGATTCCGCCGTCACTCTCCAAGGCCTGGATCGGAACTTTTGGCCATCGCTGGAACTAATGGCGCAGCGCTTCGATTGGCCCAACGTGTCCACCGACACTCTCCCGCAACTGATCCAGGTCACTCTTGGCGATCGGGAGGACGAGAAAAGAAATCCCGACGCCGTGCACGCCGCCCTCGGCAGCCTGGCGATGCGCGGACGTGAAAGTCCGGTATTGGGCCGTCTCAACAACGAGGAGCTTAAGAAGCTCGACGAGACCGCGCTGAAGTCATTGATCCAGAACTTCCCGAATTGGGAGCGTAGAATCGGTTACGTCGGACCGCGGTCTCCCGCCGAGGTCGCCAAACTCTTGGAAAGCCGCCGCCATTATAAAACGCCTCCCGCGAAATCGCCGCTGCGCCTGCTAAAACCCGCCCGCAGCCGCCTCCTGTTCACGAACCGGGACATGGTCCAGTCTCAAATCGGATTATCATCCGAGGACGGTATTTTCGACCTCACGCGGGTGGTCGACGCCCTGTTTTATTCCCAATACATGGGTGGAGGCATGAGCTCGGTCATTTTTCAGGAAATCCGCGAGGCCCGCTCGCTGGCCTACTCGGCAGGCGGGGGCCACACCGTGTCCGCAGACAAAGGCGACGAGGTTCAGCTTTGGGGATTCCTCGGGTGCCAAGCCGACAAGACGCCGGAGGCGCTTGAGCTGATGCTCAAGCTGTTGCAGGATTTCCCTGTCTCCGAGAAACGCTTCAGCCAAGCGGCAAAGGCGATCGAAGAATCCTACCGCGCCAATCCAGTCGAATTCCGCTCCATTCCCGGAACGTTGATGAATTGGGAGGACGAGGGATTGCCCGCCGAGGATCCTCGGCCCGCCCGGTTTGAAAAGGCCCGAAAGTACGCGATGACCGATCTGGTTACGTTTGCAGCTCGATTTAAGGGAAAACCGATGACGGTTTGGCTCCTAGGTCCGCGGGATCGCGTCGGGATGGAACGGCTGAAAGCTCTCGGGGATTTCGAAGAGAAAAAAGTCGACGACCTATTCCCTTACTGATTGAGGGCAGGCGCGGCAAGATCTCGGGTTATCTCTGCCAAGTCGGCGTCCGCGGGGAAGAGCCTAACTGCAGCCTCGGCGGCGCGTCCCGCTGCCTGGCGGTGACCGAGCGCGATGAGCGCCCGGATTCCATTGACATAGAAGGATTTTTCGGACGGATATTTCGCCACACTGCGGCGGCATAATTCGGCGCAATCTTCCAGGCGCCCTGTCCGTGCGTACACCGCCACCAGGCCCGTCAACGAGAACTTCTCATGTCCGCGCGCGGACAGCCACTCGCACAGGGCTTCGGCCTCGCCGTACATTTCGAACGCGAGCTGTGCTGCAAGAACGTTCTCGATGTAGCGGTCGAATTTGACGCCGCCGAGAAATTTTAAGCGGTGCATGATTTGCAAAAAATGCCGGCAGGGCGTCCAGGCGTAACGGCCCTCGCCTAAAGGCATCCTCACCAAGCGCCGAATGTCCTCGGGGCGGAATTTCCCCGCCTCGGGAAGCGTCATCAAAACCGGCTTTTCCTCGCCCGCCCAGGGTTTCAGCCGCCCCAACGACAGGCGGGCGCCGGCCGGAATTACCAGTCTCTCGATGGGCAACTCATGGCGCGAAGGGCCGTCATCGGGCATAAGCCCCTCCGACAACGCGCGAGCCTCGGACCAAGTGATTTCAATGTACGTGTCGCGGTCCAAATAAAGTTTCAACCCCGCAAATCGGCGCACGCCCCGAAGCAGTGAGAACACTTGCCCGGGCATATGCCCCATCCAAAGGAATTCCTTTCCTTTCGGCGCCCGAATCCGTCGCGCCACGACGAATTCCCGCACGCGATCGCGCGCTGGGAAAACTGGAACCCAGACGCCTCCAAGCTCGGGATCGTTGTCGGCCCAAACCGGGAATGAAGCGTCGGCGCGAGTGATCCGCTTGGTCTCGGCTTCCAATAACGGCACATCGACGGTCAAAAGGTAGGTCTCCGACCTAAGCAATTCCTTAAAGAGGGCCTTGCGGCTAGCCCGTGGGTCGCACGCGGCGCGACGCAAAAGATGCTCCAAGTTCTCGACCATAACCTCAGCTTACCCCCGCAGCAAAACCGCGTCAAGGCCTAAGAGCCGTGAGCCGCCGCATCCTGGAAGTGCCGTTCTCCCGCTTTTTCTCGCAGTCCCTATGGCGTCCGTCCATCGCCGCGGCGTTGCTCTTGAGCGTCATATTCCCATTCCACGATATGGCGCTTCCCTGGCCGAAGTTCTTCGCGCTGGTCGGAATCGGCGGAATCTTTTACTGCGCCGCGGCATGGGCGCTGTTAGACGCCGATGACCGCTGGATGGCCAAAAAGGTTATGCGCGGCGCATCAAAGCGCCGGGGCCTTACCCCTTCGTTTGTCGAACGTCGGGCCTTGTTGTCGATAAATTCCTTCCTCAACGCCCGCATCTTCTCCAGGCGACCACGGCTCCGTCCCAAGTGACGCTGATTTCTTCCCAAGGTTTGCGACAAGTGACCTGCCAACCTTTTTCGCTGAGCTCGCGATTGTTCACCATCTTACGCCGGCAACCGCGTTGACGTCGCTCCCGTCTCCGTTCCACGTGATGAAGGGCTTGCACAGGAACTCATCGATTCCCGCGACCGATTCCCAATGATTTTTCAACGCGGCGATACTTTCTTTGTTGAGCGAAAAATCGATCATCGAAAGCTGGACGCGGGTCTTGAGCCGCAAGTATTCCATCATGGCCGTCCAAGGCCACCAGGATTCCCGTCGGTGCGCAATCCAGTAATTTCTCGAGATTCTCCGACGTGAACATGATCGGGTTTACCGATAAACATGGCCGCATCCCTTTTGAGGCGGCATAGCGCACATATTTGTCGAAATCAGGGTGCACGAGACTTTCGCCGAAAATGATGGAGATACGTATCGAACCCGGTGGCGTTCGTGCGGGGACACATCACGCAGCGGATCGAAAAGCGTTTGAAGAGACGAGGTCAACGGCTATCGCGCGTTTGGCCCCGGCCGGCGACGATAAATTTCTCGCACGTTAGGCCGACCAGCCCCACGGGGCCGCGGGCATGGAGCTTCTGAGTGCTAATCCCCATTTCGGCGCCCAGGCCGAATTCTCCGCCGTCGGTGAAGCGCGTCGACGCGTTCCAGTAGACGGCGCCGGCGTCGACTTCGCGCATGAACCGCTCAGCGGTCGCCCGATTTTCGGTGATGATGGACTCGGCCAGTCCCGATCCGTGCCGCGCGATATGCGCGATAGCGTCTTCGACGGAGTCGACAACCTTGATGGACAAGATCAAGTCGAGGTACTCCGTGTCCCAGTCGTCCGGCGCCGCCTTTTTAGCCCAAGGCACGAGGCGGCGAGTCCGTGGATCCCCGCGCAGCTCCACGCCGGCCTGCGCGAAACGCTCGGCCATCGTGGGCAAAAATTTCTTCGCCACCGCCCGATGGACGAGCAGCGTTTCCATCGCGTTGCACACGCCGGGGCGCTCGACCTTGGCGTTGAAGGCGACGTTTTGCGCCATGCGCAGATCGGCGCGTGCGTCGACATAAACGTGGACTAGGCCCTTGTCGTGCGCGAGCACCGGGATCATCGATTCCCGGCGCACTGCCCCGGTGAGTTCCGGTCCACCGCGGGGAATTACCAGGTCGATAAAGGAGTCTAACGCCAACATCCGCCGCACCGCGGCTCGATCCGGGTCGTTGACGAAACCGATGGCGCCGCGCGGCAGGCCTGCGGCCCTCAGCCCTTCGCGCAGGGCGCCGGCGATGAGCGCGTTCGTGCGCACGGCTTCCTTGCCGCCCCTCAGCACCGCGGCGTTGCCGGACTTGAGGCATAACCCAGCGGCGTCGGCTGTGACGCCCGGCCTTGACTCGTAGATGATCGCGACCACCCCTAGCGGGACGCGCATTTTCTGGATGACGAGACCGTTGGGACGGCGTGCGAAATCCGTCAGCTCGCCGACCGGGTCGGGCAATACGGCGACGCGTTCCAGGGCCCGCGCCACCGCCTCCAAGCGCTCAGGCGTCAAAGCGAGGCGATCGACGAACGCGGCGGGATGCCCTGCCGCGCGCGCCGCCGCCACCTCGACGGCATTGGCCGCCAGGATCAAATGACGACGGCGACGCAACGCCGCGGCCATCTTCTTCAGCGCGCGATTTTTAACCGCCGTCGGAGTCTTGGCCAGCATACGCGAAGCGTCCTTGGCCTCGCGCGCCATTCGTTCCACGTCGAAGGGGCGGGTCATGGTTTAAGGACCGCCAAATTATCGCGATGGACGACTTCGTCCGCCGGTTTATGCCCCAAAATCGGCTCGATTTGGGCCGTCTTCAGCCCTTTGACGCGCTCGAGATCGGCCGCGGAAAAATTGCTCAAGCCGCGCGCGAACTCCACGCCACTTTCGACGAGGCTGACGACGTCGCCGGGATTGAAGAAGCCCGACAACGACCGCACCCCGGACGCGAGCAGGCTTTTCGAGCGCGAGAGAAGCGCTTCGCGTGCGCCGCTGTCGACGACGATTCTCCCTTTCGGTGCGGACGCGAAGGCCAGCCATTGCCTACGCTGCGTCAGCGGCTTATCCTCGGGTGAAAATAACGTCCCGATCGGATCGCCCGCGAACGCCGCTGCCAAGGTTCCCGCCTTCGTCCCGTTGGCGACGATGACGGCAATGCCTCCGTCGGTCGCGCGACGCGCGGCGCGAACTTTGGATTCCATGCCTCCCGTTCCCCAAGGGCCGGCGCGGCCGACGCGGGCGGGCTTCTCCCCGGGGCGGACGTACCCGATCAGCTCGGCGCGCGGATTGGAGCGCGGGTCATCCGTGAATAATCCGTCTTGATCGGTCAACAAGACAAGAAGGTCGGCGTCGATGAGCCCTGCGACGAGGGCCGAGAGCCCGTCGTTATCCCCGAACTTGATCTCCTCGACCGCGACGGTGTCGTTTTCATTGACGATCGGCACCACGCCGAGCCGCAATAGCGTCAGCAACGTGCTCCGCGCGTTCAAGTAGCGCCGGCGATCGCGCAAATCGTCCGCGGTCAGCAGAACTTGGGCAACCGTGAGGCCGTGCGGAGAAAAGGCCGCTTCCCACGCGCGCATCAGCCGGCTCTGTCCGACCGCCGCCGCGGCCTGCTTGAGCTGCACGCTGGGACGGGACTTCAGCGCCAATTTTTCCCGACCGGCCAAAATCGCGCCGGAAGAAACCACGACGATCTCGCGCCCCGTTTCGCCCGCCGAGCCGATGTCGCACGCCAAGCGACGCAAAGTCGCCTGGTCCAAGCCCTCTCCTCCTCCGGACAGGACTCCAGACCCGAGCTTGACGACCGCCCGTTTCGCCGTCGCCGCCTGTTTCATCGCCGCCATTCTAATAGGCAGAGTACCACCCGTCGGACACGCTGGTCAAGCCGCGCATCCGTTGTGAAGGACTAATCGGTCCATTTCGATCTAGGTCCATTATCGCTCCCGGTGTGGTCCTAATGTCCCAATCCTCACGGCAAGTGAAAAATTAGGATTGGCGAGTGAACCGTCTCCGATTGGTTTCGGTCCTCGCGAGCGTTGGCGTATTGCCTATTTTTGCGTCGGCTCACAGCGTGAGAGGGCGCGCCGAGCCGGTCCGGATTGCCCTCCCCCCTACCCTCCGGATCGATAGTCCCGGGATCGGCAGTCCTACGATGGGCCGTCTGGGGATAGACATGCGTATGCCCACCACGATTCCCTTTAGGCGCGGCATGTCGCAATCGCCTTTCGAGCCGATGCCTCCCGTAAGCGAAATAAATATGTCCGGCACTGTCCCGCAGCCGTTACTCGCGCCTCTCGCCGCCCTCCAAGTAATTGCGGACAGCTCGCATCACGAAGCCCCGATTTTGCAGTCGCGCCTCGGCGCTCTTTGGGAAGGCTCCCCTGCCGTCACCCGCAACGAAACTGACCTCGCCCTGGATAGGATATTGACCGTTCGCGCTAGTCCCGGATTTGCCGATGAAGTGCGCTCAACCATGGCGCGCCTGATTCCCTCTGCGGTTTTGCGCCGGCTGGCCCATGCGGGCTATGGGGTCCACGTCAACGATACTGTGCGCCAAGGCCGCGACCGCCTCCCGGATTATTATGATCAAAGCGGCGGCTGCCATTTCCCCGGCGAGAAAACATTCGTCATTGCGGAACATGTCTGGAACAAGAGCGAGGTGCGCTGGCAGCACACTCGCAACGTGGGAAATGCCGTCGCCCACGAAACCGGCCATGCGATCGGCTTTATACTCGGCGAACTTGCCGCTCGCTACGCGCGCGGAGATCAGGCTCAGTGGTATCACTCGCGGGGCTTTTCCGAACATCCCGAATTCCGCGCGGCATGGCGCAATGATTTCCAAGCGATCTCCTCCGATTTTCTCGACAGCCTCCCGAGGGGCGACATTGGTAACGGTTTTGGCTATTTCATCCACGCCGATCCGGCGACCGGATTTTATCAAGCCGCCCGCCAGGAAACTCTGGCAGAAATCCACGCCATTTTGTGGATGTGGGACCATGGACCCACATTAAATTCTGATAATTTCCGCCGCTGGTTTTCTCCCACAATAGCCGTCACGATCCGCCTAATCGAGGCCCAACTCGGCCCGGTTTTCCCGCAGAATTCACCATTCCGAGAACGACCTACACGCGGGATTTAAAGGCGGTCGGCCGATATGCGACAATGACGTATGGCCGCCGCAAAACGACCCCGTGCCGATTCCCTTGTGGACGCGAACATCCTCGCGCACCGTTCCCTGCCCGCGCCGCAAGACGTGCTGAAGCTCCTGCCCGCGTCGAAACGCTGCCTGGAGAGCGTCCGCCGCCATCGGGCGCAGCTCAGCGACATTATCCACGGCCGGGACGACCGGCGATTCATCGTCGTCGGCCCTTGCTCGGTGCACGACCCCGACGCGGCCGAGGAGTACGCAGGGCGATTGCGCATACTCGCAGAGGAAGTCCGGCATCGCTTCTTGCTGGTGATGCGCGTTTACTTCGAAAAGCCCCGGACCACCGTCGGCTGGAAAGGACTGATCAACGATCCCCGCCTCGACGGCACCTATGACATCGAGAGAGGGCTTAAGGCGGCCCGGGGCCTACTTTTGCGCGTGACCGAGTTGGGCCTTCCCGCCGCAACCGAGGCCCTCGACCCGATCTCACCGCAATACCTCGCCGACCTGGTCAGTTGGCACGCGATCGGCGCCCGAACGACGGAGTCGCAGACCCATCGCGAACTCGCCAGTGGGTTGTCGACGCCCGTCGGCTTCAAGAATGCGACTGACGGTTCCGTGCAAGTCGCCGTCGACGCGATCAAATCGGCCGCCTCGCCGCATCATTTTCTCGGCGTTGCCCCCAGCGGGCGCGTCGCGGTATACCAGACGCGAGGCAACAAAGACTGCCACGTCGTACTGCGCGGCGGACGCAAGCCGAACTACGACGAGGTGTCCGTCCTCGGCGCGGCGCAAATGCTGGAGGCCGCCGGGCTCGATGCGCGCCTAATGATTGACTGTAGTCACGGCAATTCTGGAAAGGATTTCCGTCGGCAACCTGCGGTTTTCGACGCCTGCATTGCTCAGGTCCGGCGCGGAAAGTCGAAGCTGATCGGATTGATGCTGGAAAGCAACCTCAACGAAGGCCGGCAAGACATCCCTAAAAACCTCGCCGAATTGCGCTACGGAGTGTCGCTCACCGACTCCTGCCTCGGCTGGGACGACACCGCAAAACTGATCCGAGCCGCCGCGAAAGCGCTTTAAACTCGCGACGCAGGAACGATCGCGATTGCGACGCCGCCCAGCACCAAGGCCATCCCCACCCACGCGCTCGGCGCAATGGCTTCCCGCAGGAAGATTCGCCCCAGGAATACTGCGACGATCGGGAAAATTAGGGTGATCAGACTGAGGTGGGTGGCGTCCATCACCTTGATCAGCGAGAAGTATGACAGGAAAGCCACCACCGACCCCGCCAGCGCCAGGTACACGATAGCAAGCGCGTTGGTAGTACTCCAAAGCACCGCCGACTGGCGCTCGAACACGGCACTTAACGCAAGCAGACAAATCGCTCCGATGCCCATACCCCAGGCGTTGAGCGCGTACACGTCGGTGTCACGGGCGTACTTCTTGACGGTAACCAAATTTACGGCCGCGCCGAGCACGGAAAAAAGCGCCGCGGCCATTCCCGCTAAATGGGAACGAGTCACCGTCTCAGACGGCCAGAACAGGACAGCGGTCCCGAGCATTCCGATGACGATTCCGACGACCTTGCGCGTCGAGAGGGTTTCCGACCTGGTCCAGTAACGGCTCAGGAGCGCGGTCGCCAGCGGCATCAAGCAGTACAAAATCGCGGTGAGTCCGCTCGAGATATACTGCTCGGCCCAATAAACGCACGCGTAAGAAACCGTGAAGCTTAACAGACCGCAGGACACGACGGCGATCCTTCCTTGCCGGTCGACGGCGATCTTGCGTCCCTGAACGGCGATCAAGGCGAACAGAACGGCCGTCGCCAGCGCAAAGCGCAGTCCCGCTCCCAAAAATGGCGGAACCCCGACCAGGCCGATCTTGATCACCAGCCACGTCGAGCCCCAAATGAGCGTGATCAACGCATAGAGGAAAACAATCCACGGACTGCCGGGAGTCATTGCGCGGTGGGTTTTGGCCGGTCGGCCTGCGGATATGAGCCGAGAATCTTCACCGAACGCGCGGTGTTATTCAGCTTTTTGAGGACAGCCTTTACTGGTGCGGCGTTGATGTCGCCTAAGAAGTCGACGAAAAACGAATATTCGAAGGGATTGGCGACGATCGGCCTTGATTCCAACCGCGAGAGGTTGATCGAGTGTTCCGCGAATAGCTTCAAGCAGTCGAGCAACGCTCCCGGGTGATGATGGACCGAGAACGCGAGACTGATTTTGCCTGAAGTGTCCTGGTGCGCAACGCGCTTTTCGCGCACGAAGGCGAGAAACCTTGTGTAGTTTTCCTTCACCGACTGGATTCCTTGGGCAAGAACGATCAGCCCGTAGGCCTGGGCGCAATGCTTCGAGGCGATCGCCGCCTCCGACGGGTCCTTACGCTCGCCAACCAAGCGCGCAGCACCAGCCGTGTCATATTCAGGAATGGCCTTCCAGCCACGGCCATTAATGAATTCGCGGCATTGGGCCAAGGCGATCGGATGCGACCAAACCGATGCGATCCCGTGCAGCCGCGCACCAGGCAGCGCCAATAAGCAGTGCTCGATTAAAAAATACGATTCGGCGATCGCGTAGACGGGACGGGCCAGAAGCAAATCGATGTTAACCCCGACCGGCCCTGCAATACTGTTTTCCACCGGGATGAACCCGGCCTCTGCCTGGCCTTGCTCAACGGCGTCGAAGACCTGTTCGCTAAATGGATAGCCGACGGGCTCGACCTCCGTCCCGTAATGCGCGGTGAGTGCCGCTTCGCTGTAAGCACCACGTTCGCCTTGAAATGCGACCTTCATCGGCTCACCTTCCTGTCAACGGACTTAAAAGCGGCGAGGAGCCGCCGGCGCATGGACGCGGCATCCGTGTTGAAACGGTTCATGTCCTCAAACAGCTGCCACGAGTCGTTGCGGACCGTCTCCAAGATGAAAAGAAGGCGCTTATAGCCTTCCGTGTCTACTCCCGTCGTTTTCGCGCCATAAGCGATCAAGGCCCGCCCAACGAAGTGGGTCAACAATAACGACGCGGCCATCCGGCGGTCATGATCGCGCGCCGTCATCTCGAGCAATCGTAGTCCTTTGCGCGCTAGGACTTTCTTGACGGCGGCGAATTTGCGGCCGTCGATGCGCGAACGACATAACACAATTTTTCGGCCTTTCAATGAATCCGCCGCGCTGTCCGGTCCGAAATTAGGATGGGTTCCCAAGATGCTGACGTCTTTCGGCAGCCAACGCCTCATGATCTTGACCGGATGTTCCTTGACAGAACAGACGTCGACGACCAAGGCTCCTGGTTTTACGAAGGGACAAGCCTTTTTAACCGTATTCTCGAATTCGGCGATCGGGATGCACAGCACGACGATGGGCTGAGCACAGGCTTGCGCGAATGCGACCGGGGTCGCGCCCAATTTCTTGGCCAAACGTGAGTTGAGCTTCCTGTCGGCAACGAAAATTTTCGCGTCTTTGGCGAAATGTTTAACCAGCAGGCGCCCAAGACGCCCAAAGCCCACCAGTCCGACCGTCACAGTGCCTTCTCCAGGCGCCAAAAGGCCTGACGCAGCGCCGCCTCCGGCGCGGTGAAGCTCAGCCGCAAAAAACCCTCGCGGCCGAACGCAGAGCCGGGAACGACCGCGACCCCCGCTTTCAGGAAGTGTTCGGCAAGCTGCGCGGACGTCTGGAATGTCTTGCCCAGGTGCCGGCGAACATCGGCGAACAGGAATAGTCCGCCTTCCGGCTTCTTGCAGTCGAAAAGTCTTGCGCCGAGCACGAAGGCCGTGTCGCGCCGGAGCTGATGCTCGGTTCGCCAGCGCCGGCGGTGATCTTCGCCCAAGGACAAAGCGGCCAAGGCGCCGTGCTGCGCAAACGTGCAGGCGTTTCCCGTCATGTGGCTGTGGATGCGGGCCACCGTCCCGACCAGCTCGGAGGGACCGGCCATGTAGCCGACGCGAAATCCCGTCATCGCGAAGGATTTCGAGAAGGTTTGGACCGTCACTGTGCGCGCCATCGCTTCTTTACCCAGCGCGGCCACGCTCACGTGCCGTTTGCCATCGTATACGAGGCTCTCGTACGCCTCGTCGGAAATGATGGTCAAATCATGTTGGACAGCAAGAGTGAAGAGAGCGCGCAACGAGGGCTCGTCGTAGACCGCGCCGGTCGGGTTGTTCGGCGAATTGAGGATGATGACGCGCGTCACTGGAGTCACCGCGCGCGACAGCGCGTCGAGATCCAATTGGTGCGTCTCGGTCGTCGGCACGAGCACCGGCCGGGCTCCGGCCAGGCGCACCGCCTCCGGAAACGTGACCCAGCAGGGCGATGGAATCAATACTTCGTCACCCATCTCGCAGAGGGCCTGGAGCAACTCATAGATGACTTGTTTGGCGCCGTTGGCGATGAGGATGTCCGCAGGCGACGCCGGAATGTTGTTGTCGCGCAGCAGCTTGCGGGCCAACGATTCCTTGAGTTCGGGAAGCCCCGTCGAGGCCGAGTAGCGCGTGCGGCCCGCGCGTAATGCCTCTTGGGTCGCCTTGATCACTGCCTCAGGGACGGGAAGATCGGGCTCGCCCTCGAGCAGGCTGATGATATCTTTGCCGGATTGGCGCAACTGGGTGGCCTTGTTCGACAGCGCCAACGTTTCCGACTCGGCAACGTCGAGGGTCCGGTTAGAAAATTTCACGGTACTGCTCTTCCTTCGAGTTCATTACGATCAGGCGGAAGACCACTTCGATGAATTCCTCGTTGAGCCGGTGCTTGGCGCCCCATTTCTTGACGCGCGCGATCAGCGCTTGCTCGCGCTTTCGGTCATAAATCGGTATACCGACCTCGCGCTTGATTTTTGCCAATTCGATCACCATTGCGCGGCGTTTGGCCAGCAGACGGACGACGGCGTTGTCAGCCGCGTCGATCCCCGCGCGGATTCGATTGAGCGTACGGGCCTGTTTTTGGACCATGCCCGGTGATCATATGAAATCCTCAGCGGAAGGAACTTATGATGGCCGCACCGGAGCGCGAAATGGCAAAATAAGCGCATGCTCGTTTCCACCGGAATACGCAAGGTAACGCAATTGGGGCATCCCGTCTTGCGCAAAGTCTTGCGCAAACTCAAAGCCGACGAAGTCCGAGCCGCCGACATCCAGCGCCTGGTGCGAGAAATGGCCGTGACGATGGATGAATATGACGGCGTCGGCATCGCCGGCAATCAAGTCGGCGAGGATTTATCCGTCTTTCTAATGGGGCTTCCCAAAGGCACCAAGCGCCATCCCGATGGCATCGAGCTGACCGTCGTCTTCAACCCGGTGATTACCCCAATCGGCAATGAATTCGAAGAAGATTGGGAGGGCTGTCTTTCGGTCCCGGACTTGAGAGGTCTCGTGCGCCGCCACAAAAAGCTCGAGCTCTCCGGCCTCGGCATCGATGGGAAACACTTTAAGCGAGTGTACGAAGGATTCCCCGCACGCGTGGTTCAGCACGAAACGGACCATCTCAATGGCCTGGTATATTTGGACCGGATGGACGGTCTCAAAACGCTCAGCTACATGAGCGAATTAGGCCGCCGCGGATAGTTCTTAATGCGATCATGTGGGAAATGATCGGCGGCTGGCTTCGTCGAAGACGTCAAGAACGGGAAGAAGCCCAAGAGTCACGCGCCTGCGTCAAACGCGTCGTCGACCATTTCCGCAATTCACGAGGAATTGAACCGATCGGCGGACACGTGCTGCGCAGGGATTCACGCGAAACAATCGTTCGCGTCATGCACTCCGCTAAGATCCCGCCCGACCGCGCGTGGTACGCCGTTTCTGCCGACGCGATACGAGAGCTTACTTTCGAGGATGTCCGCGCGTACGAATCACCGTGGCGCTAACGTGCCGGCCGGACAGCGGCCCATCGCGAACGCAAAATCGACGAAACGCCGCAACGCTGTCGCCGAGCGCCGGTGCGACCGTTTTCTCGCAAAGAATTTGACCGTCGACATGAACATGTTCGGTACCATCGTCACCACGTCGATGCCAAAACTGAGGGCTCCAGATGCAACCACAAGTGGCGCGACGGGCACAAGGCTGTCGTCGCCTTTGGCGATCGAAATAAAGGGCGAAAACATCAGGTATCCGTCCTGGGCAAAGGAACGCCCGAGCTGTCCCGGTCCGCAATAAGAAACGGGAGTGTCGGGATCGGCGCTCTCTATCCACTTCGCCCAGAGTTCGACGCCGGTAGATCGCTGATTCTCCGAGAGACAGGACCCAAGCGCCTCGAACCGGAACGCGGCCTCGAAGGGATCTTCGGCGCCGGGCGCCGGGGGCAACACGTCGCGAGTGTTCTCAATGAAAAATGCCTGCTCTTCTCGCACTCGAGAGCTCAGCGCTTTGATGGCGCTTTCGGATGACGCGAAATCGGCGGCAATCGAGTCGACGAGCGTCGCCGTGCAAGCGGCCGGAACCGGCTCCAGCGGCGCGGCCGCGCTGAAAATAGGCATCATAAAGACCAAGGCGAATTTAATGATCTCCGTAGTATAGTTGGTTTCCCACCGTATATGAGACAATGGTCGAAAGACGCGAGAAATCGACGAATGGCGACCGTCTTCGCCGCCGCCATTTATAAGAGCTTTCGACAATGACCATCGCGCTGGAAACAAAAGGACTGACCAAGGACTACCGGTCGCCGGTAAAAGAACCCGGACTGTGGGGCGGTGTGAAGGCGTTGTTCGACCGGCAATTCAAGGACACCCGCGCGGTTGACGCGGTCAGCTTCAAGATCGAAGAAGGCGAGCTGGTTGGATTTTTGGGGGCCAATGGCGCTGGAAAGACGACAACGCTCAAGATGCTGTCCGGGCTGCTGACGCCGACGTCTGGAGAGGCGACCGCTCTCGGCCATGTCCCCTGGAAGCGCGAAGCGGCCTTTCAAAAGAAGATTTCGCTGGTGATGGGGCAGCGGACGCAATTATGGTGGGAAATCCCCGCGCTCGAAACTTTCAAGTTAAACCAGGCGATCTACGGCATCCCTGAGGCCGAATTCAAAATGCATCTCACCGAACTCGTCGATTTACTCGAGCTCGGCGATCATCTCCAAGTCCCCGTCAAGAAACTTTCGTTGGGCCAACGCATGCGCGCAGAGATGGCGGCGGCACTTCTTCATCGACCCAAGCTGTTACTGTTGGATGAACCGACGATCGGACTAGACGTGGTGATGCAAAAGAAAGTGCGTGAATTCGTCAAGGCCTACAACGTGCGCAACGGCGCGACAATAATGCTCACCAGCCACAACATGACCGACGTCGTCGAGCTATGTAAACGGGTGATCGTCATCGAACGCGGCCGACTCCTCTATGACGGCTCGCTGGACCGATTGGTCGAACGTTACGCCGACCATAAGATCTTCAAGGTTCGCTTTTCCAAACCGATTTCCGCCGCGGATCTCGGGCAGTTCGGCACGGTGGTAAACGTTGCCGACATGACGGCCGAAATCGAAGTTCCGCGGGCGGAAGTCGCAGCGGCGGCGGCGGCGATCCTGCGCACATATCCCGTAAAAGATTTCAACATCGAAGACGTCGACATTGACGACATCGTCCGGCGGCTTTTCACCCATTCGTGACCAAATACCTTCGCGCGTATTCCATTTCCCTGCAAGAAACGTTGCAGCGCCGCACAACGCTAATGATGGACCGCGTCGGCGGATTTGCGATCGTCTTGAGCCTGTTTTCGTTCTGGAACGCGCTATTGGGAGACAAGTCGTCGTTCCTCGGTTATTCGCGCCAGGAGATGCTGACCTACGTGCTGCTAATCAACGTGCTGCGCGCACTCGTGTTTACTGGGCGAGGGTGGCAGCTGGTCGGGGAGATTTCCTCGGGGCGGATTTCTTCGTACCTAGTGAGGCCGATCGACTATTACGGCTACGCACTGGCCCTCGACCTCGCTCAAAAGACAGTTCATGTCGTGTTCGCGTTCCTCGAAGTCGCGATCTTGGCCGTCTTTATCCGGGGCGCCCTGTTCATCCCGACGCGGTGGGAAACCTGGCTTATGTTCGTATTGGCCGCGGGACTTTCTTCACTGATTTTCTTTTTCATGGAATTCATGATCAGCTCGCTGGCGTTCTGGACCTCCGAATCGGGTGGGCCACTGTTCTGCTTTGAGCTTTTCCTTTCATTCGCCGCCGGCGCTTTTTTCCCTCTCGACGTTCTGCCCGAGGCGTTGCGTCGAGCGCTGTCGGCCACGCCTTTCCCTTACATGGTTTATTTCCCCGCCCGTGTTTTCCTGGAAAAAGTGTCTCCCACTGAAGCGGCAAAGCTGATCGCCATCGAATCGTGCTGGCTGGTCGTATTCATCGCGGCGGCACTCTCGGTCTGGCACGTGGGTGTGAACTCCTACGCCGCAGAGGGCGGATGAGGGGAACGATCGCAAAATACAGCCGCATCTGGCTGCGTACGGCTTCGATGGGCATGCAGGCGCAGCTGACCTACCGGCTGGGCTCGTTTGGCTTCCTGCTCGGGAAAATGATCCGACTCCTGTTCTTCTTCGCATTCGTGATCGCGATATTCAATCACGTGGAGGCTGTCGCGGGCTACAACCTCGTCGAGACCGCGCTGTTTTTCCTCACTTACAACCTCGTGGACATGCTGGCACAGATATTTTTCCGTGGCGTTTATGGCGCGCGCCGCACCGTGACAGAGGGCGATTTCGATTTTTACCTGGTCCAACCGTGCTCCCCATTATTCCGAATGGTGTGTTCGACCGTAGATTTTTTGGACATCATCACTCTGCTGCCGGTTCTGGTCATGATTGGGATGACATTTGCGCGCCTGCCCGCCTACCCATGGACGGCTTATGCGGCCTACGTCTTCCTGATCGTCAACAGTGTAGGCCTGATCTTCGCGATCCACGTGTGGGCCGCCGGACTCACCGTCCGGACGCAGGAATTGGAAAATGCGATTTGGATTTTCCGCGATGTAATGTTCATGGGCAAATTCCCGGTAGACATTTACAGCAGCTCAGTGCGCGCGGCGCTTACTTTTCTGGTCCCTATCGCAGTCATGACATCATTCCCGGCGAAGGCGCTCCTGGGGCTGCTCACTCCGTCGTGGATGGCCTATGCGGTCGTGTTAAGCGTTTCCGCCACGGTCGCGTCCACGTACTGGTGGCGGTCATGCGTCGCTCACTACACCTCGTCTTCTAGTTAGAGGGTCGCGCAAATTGTAATAACGCCGTAACCGAGATAAGCTATCTTTTCCCCATGGATATTTCGCCGCGAGCGCATGCCCGGATTTCGTGCGACCGTCCAGTCGATTTGTTCTCGACAGGCCCCTCGGGAACTCGTCTCGGCGACGGCCGACTGCTGAACATAAGCGTGACAGGCGCTCTGCTCGCGTGCGACTATGACCTTAAATCGCGCGCGACGTACCGGCTGGACCTCACCGGACCGAAGGTCCCCATCCAATTCTTCTTTCATATCGTGCGCGTGGCTCCGCGCGGCAAGAAATATCGCCCGCTACGGCATTATGGGATCATTTTCGAGCTCACGCCCGAACAGGCCCAGAAGTTGGGCGCCGTTGTCGACTCCATCCGCTCCCAACCTTCCCCCGACGACGACAGCCTGCTTGACCGGTTGATTCGCGGCTACTGGTCGGGTTGAGCGCCTGTCCGAGTAACTAAGCCGCGTCGAGACCCTCGACGCGAAACGTCGGCGCGCCAAGGCCCTCGTAAAAAGTGAGATCGTTAGCCACTGCGTCGATCTGTGCGAGAAGCTCCAGCAGATTGCCGGCGAGCATCGCGCCTTTGAACGCAGGTCCAACAACGCCTTGACGAATTTCGTGTCCCGAAATACCGACAGAAAACTCCCCGGAAACCGGGTCGACCATGTGCATGCCCAGAACCTCATATACTAAAAGGCCGTCTGTCGTCCCCGCGATTAACGCCTCCGGAGAGTCTTGTCCCGGCGCGATGAATAAGTTCGAGGCTCCGGGCTTGGGCAACGAATCAAAACCGTCGCGGTAAGCGCAGCCGTTCGAGGAACGTCCCGCGTGCTGGGCCGTGGCGCAGTCGTCGAATAATTCCCGCAGCACCCCCTTTTCGATCAATATTTTTGCGCGCGTGGACACGCCCTCATCGTCGAATACAGCACTCCCCCATCCCGCGACGAGCCTCGGGTCATCGCAGAGAGTTAGCAGCGCGCAAGCGACCTTCGTCCCACGGCGTCCGGCAAGAAGGGAGCGCCCTTTCTCGACCTCCTCAGCGGATAAGAGTTCGGCGATCGTTTCCAGGAATTCCGCGCCTACCCACGGTGCAAAGACCACGGACCTACGGCCTGCTCGGATTTTCCGCGCGCCGATGGTCGCCGTTGAACGCCGAGCCGCCTCGACTCCGGCGGCGGCAAAATCGAGCTCGTTGAACCATCGCGCTCCGCGCCAGCCCTCTCCCACATGCGTTTCGCCTCCGTCTTCTACCGCGGCTGAGACCGACACCGACACGAAGTCCCCGCGCTGACTCGCAAACATTCCCCGCGTATTGGCCACGACCGACTCACAGCGCGTCTGCGTCACGTCGGAACGAATTACTCGCGCCAAGCCGTTCGCGCGGGCGGTCCCCTCGGCTTCGCAAAGGCCCCGCTCGAGTTCGTCCCAAGAGCGAGAAATATTAATCTCTTCGTGCAAAGACTGGACAAAGGTCGGCGCAATATCCGTCGGTGCCATAGCGGGCAAACGACGCCCCGTCTCCGAAGACGTATGGGACAATTGCCCCACCGCCTGTGTCCAGAGCGCTTTCAACGCCGCCAGGTCGCAGCCGCCCGCGGTCGCAAATCCGATTCTCCCTTCCCGAAACACGCGCACACCTGCGCCCATACCGTCCGCAATTTCGACCCCGTCACGCGCGCCGTCGCGCCGGGTCAGAGTCCGCTCGTGAGAGCGCTCAAGATACAACTCCGCCTCGGTGTCGGCGGATTGTCCGGACATCCAGGAAAGGGTCTGCGAGGCGAGAGCCTCGAGATCCGGAGTCATCGCTGCCGCGCCGTCCATCCGACGTAAAGGAATAGGAATGAAACTAAAAGGAAGAAGCTCCCCCATTTTTTGCGTTCGAGGGCGATATAGGCGTCATTGAGCAGATATTCGCGCAAAACGGCGTTCATCCGTTCGATCAGGTCCGGACGGTACAAATATCCCAGGCCCAGCATCAGGCTCACAAATCCGACTCCGATTTCAAATAAAGGGCTCATGCGGGGCCATTAGGGCTGGGATTGTAACGATTCATCGCGATCTCCAGGCCCTCATCGCGGACTGAGGCCGTCGCGTCGACGGCCCGGCTCAGGCCCGCTTCCAACTCTTTTTCCTCGGACGACTTGAAGCGACCCAATACGAACTCGGCAGCGTCCATTCTCTCGGGCTGTGGGCCAATTCCAAGGCGCAGGCGCGGCACCTCGTCGGTGCCGAGATGCTGAAGCGTCGAAAGCATGCCTTTTTGGCCGCCCGCGGATCCCTTCATGCGCAAGCGAACCTTCCCCAATGGCAGCGCCAGCTCATCATAAACGATTAGCATTTCGCCGGGAGGAATGTCGTGGTAGGCGGAGAAGGAGCGCACAAATTGGCCCGATTCGTTCATGAAAGTCATCGGCTTGCCGATCCAAATATCGCCCCATTTGGCGATAACGCCAAGTCCTTTGAAATCCTTCCAAAAGACGTCCGCCTCGTCGACCAAACGGTCGACGAGGCGAAATCCAATATTGTGGCGAGTCCGTTCGTAATCCGGACCGGGATTGCCCAGGCCGATGACGAGTCGCAGCGCCACAATAGGAAAGCCTTACTTTCCTTCCTTCTTGGCCGGCTCTTTCTTAACTGGCTCCTTCTTGTCGCCAGCCGCGGGAGCGGCAGGTTTTGCCGTTTCCTTGACCAGTTTACCGTCGTCGTCCTTCTTGCCCTTGGTGTTGGACGATTCGGGCTCGACTGCGGTCGCGACTTCGGCACCCGGCACTGCGGCGACGGGCTCGACCACCTCTTCCTTGGCGACGGTGACGTGGACGACGACGTGCTTCGGGTCGTCGAGGACCTCGACACCCGCGGGAAGCTGCAGATCCGACACATGCAGCGCTTCGTGCAGGCCGAGTTTGCTCACATCGACGTCGATCTTCTGAGGGATTGCCGTGGGCAGCGCCTTGATGCGTAGTTCGCGCAGGTCGTAGGCCAACATGCCGCCGAAGTCCTTAACACCGGCCGCGATGCCGACGACGAGTATCGGAACGCGCGCGTCGATCTTCTTCGTCAGCGAGATGCGCTGGAAGTCGGCGTGAGTCGGCCGATCGGTGACCGGATGGCGCTGGAGCTCTTTGACCATGACGGTCTCCTGGCCCTTCGCGTGCTTCAAATGGATGATCGCGTTCGCCCCGCCCTTCTTGCGCGCGTCCATCAATTCCCGCTCCGACAACGAAATGTTCAGCGGGCCCGTCTCGCCGCCGTACACGACGGCGGGAATCCGGGAACCGGCGCGCAACGACGAAAGCTCTTTCTTGGTGCCCTTCGCTGCGCGGACTTCGACATTCAACGTGATTTCCATAACTCTTACTTCCTCCTAAGATAAATCAGACGAACAACGCACTGATGGACTTGCCCTGATGATTGCGCGCGATCGCTTCGCCCAAAAGCGGCGCGATCGACAAAACCTTCAGCTTCCCCCCGGCCAACGCGTGGACCGGGATCGAATCGGTGAGGATCATTTCCTCAAGCGACGACTTGGCGATCAAGTCGTGCGCGGCTCCGGAGAGGACTCCGTGGACACAGGCCGCGTATACCTGGGTGGCCCCGTTCTCGCGGATCTTTTCGGCGACTTTGACCAGCGTGCCACCGGTATCCACCATGTCGTCGAGGATCAGGCAAATCTTCCCCTTGACGTCTCCAATGATATTGTAGACCGACGCCTCGTTCGGCCGCGGCCGGCGCTTATCGATGATCACGAGCTGGGCGTTGAGGCGCTTGGCGAAAGCACGCGCGCGCTCCGTGCCACCAACATCAGGGCTGACGATGACCAGGTTCTTAAGGTTCTTGCGTTTGACGTAGTCAAGGACGATCGGGGCCGCATAGAGATGGTCGACGGGAATGTCGAAGAATCCCTGAATCTGGGCGGCGTGGAGATCCATCGTGACCACGCGCTGGGCGCCCGCCGTCACGATCAAATTCGCAACCAGTTTCGAGCTGATCGGAACCCGCGGCGCGGTCTTGCGATCGGCGCGCGCGTATCCAAAGTAAGGTATCACGGCAGTGATACGTCCCGCCGACGCGCGGCGCAGCGCGTCGATCATGATCAGCAGCTCCATCAAATTTTCGTTCGTCGGCCGGCAGGTCGGCTGAATCACGTAGCAGTCGGCGCCGCGGACGTTTTCCTCGATTTGAACGTTGATTTCTCCGTCGGCAAAGCGGCCGACGTGGCTAGCGCCCAGCGGAACACCGAGATATTTACAAATCCCTTCGGCCAGCGGGCGGTTCGCGTTCCCGGAGAAGATCCGGATACCGCTCAAATTTTTCAACCCCTCCATCGGGAGCGATTTTAAGACGTTTTTTTGGGCGGGCATCCGCGTCTCCAAGGCGAGGGATTTGATGGCCATATTAGAGCTTGTTCACTTGCCGCGCGCGCGCGATCGCCAGCGAACCGTCCGGTACGTCCTCCGTCACCGTCGATCCCGCCGCGATTTTGGCGCCTCGCCCGATCTTAACCGGCGCGATCAAATTAACGTTGGACCCCACGAAAGCCTTCGCGCGAATCACGGTCCGATGCTTTTCCTTGCCATCGTAATTACAGGTGATCGTGCCCGCGCCGATGTTGACGTCCTCGGCGATGTCGGCGTCGCCGATGTAGGAGAGATGATTAACCTTCGAGCCAAAGCCAATGCGTGACGACTTGACCTCGGTGAAATTGCCGATCCGCGCGCGCGGACCGATAGTGGAATCCGGACGAATGTGGGCGAACGGGCCCACCGAGGTTTTTTCAAGCAATCTCGAGCTCAGCACATAGGAGAACCGGATCTCGCATTCGTTGCCGATGATGGTGTCCTCGACGTGCGTGAACGGCCCGATCCGGCACATCGCGCCGATCTTGGTCCTGCCGCGCAAGATCGTGCCCGGATAAATAACGGTATCCTGGCCGATCTCGACGTCGGCATCGACGTGGGTCGACTGGGGGTCGCGGATTGTCACCCCGGAGAGCATCAGGCGCTCGAGCATGCGCTTGTTTAAGACGCGCTCGGCGATAGAAAGCTGGAAACGGTTGTTGACCCCTTGGATTTCCTCGGGGTTGGAGGTCGCGTAGGCGTGGATGCGCCCGCCCTTCGCCCGGATGACCTCCATCACGTCGGTGAGGAACTGCTCTTTTTTCGGTCCCTTCGCGCCGATTTCCTTCAAGCCCTGCATCAATGCCTCGAGCTCGAACATATAGGCACCCGAGTTGACCTCGCTGATTGCGAGCTCCTTGGAATTTGCGACGGACTCCTCGACGATACGTTGGACCTCGCCGAGAGCGCCGCGGATGATGCGCCCATAACCCTTCGGATTGGCGACGCGCGCGGTCAGCAAAGTCGCCTGTCCTTTCAACTGATCATGGGTTAAGGTGAGGTTATAGATGGACTCGTATGTCAGCAGGGGGGTGTCTCCGCACATTACAATCGCGGATTTGAACTTTTTAAGAAACGGAAGCGACTCGAGAACGGCGTTGCCTGACCCTAGAGGCTTCTTTTGGACGATGAACTGGATCGGCCGGCTAAAACCCACGGACTTGGCCATTTGGATCGTCTGCTTCTTCACCTCGTCGGCCTCGTGACCGACGACCACGCCGATGGCTCCCGGTTTCAGCGCGTTGGCGATGCGTAAAATGTAGAAAAGCATCGGACGGCCGCCGACATGATGCAGGACCTTGGGGATAGACGACTCCATGCGCGTCCCCTGACCCGCGGCCAGGATTAGCGCGGCCAATTGCCCTTGTCCTTTTTTCAGTTGGCTCATGTTTGTCTCTACTCGAATCTTTCCCAGGCCTGGACTCGAACCAGGAATAACGGATTCAAAGTCCGCTGTGTTACCGTTACACCACCCGGGAGCCGGCGCCGGATCCGGCCGCGGTCTTTTGGCGCTCTAACTCGTAGCGCTCGAAGACCTTTTTCTCCAGAGACGACCGGAACTCAGCGGAAATGGGATGCGCGACATCCTTGAAGGAGCCGTCGGACATTTTGCGAGATGGCATGCAGAGGATCAAACCTTTTTCGCCTTCAATCAATTTCATGTTGCGAACGACAAAACATTGGTCGAACGTCACCGTCGCGAAGGCCTTGAGCTTGTCTTCGTTGCGTAAGTGGATGCGGATCTCGGTGATCTCCAAAAGGGTTAACCGTGACAGCTGGTCAAATAGACCTTCCAGGGGTAAGCTTGGAGCCGTTTAAGGACACTTTCACCCTCGACGTGGGATGACACGAACCCGAACACCGACGAACCAGAACCCGACATACGAACGCCCTTTGCTCCTGCGGCTTGAAGAATGCGGCGGGCTTGCGCGACCTCCGTCATCACCGGCAAATCCGCCTGCTCCAGGCGGTTGAATAGCAGCCCCCCCCACTCCTCGACGGGGCGACCACGTTTCAAACTTCGCATCAGTTTACCAAGTTGGGACAACCTCGTCAACGTATCGGGACGCCGCTGAAGTGGCAGCGCTTTATAGACGGGTCCCGTCGGGATACCGAAACCCGGCCAGGCGACGATCATGTAGGGAAGGGATTTAGCGAATTCCATGCGCCTGAGGCGGTCTCCTATTCCGCCCGCACGGCAAAAATCGGCGTCGTTAAGAAAAAAAGGGACATCTGCGCCCAATTTCAGCGCAATATCATGCAATTTTTTCTTTTTGGCGGCGTTCAATTCAATTCCAAAAATCTTCGCCAACCCCAGCAAGGTTCCCGCCGCATCTGAAGAACCGCCGCCGAGCCCCGCTCCCATCGGAATCCTCTTAGTCAAAGTGATTTTGACGCCGACGCCAATGCGAAAGGTCTTGTAAAAAGCCGTTGCGGCACGCATTACCAAGTTATCGGGGCCGGGCGACAAGTGTCCAGTTCCCAACTCATCGACGATCTCTAAAGTGGGTTTGCCGCCATTGGCGAATTCCATATCCAAAACGTCATAAATATTAATTTTTGCGAATAGTGTCGCCAACGTGTGATAGCCGCTTTTGCGCCGCCCCGTCACTTCCAAGAATAGATTTACCTTGGCCGGGCACTGGAACTTCATGGCGCCTCCGGCAAGGTGGGTTCGGGGACCGCCTCGAACTTCGGCTGGGGGCAAGACAGGGACAGCTCCCAAAATCGGCCATGGATAGAGAACGTTTTCGGGTACCGTCGAGTCCCCAATTTCTCATACTCCGACAATGCCATTTCAGTGCCGCCAGGCCGAGACAGCGTCCGTGCCAGTCCCGTGTCATCTAATTCGACGCGCCAGGACGTTCGTACCAAATTGCGACGGCCCCACCCGCTCTCAAATTTCGCGGGCCCGGGCAGGAACGGTTCTCCCGCGTACCAGGAGGCCACGGCGGAAAGAAATTCCTCGGCTGCGGCTCCGAGCTGCTCGACGGCTACACCGTCGAAATTTAGATGGTCCATCGTGAATCCCCGCTCGTCTACGCGCGCTCGCGCAACCGGGGAAAACATCGGGCCTAAGATTTCCAAGGTCAATTCTTTTGGCGCACGAAAGCTCAGCAGCGCTTGGGCAACCACGCTGCGACTGCCGAAATGCCCTTTAACTTCGCACACCGCGTTGAGCTTCTTGAGTCCACCATGGACGGCCTCCAAGTGGGAACGCCACAGCTCGCCGGCGCCTTCAGGCGTCAATACTTTTTGTAGGGCATCGGCCTTGGCGCCGGATTTCGTTCCGCCAGAAATCTGCGACAACCGCCAGGCACGCCACGCGCCTTCCTCCCGGCCCGATGCGCTACGCGCATCACCTAAATGGTCCCAGACTGATTCGTCCTCCGGCAAGGCGCGGGCCGCGATCGCTAATTCCCGCGCCGCCTCGGTCGAGCGTCCCAATTTGAAAAAAATCCAGCCTAGGGAGTCCCGATAAGCAGGATTGCCCGGCTCAATGACGAGTGCCCGCTTGATAAGGGCCAGAGCGTCGTCGAGCTTCTGCCCGCGATCGGCCAGCGAGTACCCGAGGTAGTTCAGCGCGGGAGCGTCGTCGGACTTGTCGGCGATCAGTCGACGGAACTCAATCTCGGCCTCCGGCATTTTGTTCATTTTCTCCAAGATCGTCGCCAGCTGCCACCGCGCCTCTCGGTCCTCGGGTTTCACGCTCACGACCTCGCCAAGCAGCTTCACCGCGCTGGCGTGATCTCCTTGGTCGTCGTTGCCCAACGCCAAGTAGTAAGCGATACGGTCGTCTTTCGGCCAACGCTGGCGCGCCGCGCGTAAGACCATCATCGCTTCCTTGATGCCGCCCGCCTGCAATTGATAATAACCCAGCCGCAAATTAAGCGTGGGGTCGTCTTTGAGGGCCGAGCTATCTTGAAGGGCGCGCGCGGCGCGCGCGAAATCGCCGGAGCGCTCCGCGTCGGCCGCCAGCCATGCGCAGGCCGCGGGGTCGTTGGGATATTTTTGTTTTAGACGCGTAAAAGTGTCTCGGGCCTCCTCCAACGTTCCGGCCGCCGCCTGCAGTTCCCCGACGTGACTCCAGAGCTCCGTGTCATTGGGCTCCGCGACCAAGAGCCGCTGATATTCTTCCACCGCGGCCGCCGTCGCGTGAGTGACCTCGTACACCTGCGCCAACATGCGGCGCGCAGGCCCGGACTCCGAATCGTCGAGGGCGATCGCGCGTTCGAGTTTTTCGACGGCCGCCATGAAGCGTTCTTCTTGCGCATCTAAGCGCGCCAACTCGAAAAGGGCGCGGGCGGCATGCTCGGGGTTGCGGAACAAGAACTGCTCGAGCAGCTTGCGCGCTCCCTTCGGGTCGCGAACGGCGACCAGTTCCGTCAGCGCAAAGAGGTTCTCGGCCGAAGCGGGATCGGCTTCCAGCGCCTTCTCGAATTCACCCCGAGCCCCGACGAAGTCGCCGCGCGTCCACAGAACGCGCCCTAAAATCACGCGCGACCGAGCATCTCGAGGCGCCAATTCCAGTCGTTTTCGGGCCCATTTCTCGGCGCGCTCGTAGTCCTCGAGCTCCAAAGAGAGTTCTGCCGCCTCGCCGGCGATGAACGCGGCGGCCGGATCAAGCGCCATCGCATTCTCGTAGGACTTCAGGGCGTCAGCGTACGCGCCGCGACGCTCGAGCAACGTCCCACGCAAATACTCCGCCTGCGCCTGGCGCGACTCAGGCGATCCTGAGGACGGCGCGGCGTGCGCGATGGTAAAACTGAGCGCGAGAAGCAGGGTAGGAATCACGAAAGTGGGTAATCCATCAGGATGGCGTCAGAACCGTCATTGTAGAACTTCGGCCGCCGACCGACAACCTTCGCTCCGGCCCGGGCATAAAACAGCTTCGCCCGCGTGTTGGCGTCCGACACCTCCAAAGCGATCGTCGCGGCACCGCGCGACCGCGCGGCGGCGATCAATGCCGTCCACAGGGCGCGGCCGATGCCCCTGCCGTCCTCCCCCGCGGCGATATCGAGCAAGTCGAGGCGATCATGATCGCAGCGTGCGACGAGATATCCGCGGGTTCCCCCGTCGTCGGCGACGAGAAAAATGGAATCGCGGCGGGAAATTTCGTCCGCATAGGCCTGCCGCGACCAATGCGCGGCAAACGGACGCTCCCCGATTTTGACGATCTCCTCAACATCGAACCTTTGCGCCGGCCTAATGACGGGACTTTTCATAACCGGCCGGCTTGAGGTAAAAAGGCTCAAACGGAGGAAATTTCTTCGCCGCCAAGCGCCGCTGTGCCGTTTTGAGCACCTGCACCGCCGAAACGACGCCGTCGGCGACAACCCAGCCTTGACTCTCGGCAGCGGCGCGTACCGCGGGCCAGTCCTCGGCCGCCGTCCAAGACGCGGAGCCAAGCGACACAAGCCCTCGCGTCGTCCGGCGAAAACGTTGATGATACACCTCATTTTTCCACCCGGTCAATGCGGCGAGGATGCGACCCTGGGGCCAAGCCTCCGCCGCAGCTTCGAGCCGCGACAGCGCCAACGCCGGAATTTTTCGCTGGAAACCGACGACCGCCGCGAATGAAAGTCCGATGCGGATACCGGTGAACTTTCCAGGCCCTGCCGCCGCGGCAACGGCATCCAAGTCTTTCCAGGCGACTTTAGCTTTGGCCATAGCGCGTTCGACCGCGGGAAGCAGCATTTCGTCATGCGGCCGCGAACTTCGCCGACGTACTCGATAGATTTTCCCCCGCGCGCTCACGGCGACACTGAGCACGTCCCCGGTCGTGTCGACGGCGATCACCACGGGTTCGGTTCGGATCACGAGGGCCTGCCGCGACGACGATCGACGACGGTGATCGAGCGGCCGCGTGTCGCATGGGCCAACCGGACTTCGATCCGGCGGCGTGGCCACCGACTCGCGATATCGGGCCACTCGACGACGACCACGCCATGAGGGTCTTGCAACAGCTCTTCGATACCCAACTCCGATGTATCCGCGCCTTGCAGTCGGTAAAGATCCAAATGATGGAGCGTCATTTTCTTGCCGCGATAGATGTGCGCCAGCGCGAACGTCGGGCTGGAGACTCGCCCGCGGTAACCGAGAGACCTCGCGATGCCACGCACAAGCGTCGTTTTGCCCGCCCCCAGGTCGCCGTGAAGCAAGACGACGTCGCCGGGAGCCAACGAGCGGCCGATGAGTTCCCCTACATGAATCGTCTGGTCGGCGACGGACGTGGCGAGCTTCACAACGCCTTGAACGCGTGCGACAGGAACTCGATCAAATCCGTCGCCGTCGTGGCCCACGCCGTGAGTTCGGACTCGGCGGCGTCGCCCGCCGTGCCGTGCAGCCAAGCGCCGAGCGCCGCGCATTTAAAACCGATATCCCCCGTGACACGGCCCGAAGCCAACGCCTGCGCCCAGAGACCCGTGATCAGACCCGTCAGCGCGTCCCCGGAACCGCCCTTGGCCAGTCCCGGCCCGCCCGTAGGATTGACGACCGTGCGCGTTCCCGTCGAAATCAACGTGCGCCGACCCTTGAGCAGCGCGACCACGCCGCCTTCGCGCGCCAATCGTTCGACCGCGCTGACGCGATCAGACTCAGAGGTCGGTTTCTCGATCTTGAGTAGCCGCGCAATCTCTCCCGGGTGGGGCGTAACGATGCACGGCGAGCGTCGCGCCTTGAGCGTGCGCGCGACTTCGGTAAATCCTTGGGAGGCCAGCGCGTTCAAGGCGTCGGCGTCGATCAGGGTTGCCACAGGCACTCCTGCTAAGACTTGAAAAACGAACCTCGCGGCATCGGGATGCGTCGTAATTCCTGGACCCAAGGCGCAAGCGGTCACGCGCCGCTCTTTGGCGTAGGTTTTGAGCTTGACGATGCCACTCGGCAGAAACACACCGGAGCCGTTTTCCGGCAGGGCCAGGATCATCGCCGCAGGAACTGCGCCGGCAACAACCGGTGCAGTTCCGACAGGGATTGCGACGGTGACGAGCCCCGCCCCCGAGCGCAGCGCGGCCCGCGCCGCCAAGATCGCCGCCCCCGGCATCCCGCGCGAACCGGCGATGATCAGCGCATGCCCGTAAACGCCTTTGTGGTCCTCGGGACGACGCGCGACCAATCCCTCGCGCAGTTCCGATTTGGTCAGGGCCTTCATGCCCCGATTATAGCGCTTCGAGGCCTAGGGGGGTTTAGGCTTCGGCGAGAAGGCGCTTCCAGCTGGCGGGCATCGCCGATCGCGGATGGGGGATCAGGCATCCCATCAGCGTCCACCGCGGCTTTTCCGGGCGCACGCGTAACGGCATGCCGGCCTCGTCGGGGAGCTTGTCTGCCTTTCGCAGGTTGCACGGCCGGCAGGACGTCACCACGTTTCCCCATTCATGGGGCCCGCCACGGGAGCGCGGTAGGACGTGGTCGATATCGAGTTCGTCCGTATTTTTCTTTTTGCCGCAGTACGAGCAACGGTGTCGGTCGCGCGCGAAAACGTTGTGCCGGGTAAAAGCCACTTCCCTCTGAGGAATGCGATCATAACTGACTAGGCGGATGACCTCGGGCACCACGATCGACGTGCTCACCGAGCGCACAATGGACATGTTGGCAATCACCCAATTGGAGGACGCCGCCACCCAAGCGCGAAAATCATACGGCGTCAAATCCTCGTCCAGCGCCTCGGCCATGCCCATATAAACGAGCGTGACCGCGCGGCGCCAATCGGCGACCGCGACCGCCCGAAAACTGCGATTGAGCACTAGCGTACGGCTCATAGACGATAGGTTAACAGGAGAAGACGTATAAATCAACGTCCTAGCGGCTCAAGTGGGCGGAGATCTTTTCCCATTCGGCCTGGCGGCCCCGTTTGGGGCACCAGATCAATCCGCGGTCGCGCATTTTTCCGAGGACCGCGCGGATAACGTGCACGCTGACCCCGGGACAAATGCGTTCGATTTCCGGGAATCGAAATCGTTACGGCAGCCCCGATATGGCTTGGAAAATTTGCCGCGCTTGCGCGGTTCTGAGGGCCACCTCCCCCGCTGGCGCGGGAACTGGCTTGGGAGCGGCCTTCAGGGCGGCCCGAATCCTGTGTTTCATCGCGACGTTCTCGACGAGAATGAGCAATGATTCGAGGTTATCCGCGGGAACGTAGCCCCACAGAATCGCCTCGTCAATGGATTGGTCGCGCTCTATTCCCGAGGGAAGCTTTGAAAGCGCGAATACCAGTTTATGCCATTTCCCGTCCTTGCCCGCCTTCGCATATACCGGCAACCAACTCTCGAGCAGGGCGAACTTCGGGCGGGCGCCGGATTTGTCGTCGAGAGAAGAACACAGGAACTGGATGATCTCCGCGAAACGCAACTTCTTCCAGATGACCTCGCTGCGCAATTGCCGCCGCAGCGAACTGCTCGCCATACTCAGAATCTCGGCGGTGTCCGCGATCGGCTCCAGCTGGGTTAGTTCATATGAAAAGCTAGCGATGGCTTGATCCCGCGCGGCTCCCGGAGGCAGCGCCGCGAAAAGGGGCGCCAGCGGCGTCACGTCCATGATCCGAGTCTAAAGTTGCCAACGATCGGTATGCGCGTTGATCCAGCGTTTGAAGAGCATCGTCATCGTCGCGACGTCGCGCCCCCGCTTCGCGATCACCGCGGCCATACCGACCGGCTCGATCTCGCGCCACCATCGCCTCGGCAAAGTCGACAGCACGTCCCGGTCCGATACCAGCGACATGAGCCGTTCTATATCGGCGACGCTCGGCTTCATTTTCGTGTCAAAGGCGATCAATTCGATCGCGCGATCGCGCAGGTCGCTATCGGCGATGCCGACGGCGGCGTTAATCCGGGCGGCATACTGAGACGCAAGGACATCGGGAACAGACGGCGGCGCCTCCTCCGACCGTTGGTCGGGCCTTGTCCCGTCGAAAACGACGTCAGGCACGCGAATCCTAATTCTCAGTCTGTCGAGGACAACCGCCCCGGTCGGCCCGGCGTCGGAGAGGAGGTCTACCGGTGTTGGCTCGGCCATTGCGGCGATCACCGTCGCTGCGGGTTCGCCGTCGGCGGGGGCCGGCATCTCCGCCGGCGAAGCCACCGCTCGAGCCGCCGGATGGAGTTCGATTACCTCTGAAGTGCGGACTCCATCGGAAATTACGAGCGCGGGGACGGCCGCGACATGCGGAGGAACCCTCAAGCTCGTCGCGGCGAAAGGCGACTGCGTCAATGGCATGGTGCCGGTCAACGCGCGCACTCGTACGTGCTCGTACGCCGCCCTTGAGCGGGCGGGAACGACCAATAAGCCGATCATGACGATCTTTTTCATGTGACCGAAGATCTCTTTATCACCGATCTTACCAACGGTGGGCGCAAATGCCCTTAGGCCTGATGGGGCATTTCTCAAATTATAAGTTCCCAGACGAAACCGGGTCCTTTGGCCGCGGGCCTTCGCTTCTTTAAGGAAGGCGGACAGCGAAGGCGACCGCGTGATCGCGGCTATGGGAGAGCGTAAGCTTGACCTTGCGCGCGGTTTTGCCGTCGATGAGGACGGAGGGCTTGCCCTTCGCATCGCGGTGGACGGAAATGTTTCTGAGGATGATGTCGGCCCGGCCCAAGGCCTTAAACACCGCTTCCTTGGCGGCGAAACGGACGGCGAAATGGGGCCAAGGATCCTTCTTGGCTCGGCAATAGGCAATTTCTTTCGGAGTGAAGACCCTTGTTAAGAAACTCGGCGTACGCCGCGCGAATTCGCGGACCCGGGAGATCTCGACGATGTCGACTCCCAGCTCCATTAGAGTTTTTCGATCGGACGAAGCAAAACGGCTCCGCGATCGAGGCCTTCAATGATCGAGAGTTCTTTCTGACAATATCCGTGCGTTCCGAGGAAGGTTCGCAGGTCTTCGGAAGGATACGCCCAGACGACGGGCATCGTCGCCTTTTCGTCAACAAAACCGGTCTGGCCGTCCTTGCTCGACACGCACCAGGTGACGGGCCTGCCGATCGCTATTTGGGGATGGGCGAGGACGTCATTGAACGTCAGTCCCAGGCGCCGCGCTTCGCTCAAAAGAGGGGAGTGGGCATCGCGGACCGACTTCTGCCGGGAGATTCCACTGAAGGCGTCGCCCCAATTCACCGACCACATATAACCGGCGATCAGGAGGACGGGGAATGCCCACAAAATACGGCCGTGGGTCCGGGAAAGAAGCTTCATCCAGTTGACGCACGGATCGAGGCGAGCGGTAATGGCGGACATGATTCCTCCTATTCGACAGTGACGCTCTTAGCCAAATTGCGCGGCTGGTCAACGTCGCAGCCGCGCAGGTCAGCGATGTGATAAGCGAGCATTTGCAGCGGAATAATGTTGACTATCGGGGATAGCAGCTCAGAGACCGGCGGCAGCCGCAGCACGTTCTCCACATCCTTGAATTCGCCCACGCCTTCGGTCGCAATGACGATAAGCTGCGCACCCCTGGCCTTCACCTCCTCAAGACTGGACAGGGTTTTATCGAGAACACGCGATTGCGTGGCGATCACGACGACGGGCATTTCGGTGTCGATCAGGGCGATAGGGCCGTGCTTGAGCTCGCCGGCGGCGTATCCTTCCGCATGTATATAGGAAATCTCCTTGAGCTTGAGCGCCGCTTCAAGAGCGATCGGATAGTTGACGTTGCGACCGATGAACAGAAAGTGTTCTTTCTTCGCGAATTTGCGCGCAATGGCCAGCACGGCCTTCTCCAATTTAAGCGCCGTACGGATCAGGCCAGGCACCTTGACCAATTCCTCGACAAAGGCGCGGCCCTTAGTTTCGTCCATCGCGCCGCGGCCGATCGCGGCATGAAGGACGAGGACAGCCAACGACGTCAGCTGACCGATAAAGGCCTTGGTTGAAGCCACGCCGAGCTCCGGACCGCAATGAGTGTACAAGGTCCAGTCGGCCGAGCGAGTGAGCGCTGAGCCGACGGTGTTGCAGATCGCGAGGACCTTCGCGCCTTTGTCTTTAGCGATTTTGACCGCGGCCAGAGTGTCGGCGGTCTCGCCGGATTGACTGATGGCGATCACCAAATCTCCCGGGCCGATCGTGGTTTCGCGATAGCGGAATTCTGACGCCGTCTCGACCCGTGTGGGAACGCCAACCATCGTCTCAAACCAGTATTGCCCGACCATGCAGGCGTGATAGGCGGTCCCGCAGGCGATCATGTGCACCGCGCGAGTGGTTTTCAATATATCGGCGTTCATGCCGCAGTCGCGCTCGAGCACTCCCTTGAGCGGGAAAAGGCGCCCGCGCATGGTGTCCTCGCATGACATCGCCTGCTCGTTGATCTCCTTGAGCATGAAGTGGCGGTAGCCGCCCTTCTCGGCCATCGTTCGATCCCAGGAGATCGTGGTCGGGGTTTTTTCGAGTTTCTTGCCTTTGAGGTCGAAGAACGTCGCTCCGCTTTTGCGCAACACCGCAATCTCGCCGTCTTCGAGAAAGACCGCTTTGCGCGTGTACGCCAAAAATGCCGGGATGTCGGACGCGAGGAAGGTTTCCCCCTCGCCCAGGCCGATGATGAGCGGCGAGGCGGTCTTGGCCGCGATAATCACGTTAGGCGCCTTCGACCACAACACCGCGATGGCATAGGCGCCGCGAACTTCGGCGAGAGCCCGGCGGACCGCCTCAAAGAGCAGCGGTTCGGTCAGGTCCGGCCTGGGCGCGGACCCCGGCGGCTGGAGCTGCCTCAATTTTTCCGCGATTAGGTGTGCTACAACCTCGGTGTCGGTTTCTGACTGGAATTTCGCGCCGGCCGCTATCAGCCGGTCCTTGATGTCGAGGTAATTTTCGATGATCCCGTTATGGATCACCGCGACTTCGCCGCTTTGGTCGGTGTGGGGGTGGGCGTTTTCTTCGGACGGCTTGCCGTGCGTCGCCCACCGCGTGTGGCCGAGAGCGACATTCCCGGCCAGCGGACTGCCGGCCAGGACTTTCTCCAAGTTCGACAGCTTGCCGGGCGCGCGGCGCCGATCTATAGCGCCGTCAACGACGGCGGCCAGTCCCGCGGAATCGTAGCCGCGGTATTCCAGTCGCTTCAGGCCCTCCATAAGCAAAGGCACCGCCTGCTTAGGGCCGACGTAACCGACGACGCCGCACATAAGTCAGTCCACCAAACGCCGCATTTCGGAGACTGCGCTTTTCAGGCCGACGAACACGGACCGGGCCACGATCGAAAACCCGATGTTGAGCGCCGCCATGTGCGGCACGCGCGCGATGGGAGCCACATTGTGATAGTCGAGACCGTGTCCCGCGTGCACCACGAGTCCCATTTCCCACGCCATATACGCCGCTAATTCTAAGCGCTCGAGCTCCGTTTTTTGGGCGGGCTTGGCGGTGGTGGAGGCGTAGTCGCTAGTGTTGAACTCGACGATGTCGGCCCCCAGGTTGCGGGCTGCGCGCACATTGGGCGCCTCGGGGGCGATGAACAGACTGACCTCGACTTGAGCTTTCTTAAGGCGCGCGACGGTTGCCTTGAGACTGTTGAAATTGCGGACTACGTCGAGTCCGCCCTCCGTCGAGACTTCTCCCGGACGTTCGGGAACCAGGCAGACCGACGTCGGTCTTGCCTTTAATACCGCGGCAACCATCTTCGGGTCATCGGCCAGTTCAACGTGGGTCTCTCCCTTTAGGTGGCAAAGTTTCGACAAATCCTCGTCCTGAATATGGCGGCGATCGCGCCGCAAATGGCAGACGATCATGTCCGCTCCCGACTGTCGGGCGACTTGGGCTGCCGCGACGGGATCGGGATCGATATCCTGACGCGCCTGCCGCAAAGTGGCGATGTGATCGATGTTCACGCCGAGCTTGATGCGCTGTTCCTTCATGAGTGAGCCTCCTCCGACATTCCCGTCTCCGAAAAATAGACGCGGCCGATCCGTGCTGCGATAAGCGCGTTCTCCGCCGTGTCGGGCCCCTCAACAAGCACCCGTAAAGCCGGTTCCGTTCCCGAATAACGTACCAGCACGCGGCCGCGACCCTGAAGCAAGCCCTCGGCGCGCGAGATCTCCGATCGCGTTTTTATCAGGCTGTCCAGCGCGGGTTTGGCACTCACGCGCAACGCCAGAAGCGTTTGCGGGGTTGGCGCGTACAAGCGGCGCAGCGCGCTCATCGGCCGGCCCGATTCGCGCCAAGCCGCCAATGTCTGCAGCGCGGTGAGCATTCCATCACCGGTCGGAGCAAAATCGCGGAATACCACATGCCCGGAGTTTTCCCCGCCAAGGCTCAGGCCGTCGCGCTCGATGGCCTCTGTAACGTGCCGATCGCCGACGGGTGTGATCACGACCTGAACGCCTTTGGCATTCAGGTACTGAATAAGGCCGTAATTCGACATCACCGTCAGCGCGACCTTCCCGCCCCGTAAGCCGCCGCGTGCGAGCAACCTAGTCGCCGCGGCGCCGATCACCGCGTCGCCGTCGAGCAGGGCGCCCTGTTCGTCGCAGACCAGCGCGCGATCGGCGTCGCCGTCAAACGCCACGCCCGCATGGGCGCGCTTGTTGCGCACCGCGCGAGCCATGGTTTCCGTCGCCGTCGCTCCGCATCCGGCATTGATATTGCGCCCGTTGGGTTTGGCCCCGATCAAGGTCACGTCCGCGCCGAGGCCGGTGAAAAGTGCTGGCGCAAATTGCGCCGCCGCCCCATGGGCGCAGTCGACGACCAGGCGAACACCGGATAGGTCCAACATCGCTGGAAACGCACTGCGCAAAAAGTCACGGTACATTGCCGCGTGACCGCGGCCATCTATTAGTCGCGCGGCGCCGTGCGCCGCGCGGACGGGTCGCGCCGATACGACGGCACGCTCCACTTCGCTTTCCATCTCCGACCCCATCTTGTAACCGAACGCGTCGAAAAATTTGATGCCGTTGTACTGTGCGGGGTTATGGCTGGCCGAGACGACGACCCCGGCGAACGCCCCGACGCGAGGAACCAAATAGGAGACCCCAGGCGTGGGAATCACGCCCAAATCGAGGGTTTCGACACCCGCAGCCGAAAACCCTCCGGCCAATCGCTTGGCCAGCGCCGGGCCCGATCCGCGCGTGTCCCGCCCCAACGCAATGCGCGGGCGAACTCCGTTGGAGCGCACTCCGGCGTGACGCATCAGCGCTCTGGCGGCATGGAACGCGATGGCCGTAACCGTGCGCGCAGACAAGGGTTCTTGCCCGGGAATTCCGCGCACGCCGTCGGTGCCGAACAGGCTCTCGCTCATGCGACCCCTGCTACGGCCGTCAACGCCTCGAGCGCGCGTTTGGTCGCGGCGACGTCGTGAACGCGCAAGACGTCCACTCCCGCAAATCCGGCCCAAACGGCGACCGAAAGCGACCCCGGCAAACGCTCATCAGTGCCGCCGTCGGGGCGAATTTTCCCGAAGAACGACTTGCGCGACACTCCGAGCAGGACGGGGGCGATGCGGATAAAATCGCGAACATGCTTTATCAGCGCGAGATTGTGATCCAGGGTTTTCCCAAATCCGATGCCCGGATCGATCCAGACTCGCCGAGGATCGCCGCCCGCGTCCGCAAAAGCGGCGAGACGCGCGGCAAGAAATTGCGAGACATCGGCCACGACGTCGGCGTAGCGCGGATCGTTCTGCATCTTCGCAGGACTGTCGCCGAGCATGTGCATGAGCACCACGCGTTCGGCGCGAACCGCCACGCGGGACATGCCGGGATCGGCCCGCAACGCGGTTACGTCATTGATGATGCGCGCGCCGGCGTCGAGCGCCTCAGCCGCGACCATCGCCTTGTCGGTGTCCACCGAGATCGGGACTTTGACGGACTTGGCCAATGCCTTGATCACGGGAATGACGCGCGCGCGTTCCTCGTCAAACGAAACTGGAGCCGAGCCGGGGCGCGTGGACTGGCCGCCGATGTCCAAAATATCGGCGCCCTCCTCAATTAAACGTCCAGCCAGTTCGATCGCGGATTCTTTAGAGACGGCGCGACTGGGCGCGTGAAACGAGTCCGGCGTGACGTTGACGATCCCCATCAACTTCGGCGCGCGGAAGCTCGGGAGCGCAGTCGCGCTCGCGCGCTTAGAGCCTCTCTCATAACTACAAGACCCCTCGGAGACCCGCTCCAGAGTCGATTTCGAGGAACGAGGAGCGAGCATAGCGGTAGCTATGTGAGCGACGAGTGACGAAGAACTCGGCCGGGAGCGGGTCTCCCTTCCCTTTTTTTTATTGGAAGGGTCGAACGCCTTTGACTTACGGCGTTGTTGCTCCTCGCTCACAGGCCTACCGGCATGCTCGCTCGTCGCGCCTAGCCGTAAGTCAAAGGCGTTCGGCCGAGGGGCCTTGTAGTTATGAGAGAGGCTCTTAGGCGCGGGCAGCCTGGAGGATGGCATCGATGTCTTCACCATTGAGCACTTCGCGGTCGAATAATTTTTGGGCCAAGTCATCGAGCATTTTGCGGTTGGCGTTCAGGATTTCACGCGCCTTCGTCTGAGCATCGGTCACAATGCGCTTGACTTCCTCGTCGATTAGCTGAGCAGTGCGCTCGGAGTAGCCCACGCCCTTGTTCATGTCTCGCCCCAGGAACATTTCCTGGTCCGGTTTTCTCAGGGACAATGGGCCGATCTTGTCGCTCATTCCGAACTCGGTCACCATGCGCGTCGCGTACGCCGTGGCCTTCGATAAATCGTCGGCGGCTCCGGTCGTGATCTCGGCGAAGTTGATCTCCTCGGCCGCGCGGCCGCCAAGCAGGATCGCCAACCGATTCAGGATGTCCTGGCGCGAAGTCAGGTACTTATCGTCGATGGGCAATTGCAACGTGTACCCGAGAGCCATACCGCGCGAAATGATCGAGACCTTGTGCACGGGATCTGCCCCGGGCATTAGCTTTGCCACCAGCGTGTGGCCGGATTCGTGATAGGCGACGATTTTCTTTTCCTTCTCGGACATTAGGCTTGACCGTTTCTGCGGACCGGCCATCACGCGCTCGATGGCTTCTTCAAGATCGGCCAGTTCGACACCTTCTTTGCCCTTGCGCGCGGCGAGCAAGGCCGCTTCATTGACCACGTTGGCCAGGTCCGCGCCCGCAAATCCAGGGGTGCGCCGCGCGACGATGGACAAGTCCGCGTCGGGCGCCATCGTCACCGTCTTCGAGTGCACCCGCAAGATGGCCTCGCGGCCCTTCAGGTCGGGGACTGGGATCATCACTTGCCGGTCGAATCGTCCGGGCCGCAACAGCGCCGGATCGATCACATCGGGCCGGTTCGTCGCTGCGATGAGGATGATGCCCTGATTCTGCTCAAATCCATCCAGCTCGATGAGCAGCTGGTTTAAAGTCTGCTCGCGCTCGTCGTGGCCGCCGCCGATTCCGGCGAAACGATGCCGGCCGACGGCGTCCAGCTCGTCGATGAAAATAACTGCCGGAGCGGCCTTCTTGGCTTGTTCGAACAGGTCCCGCACGCGACTGGCGCCGACACCGACGAACATTTCAACGAACTCGGATGCCGACGCGGAGAAAAACGGAACGCCCGCCTCGCCGGCGACCGCGCGGGCGAGCAAGGTCTTGCCCGTGCCGGGGGGCCCGAACAGGAGCACTCCGCGGGGCATTTTACCGCCGAGTTTCTGGAATTTCTCGGGGTGCTTAAGGAATTCGACGACTTCGCCCAGCTCTTCCTTTGATTCGTCGCAGCCGGCAACATCGGCGAAAGTGGTCTTTTTCTTCTTCTCGTCGACCATTTTCGCCTTCGAACGGCCGAACGACAGCGCCTGCTTGCCGCCGACCTGGACTTGTCGGAGCACGAAAAACCACCACAAAACGAAAAACAGCAGCAGGCCGCCCACGTTCAGCAACACGCTCGACATCCAAGAGCGATCCGGCTCGCCTTGAAAATTGGACACCTTATGATCCTGCAGCTCGGAGACCAGGTTCGGATCATTCAGCGGTAAGGTGCGAAACGACTGCACCCCGCCCTTTTCGTCGTGATAAGAGCCGCGAATCAGGTCCGGACGAACGCGCACCTCGGTGATGGTGCCGCCGCGAAGCTGATTTTTGAACTCGGAGTAGGGGATTTCCTTTTCCACGGGAACCGTGCTTTTCACGCTGTTGAACAGCATCAGCAGCATTAAAAATCCGAATCCCCACATCGCGAGTTGCTTAATATTCTTGTTGTCCATCAGGTGGTCCTCATGACTCCTACATACGGCAGCTGGCGAAAGCGCTCCTCATAATCGAGTCCAAAGCCGACGACAAACTCGTTCGGGATTTTAAAACCCGCATACTTTGGGGAAAACGGGGTTTTTCGACATTCCGGCTTGTCTAAAAGCGTACACACTTCAAGGGACGCCGGCTTGTGCGCGCGCAACGTTTCGGTGATCGACGTCAGGGTCAGCCCCGTGTCCACGATATCTTCTACCACTAAAATATGCGACCCCGAAGGGTCCGCACGCAAATCCAGGAGCACCCGGACGGTTCCGGTTGATGCGGCGCCGGCATACGAAGAAACTGCCATAAAATCCACCACAACATCGACTTCCGGACCGATCGCCCGGAGCAGATCGGCCATGAAAATCAGGCTTCCCTTCATGATCCCCACAACCGTCAGCCGACGCCCGGCATAGTCGCGGGTGATTTGGGCGCCCAACTCTTTCACGCGGGCGCGCAAGGCGTCCTCAGTCAGGAGAACCTTCTTGATTTGTGGGTGAACCAGCGTCTCGGTCGCCATCGAAGGGCTAGGATAGCTTTTCCGGCCCCCCAGATCAATTGACGGGCGGCACGCATCCCATCGTCACGCAGTCTTTACCCCGTCGGCACCCGATTCAAATCATGCGGGCGTACAATGACTTGACCGTAAATCAAAGCGAGGTGAAACAGATATGCGCACCATGATCGTCGTCGTGATAATATCCGCCGCAGTTTCCGCATCCGCCGAAACCGCGTCCCTGGAACAGTGTCTAGCCGAAGCCCGCCAGGTAGCGGCCACCTGCCGTACGAACATGAATGTCGTCGTCGCCCTATCGGACGATGCCGTGACGCGTTCTTTCGGTCCCAAGTCGGCGCTGCCCGTAAAACTGCGCTCGCAGGTCTTGGCCGCCGTCGCACAGCGTTGTCCCAAGGTACTGCCTTATATGGGCGTCGCCGAGATCGAGACCGCCAAAGGCGCCCCCAAACCCGGCGAAGCGGATAACTACGTCACCCACTTTAAGGCCTTTTGGAATTCGGACGGCGTTCATCCGATGAGCACGACGATCAGCGTGGGCAGCTCAGAAGTGCCCTCGGACCACAACGCGCCTATCCATCAAATACTGGACGTTCGCGCTGATTCCGCCGTCTGCGATAAAGAGTAAGCCGTCCCGTACCCGCCGCCCCGCACGTAGGGCGGCGGCTTCATCTTTGTTGCTAAAATGCACGCTCGCACTCCAAGGGGGAAGATTCAATGACCGTCGACCGTTTTTTTATCCGAACTTCGGCCGTTTTCAGCCTTGTCGCCGCCTTTTCGATTTCGGCCGGCGCCGCGGCGCCTAAAATGACGATCGTCGTAGCAGTCGACCAAATGCGGGCAGACTACCTGCAACGTTTCTCCCGCGAATACATCGGTGGACTGGCCCGCTTGAATTCCGAAGGCGCGATATTCACGCAAGCTCGGCATGGACATGTCCCCACCGAGACGGCCCCGGGCCACGCGGCCCTGCTCACAGGCTGCTTCCCGGCGCAGCACGGCATCGTCGCCAACGATTGGTGGGATCGAACGACGGGCAAGGAAATCTACTCCGTAGACGATACCGAACTCGGGAAAAGTCCGAAAAGAGAATTGTGCCCGAGCTTGGGCGACGTGTTGAAGGCCGCCTCGCCGGGCTCCAAAGTCATCTCCATCTCCGGGAAGGACCGCGCCGCGATCTTGATGGGCGGCCACAAACCCGATTTAGTGCTGTGGTATGAGACGTCCACCGGCGAATTCGCTAGCAGCGCCTATTACCCCTCCGTGCCGGATTGGGTGAAGAAATGGGACGCCGCGCTCGGCAACCCAGCGGATCAACGCAAAGACCTGCGCCGCACCCCGCTTTTCGACGTTTTGACATTGGCTTTAGCTCGGCGCGCGCTCGAGGAGGAAAATCTCGGCAAACACGACGCACCCGACCTCTTGACCGTAAGCCTCTCGGCGACTGATGTCATCGGTCACCAAAAAGGACCCGACAGCCTGGAAATGCACAATCAATTGCTCGCTTTAGACCGGGAATTGGGCTATTTCTTGGACGACTTGGACCAACGGTTCGGGCGCGGAAATTACACTTTCGCCTTGTCCGCGGATCACGGGGTATTACCCTCTCCGGAGAGCGACGCGGGCAAAAAAATGGGGGCCGTGCGCTTGAACGGCGCCTCATTCCTGGCCGCGGTCGAAACGGATTTGAGCAAAGAGCTTGGCGCTCCACAAAAGGGCAAAACCTGGGTGGTGAACGTCAACTTACCGAACGTTTATCTCAACCTGCCGATGGCCAAGGAACTCGGCGTCGACGCGGCCCGCGTTCGGCATACGGCGGCCCGAATTTTAATCCGTAATCCCGCAGTCGCCCGGGTGTTTTCGCCCGATGACCTATTTGGAAAAGATCCTGCTGGCGACCCACTCGCGAACATGGTAAGGCGCAGTTACCACTTGGAAAGATCCGGAGATTTGATGGTCGTGCTCAAAGAAAGCGTCTTGTTCTCCGATGATAGCCCGGGGTACAGCACCAGCCACGGCACTCCTTACGACTACGACGCACGCGTTCCGCTTGTTTTCATGGGATTGGGCATCCGATCCGGCCAATACGATCAACCCGCGTTGGCCGAGGATCTGGCTCCGACTCTCGGGCATATCCTCGGGCTTCAATTTCCCGTCAACAGTCCCAGCCGCGTCCTCAACGAAGCGCTGCGCTAATCGTTTTTGGGCGGGTTGCGGCTTAAGAACCAACCGGCAACCATTCCGGCAATCGTCGTTCCGCTGATTCCCCACAGCACGGGCCGAATGAGGTCGGCGGTTCCGGCGATGACGGAGCTCGCCGCGATCGGCAGGAACACCAGCAGCAACGCCGCCATTACGCCGATGGAATTGACGGCGGAAGCCATCCGGCCGTGGGCTTGCTGGACTAGGCGGCTTTGATACGACGCCATCCATACCCGTTTAGTGACGAGGATCAAGGCGCCAAGGGCTGCGACCGAAACAAAACTCAAGAGCGGCAAGTGGGCCATGCTCGATAACAAGAACGCCGTCGTGGCCAATATGGTCAGACCGAACCAGGACTTCGGAGATAGCAGGCTAGAGACAAATGACCTTTCGCCATTTCCGGCCTTCGCCGAGGCGGCAAGTGCCGCGCTTCCGCCGATCAATCCCACCAGCAAGGCCCCGGCGTCATAGGAGCCTATCATCGTTCCAGCGATCAGCGGCGCTCCAAAAACGAACTTAGCCAAGACCGCAGCCAGCACCCCGTAAAGTGCGGAATGCACGAAATGTGCTGCCACATAGGGGACGTAATCGCGCCAATCCAGCCTCTCGACGCCACTTCCCAACGCTCCTGCCTTTTGCGGAACGACGTTTGACGCCGACGGCTGCGCGTATTTGATTGTCTTGAGCAAGAGCAGGTTCGGGACGGTCAATGCGCCGAGAATCGCCACCAGAATGCCAGGGCCCAGCGTCGGCCCAAACAGATGGTCGAGTCGGCCCTGCATCCACGGGTAAAGAAAAGCCGCCGTCATCGCGCAGCCTTCGATAAATGTGTCCGACATAAGGCCGGCCACTTCCAGATCCGATTTTTTTTGGCCGACCAGGTTCGGCAGCATCTCCGGCTCGGCCATGTTGCGTGAAGCGCCGTTGACCAGGCCGCGTACGGTTTGCAAGGCCAAGAAAGCGGCCAGGAACCAGCCGAACGGCAGCGTCCAAGCCAGCACCGGAAGCACGAGCATCAATCCGATTTTGACCTTCGTCGTGAGCTCGAAGATTTTGATCGAATCAAGGCCGTGATTGAGGCGCGCGGCCATTTCGGAACCCGGCGCCTTCGCCAAAATGTAAAGCGCCTGGGCCAACAGCCCCCACGCCAACCCGAACTGCGCGATTCCGTAAATCGCGAAAGCTACGGAAAGCCCTTCGTCCGCAAAGCTTAACAAGCCGTTCAGGCCGACGTAGCGGTAATAGGATCCCGGGAAACGCGTTCCGGCGTCACGGATCCGGCCGAGAAGGCCGCCGGCCGAAGGCCGCTGCGGCGGGGTCGTCGGCGCGGACTGGGTGCGGCGGCGGATTTCGCTGAGAAGTTTGGAGACCAAGTAATCATCGGGATTTGTTTCGTGGCCGAAATCGCCTTTTTGGGTGTGGATGACGCCGTCGGCCGTCTCGATATCGATTTCGACTTGAGCGAGCGCGGCCAGAAGTTTATGAAGCGTCGGCCCTTCCTCGAGCCCGTCGAGCATGAAATAGCCAATGTAGTCGGACGAGTTCCCGGTGGGCCCGGAAATGTCCTCGATTTTATCTCCGTTCTCTTTGTCCCATTGCCCGTAAACCCCGGCCTGTTTCAGCGCCTCCAGCCCGCGAATCGCGCGGAGTTTCCCGGTGAATTGCGGAATGACTGACCTCATCTGGGTGAGCAGGGGCTTGGGATCGGTCCGCGGATCCATGCGCACGCCGAATGCCCCAAGAACGCCTTGACCCAGGACGTCGATCCCGTCTGAAGCGAGGACATTTTCCCAGACGTCTTTGCCGCCCATGCGGGGATTGGCCTCGATGGGAAGGACGACAGGTTTGCCGTCGATCACCGTAATAAACGCCTCAAAATGGATATTCCCCTCCAGTCCAATGCCCAGCACTGCCTTGGCGGAATTTCTCAAAATGAGTTCTTTGATTTTCGGATAGGAATCAAACAGCGTAGAAGAGAAGGTAGTGCCGGTTTCCTGGGTTCCCAAATACGACGGCGAGTTGACGCTGATGGTGGCGTGGACGACCTTGCCTCTTTGTACCAGCATTTCCACGTCCAACATGATCGGCGGGATGCCGGGCCCGATGTCCGGAATTTGGGCTTCCGCCAGCACGCCGACACTCAAATCCATGGCCTTGGTCTGGGCCCTCATTTTATCGCCTCGGACCTGATCGATCCTAGCCTTCATTTCTTGGAAGACTAACGCGGCTGCTTTGGCGCTTACAATTTCGGTCTTCGCTAGGAATCCACCGCCACCGGAAGAGGGCTTTAAAACTATTTTGTCAAAGCCTGCTGCCTGCGCCTCTCGGAAAAAACGGCGGGCGTCCTCGGCCGACGCGACGATCCTCGCCGGCACGCGCAGGGCTGGATCTTCGTTCCACACGACGCGCGCTCCCTGCTTATTTTGGGACAAGTCGACCGCCCGCGGAAGATTCCCGGGAAGGCCGAGCGCCTCGTGTAATTTGCCTTCGAGGAACGCCGCATAGTTCGTGAAGGTTTTGACGGCATGAAAAGGATCTCGCGCGTGGATTCCTCGCACATGCGCGACGATCGTTTGGACCGTGGTCTCATCGTGCGTCCCGAAATCGTCCACGCCGATGAAGTTTTCTCGCGGCACGCCCAACGCCACCGCGGCGTCCGCCTCGTGCGGATAACCAATGAGCTTCACGCTGAATCCGTGTTGCGCGCCCAATTTCATCGGTTGCTGGATGAGGTACGGCAGGTATCTCCTAAAGCCGACGAGCAAAAGGGTTTTCCCGGCTAATTCGTCGGTTTCAAGATATCGATATTGTGAATTAGCACTTCCGTCGATCGCGGAACCCGCGGCCCTGGAAACTTGGTCAGCGGAAACTCCTGAACGACCCAAGGTTGCGCTTAACTCGGTCTGCCGCTGCGTCAAGACCGAAAGAATCGCTCCCGAATGATTGCCCGGCTGCAAGACCGGAGTGACCCTAATAATTTCTGCATTGGCTCCCGAATAGTCTGACGTCACCGGAACGGGCAAAACCGGAATGGCCGCCGGGCTCGGCGGCCGTTGCAGATCCGCCACCTGGTATAAACTGCGCGTCAACGCAACCCCGTCCGCGGAAATCCGCAGTGAATTGATTCGCATTGGTGCTTGCGACGTTCGCGCGCTGCCGACGCGAATCATCTCGCCTATGGCGAAAGCCTGGTACGGTGCCGCCAGGATTAAACTTAGCACGACGAACGCCGCGGCCTTTTTCTTAAAAGTTGCTTTTACGACGAACATTTATTGAAGTCTCCGAGGCTCGGCTCTATGGACCATCGACATAAATTCCACGAGAGAACGGCGCGACTCCGGCGTCGGCGCCACGCCCTCGTGGTAAGGCGAAGACAGCAGCGCCGCCTTAAGGCTTTCGCTGGTGCTCGGGCGTTGCACTTTCATTTCGCCGCGGACGAATTCGAGGCTGCGCGAAACGATGCGGTAAAAATAATTCAGTCGCTGCTGGACGGACAAGGACGACCGGGGACCACCCTGCTCGAAAAACTCGTCCATGCTTTCGTAGTAAGCGGGAGCCAGGCCCGCTTTCAGGAGTATAAGGTCAGCCATCATCTTGGACGTCCGGCTGTTTGCATCTGGGAGAACGTCCTGAACCGAAATGACGTAATGAATCCAGTGCGCCGCCTCCACCGGAAACTTTCTCATGAAGCGGCGAAACTTCGGTGTCTCCAGAAATCGGTAGAACTGTTTGACTTCCTGATGGAACCAGGCGTCTCCGTGAAATAATTTCCCTCGGATGGAATCGTCGACCAGCCCAACGGTGAGACTGCGATTGATCTCTTGGACGGTGCGCAGGCTCACGGACAATTGCGGCGCCCGGCGTAGGACGATTTGCGCGGTGCGCTCGAAATTGGCGTACGTGATGGTCATGACGTCCTCATGGCTGAGCTCTTCGGGCGCGATGGCTTTTTTTCCCAAACTGGCTGTGGGGCTTAACACCTCTAAAGTTCCTCGCATCATCGCGCGATAAAATTCGCGCATTTTCCGGTTGATGGGATCGGGATTTTTCGCGATTCGAGGGGCGTGCTCCGGTAGGGGCGTTCCGCGAGCATGATTTGCGTCGACCAACGTCCGGTAATTGTCAAATACGCGTGCCCAACCGGCGCCTTCCGAGTTACGCACCGTCGATCCGTCTAAATTCGCGATGACGTCGTTGATCGCGGCAAGATCGTTGACCACAGTGAAGCGTCCATGCTGTTCGCCAGTGATTTGGGAGATTGATTGCAAAGCCGCCAGCGCGTTATGCTCCTCCGCAAAATGGTGCCAGGGATTTTGACTCAGGACCCTGTCGGCCCCCACGAATATCTGCTGCGCCTGCCCGACGGGCATCGAATATTGCTCCGAATTCGAAGCGGCGGCGTCTACTCCCAGGTCCAGCGCCTTGAGTGCGTCGAAAAGTGGTCTGGTTTTGGCGACGGTTTCACCGGTTCCTCCCGGCATTTCGAAAGGAGCGACGCCCATGTTGTGGCCGGGCATGCTTAGTACGACTTGTATCGACCGAGCCAGTGCCCCGGCGGCCGGAATCAGTTCGTGCGCCGGCGCGCGCCCGAGCCCGGCCGCGGCCACTGCGATCGTCGCCGACCAAAGTACCCCGGTCGTGAGGAATGAGCAAACGAGAGCTTTTCGCAAGCTCTGCATCGATTGTTTTCTGGCCATGCCCAAATACTACGACGACGTCGCCAAAAACCCAATATCGGCGGGACGACCTCCCTGTAACATTATGATGACGGCCCTTTCCCAGCACTGGACGGCATTTGGTTCCTCTGCTACAATTCGAACGCAATGACGAATTCGGCCGAACAGTCCTTCGCAATTCTGGTCGTCGACGACGAACCGACTAACCGGAATATGCTGAAGTTCCAATTGGAGGATATACCCAACTGGAAAATTTTCGTCGACATCGCCGTCGACGGTGAGCAGGCTCTCCAGAAGCTTAAAGGCCTCATTTTTGACCTCGTTTTCCTTGATTACCGCTTGCCCCCGTCCAACGGCTTGGAAATTCTAGATAAGATCCGCCAACATCACCCGACGACCGCCGTCGTCCTCACCACCGCCTCGGGCTCCGAGCAAATCGCCGTTTCCGCGATGAAGAAGGGCGCGATGGACTATTTGACCCACGGCGACCTGCGCAACGCCGACCTGGCCCAACTCCTACGGCGCGTGGTCGAAATCCGCGAGCTGGTGAACCAAAATATGGAGCTGCGACAGGTTAATCAGATGAAAAACGAATTCATCGCCAACGTTTCGCATGAATTGCGCACGCCGCTCACGGTGGTGATTGGCTATGCGAACACCATGCGCGACGGGAGCATGGGGGTTCTCAGCGAGCCCCAGCAAAAGGCGTTGACCGCGATCATCGAGCGTGCGGAAGGCTTGATGGGGACGCTCAATAATATCCTGCGCATTCGCGAGATCAGCGAGGGGATGAAACCCCTACTGCGCAAGCCGCTCGATCTCAGAACGCTCGTATCAGCGCAAATTGAGCGCGCCGAAAAGGACTTGGCGCGTAAAAAGCTGGTCCTCAAGGCGGAGCTCGGCGACGCGCCGCAATGGGTATTGGCTGACGAGGAAAATCTCGGCGACGTAATCGGCAACCTGTTCTCAAACGCGGCCAAGTTTAGCCCGGCAGAAGGCACCCTACGCGTTGGCTTGAGCGTTCATGACAAGCACGTTCGCCTGTCGGTGATCGATCAAGGGCCCGGCGTCCCCCCGGAACTAATGCCGCATGTGTTTGAACGCTTCTTTGCGGCCAATCAAGGGCCAACGCGGGAATATCCGGGACTGGGCTTGGGACTGCCACTTTCAAAGGAAATCGTCGAGCATCATGGCGGGCGGATCTGGCTGGAAAGCCAAGGCGCGGGATCGGGTACTACTGCATTGCTGGAACTGCCGATCTGCTCGCCGCAAACCGCGCCGGCGATCGTCGACGCTGTCGAGACCATGCACAAGAAACGCGTGCTCATCGTCGAGGACAATCCCGACCTGGTCGAGGTGCTGATGTTGTTTTTGGCCAGCGTCAGCCGCAACCTCGAGATCACGATGGCGCGGTCGGGCTTCGAGGCGCTCGAAAAAATCAAGGACAAGGCCCCCGACCTCGTGATCTTAGATGTGATGATGCCGGGCATGGACGGCTTCGAGGTCATCTCACGCCTGCGTCGCCTGCCGGAAACCGAACGGATTCCAGTGATGGTGCTGACCGGCTATAATGACGCGATCGCGCGCGCCAAAGAAGCTGGCGCTCAAGAAGTGATGCTCAAGCCTTTCGATAAGACCACGTTCATTCGCAAAGTTCTGCAACTGCTGCAGGACTCTCCATCCTGATCCACTCCTGGAGGATCGCCTAATGCGCCCGATGCTGATCGCCTTGCTCGCCGCGAGCCTGTTTTCAAACTCTTACGGCGCTGCTGAGCCGATGCGGCGCGAAGAAGTTCCCGCCCCGCTCAAAGATTGGGTCGGCTGGGTGATGCGCGGCCATGAAGCCGAACTCTGCAGCCTGCACCGCGGCACCGGCATGCGCACCTGTTCTTGGCCCGGCGCGCTGAAATTGTCCTTAACCGAATCAGGCGGCACATTCGAGCAAATCTGGCGTTTGGAGACCGACGATTGGATTCCCCTGCCCGGTGGCCCGGAACGCTGGCCCCAAGATGTGCGCGTCGACGGTGCTGCCGTCGCGGTCGTCGAGCGCTTGGGTGCGCCTTCAGTTCGCTTGAAAGCCGGGTCCAAGCGGGTCACGGGTTCGTTTCATTGGGGCCGCCTCCCAGAACAACTCGAGATTCCCGCGGATGTGGGACTGTTATCGCTCAGCGTGCGTGGTGCTGCCGTTGCGTTTCCCTTGCGCGACGACGCCAACCGTCTCTGGATGCAGACGCGCACCCATGCCCCCGCACCGCGCGAAGGCGCGGGCTTAGCCCTCACCGTCCACCGCCGCCTCATTGACGAAGTTCCACTCACGCTGGTGACTCGGGTGCAGTTGAAAGTCTCGGGCGCCGACCGCGAGCTGGTGTTAGGCCGAGCTCTGCCCGAAGGATTCTCCCCACTTTCACTGGTTAGTCCACTGCCCGCGCGCCTCGATTCCGACGGCCACCTGCGTGTGCAGGCCCGCTCCGGAACATGGGATGTCATTCTCAACGCCCGTCGCGAAACTCCGGGCGTCGATATTCGCCTGCTTGCGCCTTTGGGCCCTTGGGCGACGGACGAGGCGTGGGTGTTCGACGCCCGCCCTTCGCTGCGTCAAGCCGACGTCGAGGGCGCAGCCCCCCTGGATCCCCAACAGACCGAGCTGTATCCCGATTGGAAGGTCTTGCCCGCCTATCTGGTGAAGCCCGGCACCAGCCTGCGCCTCGTCGAGCGTCGTCGCGGCGACGACCCTCCCGAGCCGGATCGCTTAACGCTGGAGCGCACGCTCTGGCTCGACTTTAACGGCGGCGGATTTTCCGCGCGCGACCGGCTTCACGGCAGCCTCGGCCGCAGCTGGCGCCTCGAGTCCTCCCCCGAAACTGTCTTGGGCCGTGTCTCCGTGGGCGGCGCCGACCAGTTCTTGACGTCCTTGTCCTCCGGCGCGCCCGCGGGACTCGAAGTGCGCTCGCGCAACGTGGACGTGCTGGCCGACAGCCGTATCGAGGGCCGCCGCTTGACCGCCAGCGGTTGGAAGCACGATTTCGAATCCGTCTCCGCGGTCATCCGTCTTCCACCGGGATGGCGTCTCGTGCACGTTTTCGGAGCCGATTCCGCGCGGCCCACGTGGGTCTCCTCATGGACATTGCTTGATTTTTTTCTGGTCCTCATCTCCGTCGCCGCCTTTGCGCGCCTGTACGGCCGCGCATGGAGTGTGGTAGGGCTGATCGGTTTGTCTCTGCTGTGGCATGAGAACGGCGCTCCACGTTGGCTCTGGCTGGTGGCTCTCTTGTTTGCTGCCCTTGACCGCGCTTTGCCGCCGGATCTTGGGATCGTGCGTTGGGTGCGCCTAACAAGACGCGCCACACTTGGCTTACTGGCCTTGGTCGCCTTGCCCTTCTTTCTCACTCAACTCCGGCGCGGTGCCTTTCCGGTTTTGGAGTACCCTTATCAATCCTTCTCGGCGCAAGCGCAGGGAGCGATGGACGGTGGCGGATACGCAGGCTCCCCCCAACCGCTCGACGCCCTCGAAAAAGACAAGTCCGACTTTGACGAATCCAACGAAGAGGACCGCCGTTCCAACGGCATTAATATGCCGGTGATCAGTGAAATGTCGTCGGGTTCCGCGCCCATGGTGGCCGACATGGCCCAGGTCTCGGCTAGGGGCGGACCCTTTCGTCGGGCCCAGAAGATGCAAGCCTCATCATACTATGGAGACGTAATGACGCAAATGCGGCTCGATCCAAACTCGCGCGTGAACACCGGGCCGGGATTGCCGTACTGGTCGTGGAACCAAGCGCGCATTTCATGGCGCGGCCCCGTTCCGCAAGGCCATGCGCTCCATTTGTGGCTGTTGCCGCCGGGCGTGAATTTCCTGCTGGCCATCGTTAGGATCTTTTTGACTCTGCTTCTCGGACTGCTTCTGGCTGACCTGCCGGTCGGGCCCTGGCTGCGTTCGTTGACGGGTTCCGAGGGCCGGCAAAATCTGACCCGTGCCCTACTGCCGCTGGTCTTGCTCGCCATTTCAGCGTCGCGCGCCGCAACGCAGGAAGGCAATTTCCCCCCGAAAGCATTGCTCGATGATTTAAAGGCCCGGCTCACCGAGCCACCGTCCTGCGCGCCGAATTGCGCGGAAAGTCCGCGCCTGCAGCTGAAGGCCACCGGCGACTGGCTGACGATGAAGCTCGATATACTTGCCGCCGCTGTGTCGGCGATTCCCGTGCCCACCGGCGGCCGCGACTGGACTCCCGTGCGCGGCACGCTCGACGGGGCGCCGCTGGCGGCGCGACGTTTGGGCGACGGATCCCTTTGGGCGTCCGTCCCCGCGGGTTCCCACGAACTCGTGCTGGAGGGGCCATTGCCACCGGCCGATTCAATCCAAATCGGCCTGCCTCTCAAATCACGTCGCGTCGACGCGACGCTGTCGGGTTGGAATCTTCACGGCGTGCGTGAAAATGGACGCCCAGAGGACAACCTGCAGCTATCGCGCGCGCGCGGCGCCGAACCGGCCGCCGCCGCGTCGGCACGTACTCAGGGAGCCTTCCCACCTTTCTTGCGCGTCGACCGCACGATTCGGCTCGGGCTCTCCTGGACGGTCGAGACTCGCGTCACCCGCCTGACTCCATTGGGCGTTCCGATCGTCGCCGCAATTCCGCTGCTAAAGGGCGAATCGATTACCTCGACCGATCTGCGTGCCACCGATGGAAAAGTCCAAGTTAACTTGCCGCCGCAGTCACCATCGATGGAATGGACGTCGGTGCTTCCGGAGTCCGCTGTACTCGCGTTGACGGCTGCGACGGGGAAACCGTGGACGGAATCATGGCGCATTGAGCCGGGCCCGCTGTGGCACGTCTCAACTACAGGCTTGCCGCCGACCTTCTCCTCGGACGCTTTCGGTCCCCGCACTCTCGAATATCGTCCGTGGCCCGGTGAGACTCTTGAACTCGCGATCACGCGACCCGGTTCCGTCGTCGGGCAAACGCTGACCATCGACCAAAGCTCGCTGCGGCTGACACCCGGAGTTCGCGCCACCGACGCGACGCTGTCGGTGCGCTTGCGCACCAGCCGCGGCGACCGTCAAATCTTCATCCTGCCCGAAGGAACCGAGTTGCTGGCCGCGCGCGTCGACGGCGCGCAACAGCCGTTGCGCCTGGAGGGCCGAAAGCTCGCCGTCGCGGTTCCGCCCGGATCGCATGTGGTTGAAGCGGACTGGCGCCAGCCGGACGGCGTGCGCACGTTCCTGCGCCCGCCCGTGCTGGACTTAGGGGTGCCGAGCGTGAATTCCCACATGGAGATCGTGGTGCCGTCCGGCCGTTGGATTTTGTTACTCGGCGGACGCGGCGCCGGTCCGGTCGTACTTTTCTGGAGCATGCTGGCTATATTCGCGGTAACGGCGTTCGTGTTGGCCAAAACAGCCCTTACGCCGCTCAATTGGAGACAATGGTTGCTGCTTGCCCTAGGTTTGAGCCAACTCAACGTCCCCGGCGCGGCGTTCGTAGCACTTTGGTTCGTCGTCCTGGGCCAACGCGGCCGTCACAACGTCGAAGCCCGGCCCTCGTTTAATCTCCTCCAAGTCGCGATCGCGATATATACCGTGATCGCCGCAAGCCTCCTGTTCAAGGCGATCGCGCACGGCCTGCTCGGCACGCCGGATATGCAAATCGCCGGCAACGGCTCGAGCGCGAACCTGCTGCGTTGGTACGCCGACCGAACCGGCGCGGTCTTAGACCGTCCTTGGGTGATCTCGGTGCCGATTGGCGTTTACCGCGGGGCGATGCTGCTCTGGGCCCTGTGGCTGGCGAACTCGGTCATCGAGTGGGCGCGTTGGGGCTGGACTCAATACGGATTCGGCGGGATATGGCGCAAAGCCCCATAAGCGTTGGGCTCAATGCAGGTCGATCAGGATCAGTCGTCCGTCCGGGGTTGCGACGACATTATTTGGGAAAATTCGGAACGCATAGATTTTATTAAACGGATCATCACCTGGCTCCTTCGGGTCCACCCAGAAGCCGCCTTCGGTACGCTTAATTTCCCATCCCGCTTTTTCGAGCGCTACGGCCGTGGCTTCCAGCGCCTGCGAGTAACGCGCAAGCACATCTTCATATCCGCCGCGGTCCCCCTTCTCCATGGTCAGAGATTTGACGTCGCGCCCCTCGGTCAAGGATAGGCGCAGTTCGAGGGCATTCGGAGTTTCGGCAAGGACGTCCACCACGTCAAATCCGACCACCACCCCCTGCTCCTTTAATTTCTTGACCAATTGAATCCCGTGGACGAACGCGTCCAAGGTCTCCTTGTCGTCACAATATTTCAAGACGTAAAAAATTGGCCCTTGGCGGGTCATCTCGGCGACGGCGAACACTCCTGAGCGGGACTCGGAGCCGTAGCCGAGTAAACGCTTTTTGCGTGTGCCGATGGGCGTTCCTTGGATGGCCGCACTTAATTCGTCTTTGGATACCTTGGGAATAATCGCAGCAAAGGAGCGCCTGCGCGCGCTGACCACGTCCGGAGGCTCTTTGTGTTTCATGACCCGGCGGGCCAGTGACGCCGCCTTGAGCAGCGGCTGCCGCCGCCAAGTTGGGGCGCCCGCATAGACGGGAATGTGCATGTCGGATGTATCGTTCTTATCGTCCCAGACGACGCGCGCCTGGTCTATCGCCGTCGTCACGGTGACCAACGAGGCGCGGTCGGCGACATCTTCGGGCGAAGTCTGCCCGATCAAATTTTCCGCACAATTCTCTGTCGCCTCCCGAACCAACTCAACCTGCCTCCTGACCGTAATACCGGGAGCCGCCATGTCTTGAGCGTTCAAACCGGAGCGTTCCATCACGCGGATGAAGGCATCGATTTGATGCGGCATCGTTATCTGGTGGGGGTTCTGTCGGGCGGGCGGATAGGCCGACGTCGCGAAACTCCGCCAGGATTGCGCCGCCACGGGGGCCCGGGTCCGTCCAGCAGCGAACACGGCGTCGACGCCTCCGGCGGCAAAAATGAAAAAGCCCAAAGCCCCCAACGAGGCCGCTTTACGTTGTCGTCCGACGACCGTGGGAATCAGCATGATTTTAGTCCTCGAAGGATAATAGGCGCCCAGCCTGCGCGCAAGGCCTGGACGACGATCGCCCACTGGCGCTGTCGTCCGCGCCGCGCTATAATGCGCACATGGCGCGAATCTTGATTGTCGACGACGAAGAACCGATACGCTTCGTGATCAATGAATTCCTCTCGATGAGCAACCACGATCTATACACCGCCAATGGCGCCAAGCAAGCCTTCGAGATCTTGAATTCCAAAAAGATTGATCTGGCGATCATCGACCGTAACATGCCCGGAGTTAGCGGGATCGAGGTCGTGCGCATGATGCGCTTAAATCCAAAATTGTCGAAGATCAAAGTCCTGATGTGCACTGGATCTAGCGTCACCCGAGAAATCGACGAGGCCTTCTCCGCCGGAGCCGACGATTACGTTTTGAAGCCGATCAATTTCGACTCCTTCAACGCGAAAATCGAGAAAGTGCTGCTGCTCCCGCCTAAGGGGTCATAACACAATAATATGATCAATTTGGTCATATTATTGTGTTATGACCCCTGAAGTGTGAAGCGTTCGACCGTCGTCGTCATTTGCGGCGGTAAATCCGCCGAACGCGTGGTCTCGCTGGTCTCGGCGCAATGCGTGGTCGCGCATCTCGACACGAAACGCTTTCGGGTGCGTCTCGTTCACGTCGACGTCAACGGCCGTTGGTATGAAGTTCGCCCCAGCCGCCTGTTGGCTGAGACCGCCGCGGCTTTTCATTCTTCGCCTGCCGCATTGCGCCGAGTCAGGGCGGGAAGCCGCGAGCTTGATCCGTGGAAGCTGCTGCGCAATTTGAACGATCGCGATTGCGTGTTTCCGGTACTCCATGGGCCGATGGGGGAGGATGGAACGCTTCAGGGACTCTTGGAATTGACCGGGGTTGCCTACGTCGGGTGCGGCGTATACGCCTCCGCCGCGGGAATGGACAAGGAAGCTAGCAAACGCATCGCCGCGCAGGCGGAAATTCCGCAGGTTCCGTGGGCCGCTGCGCGGACCCAGCGAGAGGCCGCCGCGGCCGCGCGAAAGCTCGGATTTCCCGTTTTCATCAAACCCGCCCGAATGGGTTCGTCGGTCGGAGTGATGAAGGTGACCACCGCATCTGCGCTAGCGGACGCGATAAAAGAAGCGTTGCGCTACGATGATAAGGTCCTCGTTGAAAAGGGCGTTTGGGCCCGCGAAATCGAAGTCGCGGTCCTGGGAGATCCCTGGGCGCCCGCTACGGATCCATTCGCGCTGAAGGCTTCGATCGTCGGGGAAATCGCGCCAAACGCCGACTTCTACGATTACCACGCGAAATACCTGGACCCCAATGGCGCGAGACTCCTCATTCCCGCTCCGCTGCCCGCGCGGACCGCGGATCGCGTGCGTAAGCTTGCGCTCGCCATTTTTCGCGCGCTTGATTTATATGGCCTGGCCCGAATCGATTTTTTCATCCATAAAAAGACCGGGGCAGTTTATCTTAACGAGCCCAATACGCTGCCGGGGTTCACCCCGATTAGCATGTTTCCCCGTCTCTGGCGGGACTCCGGCGTTTCCACGAAGCGGCTGGTTGAAACCCTGATTGCGCTGGCCCACCGCCGAGCGAGCGCTCGGCGGCGCTTAAGCTCCGATCCCGACTGAACTTGGGGCCTCTTCAACCGTATTAATGATGGGGAAGATGGATGCTCAAACGTTCGCAGGACTGATCGCGCGGACGGGCGATAAAGCGTACAACTTCGCCTACCGATTAGCCGGCAATGAGCCGGATGCGAGGGATCTCGTGCAAGAAGCGTTCGCCAAAGCGTTGGAACATGCCGCGTCCTACGATTCGACTCGTCCGTTCGATTCGTGGCTGCTGCGGATTTTAAACAACGTCTTCCTGGATTCGATGCGGCGACACTCGCATACCCGTACCGTATCGCTCGACGCCCCCGCGCCGGTCGAGGATTCAAGCTGGGGGGAGCTTCTCCCCAGCGGCGACTTGTCCGCGTCGGATGAGCTGTTAAAGGCGGAAAGCCTGGATTTGCTGCAAAAGGCGCTGTCGCGCCTACCGGTGACGTACCGATCGGCGATCGCCCTTTGCGATATTGAAGGCCTTTCTTACGAAGACATCGCCCTAGTCATGGAGATTCCGGTCGGAACGGTGCGATCGCGAATACATCAGGGTCGCGTCCTCTTGCGCAAAGCGTACGAGGAGTTGGAAATGACGGGAGGACGGACGTCATGAAACATCACATTGACGGCCCAATGATGACCGCGTTCCTCGATGGGGCACTCTCCCCGTCGGACCGGGATCGCTGCGACGGCCACCTCGTCTCCTGCGCCGCCTGCCGCCGAGAGCTCGATGCTTTACGCCATCTGAAACTCGTCGTTTCGACGGCGCCGCGCAAGACCATGCCCGCCGACCTCGTCTTGGCCTTGGAACGACGTCTGGTTTCCCCAATGCCCCGGTGGAGGATTCCGGCCCCCCGCCTTTGGATTCCGTTGGGAGCAACGGCCGCTGCCGCGCTGTCCATCGGCCTTTGGCTGCAAGGACTTCGCGCCTCCGAAGAAATCCCCCTCGAACCGTTGCTGACGGCGCACGCGCGGTACAGTGCGGAAGGCCTGATCCCGCAGGAAAATCTGGTAGCCTCGACGTACTCGGACCAGTTGACGTCGCTGGACGCGGAATCTTCGGATGTCGAACTGCAGTAATCTCCTGGCCATCGCCGCCGTCATTTTGGCCGCAGGACGCGCGGCCGCGGCGGACGTGCCCTCGGCGGAAACGCTTTTGGACGCCGTCCTCGCCCCTCCCGCGGTCCCCTATCAAGGGCGCGTGATGGTCACCCAGTGGTTCGGCAAGCAGGCTCATGCCGAGGACATGCGCGTCTACGTTTCTCCCCCCGACAAAATTCGCCGCGAATTCATGTCTCCCGATGGCAGCGTCAATCGCATCTCCATCAGCGACGGCGACGCCGAGGTCGTACATCTGGTTCGCGCCGGAAAAACGCTGCGCGGAGACGCGGTGCGCAGTTACGAAAAAGTCATGAGCGCCGAAGCGGAAAAGAACGCGCTGATCTCCAACTACGAACTCTCCAGCAGCACCGCCGAGAAAGTCGTTGGGCGGCCGACTTGGCGCCTAATGATGAAGCCGCGCTCGGAGGGCAAGCCGTGGCAAACCTTGTGGATCGACCCGGAAACCAAGGTTGTGCTGCGCAGCAAACGCTTCCTCCCAAAGCGCTCTTTCGCCACCCAAGCCCAGTTCAGCGCCTTTGAGCCGGGCAAACCGCAAGATCCCGCGCTTTTTACGATCGATGAATCCAGCGCTGGAGTCATCGAGACGCGCGGCTTGGCTCCGGATTTCCTGACGCTCGCGCAGCTCAATACCGCGACCGGCGACGTCGCCAAACTTCCCGCCGCCCTACCGGGCGGCTTTATTTTTGAGAGCGCCGACGTTTTCCCGGTCGGCAAGCGCCAAATCCGTCACGCGCGTTTTACCGACGGACTCACCGTAATCTCGATCTTCCTCACCGACCGTCCCGTCAAGCTCCCCAAAGGCGGTTCGATGCGCGTGTCCGATATCCACTTGCCCGGGCCGCTGCGCGCCTCCAGCGCCGGCAAAATCACCCGCTGGGGATCGGGGAAACATCACTACATGCTGATGGGAGACGTTTCCCGTGAACTCGTGGCCGAAATCGTAAAAAGCCTGCGCTGAGCCGGCGCATCCTCTGATTTAACGATGCTGGAGGGACCGCCGTGTATTTATATCGCCGTCGGGACCGCGCGCTTAGCCACGATCCGCGGCTAACAGCGGAATCACGGATTTGACGCCGTCGTCGCGTGAAATCCCGACGGCGA
>JANPGH010000121.1:0-18007 GCA_031423795.1 Elusimicrobiota bacterium | reverse complement strand
CTGCGCGGTGAGAATCCCTTGCCGGCCCTGCAGCGCGCCTACCTCTACCACCGCCAGGGTAATCCATCCCGTCCCACGCTGTTTACGCCGTCAACTTTTCCCCTCGGCTAAAGAGACACGCTAATGCGTAGTGCCGAAAATGGCGCGTCCTTCCCTGAAGCTGCCCGCGGGCGCAGCTTGTTCACTGAACCCCGACGCCGTCATCTTGCGCTGAGTCACAACATCCCACTGGGTTTCCATGGTCAGGCCAAGCATCTTTTGATATCTCGCCGCTGCCGCCGGGTAACGACCTGAGGCAAGTGCGCTATTAAGCTCTTCCCAGCTATGCGCTCCTCCTGCATCCGCTAGGAGGCTCTTAAACGCGTCGCTTCTTTGCATTCCCGCGAATACCGGCTCCAATTTCGCCGACGGGACATCGACGCTGATGGTGAAGTCTCTGGTCATTCCCGGGAGCGCGCGCCGCGGAGACGTTCGTCCGGCGCCTTGGACGATTTGCATATAGGTGTTCTGATCGGCGCCGAAGAATAGCATGCTGTTATGGTTATAGCCTGCAAACCCGAGTTCCGGGTGACCGGCCAGGAAGCCGTCCCGAGCGCCCTTAAAATTCATGTCGATGCCTCGAATGACGTAGGAAGAATCGATCAATAAGACCTTTGTCCGACCTGAGTCGAGCGCCCCCTTATTCATCATCTCTTCCACTTTTTTGGCGTCGCCATTGGCCTTCTCGTACTCCACGTCCGAATAAATCATCGTGATTTCTTTAGGATTCAATCCGTTGGCGATCAAATTTGCCCGCATTTCCATGACCGCCTTCGTATCGGAGCAGAACACGCTGACCAACCCCTTTTGAGAGATGCCTTTTCCCTGCCACTCGCGTCTCTGCAGGTATTTCATCAAGGCCGCGCTCGTGCCAGGATCTAATTCCCTCAGGTTCAGGACGTAAGCGTCGTTTTTTGTCGGCGAAATATCACGAGCAAGCAAATATGCGTCTATGGGCCCTCGTAAAACGCGCGGGATCTCGGAGCGCGGTACGGTGACATAATCTCCCGGCTGATTCTCTCGATGAATCGCGCTGAGGACCATATCGGCTTTCTGGCCGAAATCCATCACGGGGTGGAAGATTGGTGTTTCGTTGAGCGGGACAGGCTTACCCGACACCCTGACTCCCGGCTCGATCGACAATTGCTGGGGTTTCTCGATCGTCGCCGAGAAAAAGAAGAAGTTGGCCCGCGGATTGTGCGTTATATCGCGGCCGCTAGCCACCGCTTCATGCGCGTACGGCAAAGTCAGATCGGCTCCGTGATTGACTTCCCAGTAACGGCGCGTGGGAATGTCCATATTCGGAATGATCTGGCCGTTGAAGCGAGTGAATACCCCCCCGTTACGAGGGTTGGAATACACCGCCGTCGGACTCTCGAAAAATCCGTCATATTGATTGGTCATCTCACGGGCGACCCAAGAGCTGCGATGAGGACCGAATAAGGCCCCCATCAAAGGCCAGAACAGCTCTCCCTTCACGCTTTCCGGCATTGTCGAGTCCTCGCGCATGGCCTGAAGCAGCCGCGCCGCATAAAACCGCGCCTGGCCTACGTCGGCTCCGCCGGGATTGATTTCTCGTCCCGTGTAGATTTGCAGCAACATCCTCAACAGGGCCGCCGGCCGCCATCTTCCCTGTATATATTGCCGCGCCGCGACTTCGTCAGTTGGATCGCTATTTAAACGATAGGCGACGCTTCGCATCGTTTCATGCAGATCGCGGAAAGTCGTATAGACGGGATTTTCGTGCCCGCCATACGCCTTCACAACAGATTTATATGATTCCAGCAAAGCCTCTACGCGGTTCTGCCATCCTGGCTCGCCATTTTTCTCTTCGGCGACGATCAAGTCTTGGACGTCTCTGATTCTTTTGCGAATCTCGCCGCGAGCCGAGCGCCGCACGCCGCGCGTCGCCGACCCTGCGGCGATGGCGACGGCGCTCTGTCCCAGATTTATCGCGTCTGCCGACAATTGATGGGCGGCCCGCTCGGCCTCCTGGCGGAGCGCCGGAAGCTGGGCCTGCTCATGCCGGTAGGAATCCTTCAATCCCTCTCGATCGCCGTTGTTTGTCTGCATGGCGTCGGCGACCCTGTCGCTCAGCACCGGCAAGGCCGCGCGCGATTCATGATAGGCCTGAGCGCTCCTCCGATGGGCCCGGACAGCGTCCAACTCCGGACCGGACAATCCCGACGTAAGCGCGTTCAATCTTCGGCTCCAGGCCGGCAATTGTTCTGGAGCGACGGGATTCGATTCCCCGGCAAGCCGCGCTCGCTGCTGCGCGGCGTGGTAATCCGCCGACACTTCGGCGACTTTATCTTGGAGCAACGCGATTTGCAAGCCGCGGTCGGTAGCCTCAGGCGAAAATTTCTTCAACAACTTGATTTGTTTTTTCAGAGCGGCGACGGCCTGTTCATTGGCGGGATTCGACTCAAGAACTGCGATCCTGGTCTCAAGCGCGACGAGATCTGCGAAAGACTCTCGCATCAAGCGCAGCGGCGCCTGACGACCGTCGAAAGCTCCCAAACTCCGCCGATCTTCGGCGAAGGCGTCTTTAAGCTCCGAATGGAGCTCTCTTTTGAATTTTCCGTCGATGGCGCTGGGTCTGAGGGCCTGATCGAAACCGTCGAAGGTGTCGCGCACGTCTTTACTGGCGCTTGGAAGCTCTCCCTGCAATTGACGAACGGCGGCGGCGACTCGCTCTTCCGCTCGCGAAGCTTCGGCGCCTTTTGCTTGCGCGAAATCGGTCAGTGCTGCGACCACTACTTCCATCTTTTCCCGAGCTTCGCCGGAAATCCCATTTTCGCGGTCGATCTTATCCAACATTTTGCGCGCGGCCGCGGAAACCTGCTCCATCCGATCGATGCGCGGCATATCGACGCGTCCGAGAAGGCCATCGAGCCGCTCCTCGATGCGGCGATAAGTCGAATTCAGGCGAGTGATGGTTCCTGAAAGCATGCCGAGACTTGTTTGCGGATCTTCGAACAACGGCTTGTCGGCCTCGTCGCCGATGAGCATCATCTTGGAAACGACGTCGCGCCGCTCAAGTTTTCCTTGAGCGATCTCGGCTTTGACGTCTTCCGGCGAGCTGAACTCCAACTTGGTCCCGGCCACTCGGAACGCCACGAAATCGTTGACGGCCTGGGATTTCAACGGAGCAATCGTGCTGTACACCACTCTTTGCAGCCCCAGTTCCTCCGCAATGCGTTCGGCCAACGGAAGAATGCCGATGAACTGCGTCAATGTCTTGCCGCTGCCCGTCGCCATCAGCTGATACAGCCGGCTGCCTTTGGAGCCGCTCACGCGTTGTCCGGCATAATTGCTCAAAAGCTCCACGATGCCGATCAACTGCTCGCTTCTCCAACCCGGGATGTTGAAGCCCTTGTCATCGCGTATCACCCAAGGCGAAGATCCAATTGTTTTTAATGCGTCCTGCAGGGCATCGCGATCATGTTTTGCAATAGGCGCGGCGGCCAACTCAGCGGCCAGCGTGTCCGTCATCGCTTTAAAGGGATTTGCCGCGCCCAACTCTTTATTGTCGGCGATCGTGTCGCGTCCATGCGCCGCAATCCAATTCTCGATCGTATTTCGCCAACCCGCGACCACGTCTCGCGTCGGTCCGGCGACGGAGAATTGATTTTCCAACGCGCCTAACGTTTTACGCAAACGCGGCGAGACCATTTCCCCGTTATTGGCGTAACCAAAGCGCTGGGCGGACATATGCATGTATCCGACAATCCCGTCCAAAACGTCTCGAGAAGGCTTGTTGAGATTGTGGCTTTGCGCGATCTCCGACACGATCTTCTCGAGGAGAGCCTCTACCTCGGCCGCCGACAATCCTTGGTCCCCCTTCGCCCTTTCGTTTACCTGCTTTGCGAGTTGCTGCAAAGCTTCTTCCAGTGAGTCCTTGCGCCCTTGGCTGGCTCCTTTTCTCGCGGCATCAACCGCTCTGACCAGCTTTTGGGCGGGCGCTTCCATCGTTGCGGCGCTACGAACATAAGGCTCCAGCGCTTCCCGCGCAGCGACTCGCAGCTCGCGCGAGGCCGTCCGCCGCACCACGTTAGGCGCGGCTAAAATGGCGAAAGCCAAAGCTTCTTGGACAGCTTCGGTCAGTACATGCCCCTCTTTAGACGTTTTGCCCAAGTTTTCTCTATTCAGGTACCAGCCGACTTCCCGCGCATTACTTCTGGCAACTAAGGACTGCGTCATGCTGGCGTTGGCCGCCGCGCGCAGCTCCGCGTTCGCTTTTATGCCGACGGCTTGGTCGTTTCCGTCTTTGACCTTAGTAATCCGGTATAGCTCCATGAAATGGACGTCTTCAGGCTGACGGCCTCCCAATTGGTGGATGAGCGCCCGGCCGCGGGCCCAATCGCGCACTTCGGCGGTGACCTCGAACGATCCCGTGCTCAACTCCGCGCTAGGATCGAACAATCGCCGCCACAAGGAGACCTTTTTAAAGGGCAGCGGCCCTTCGGCGTTCAAGACTTTGAGGATTTTCCCGGCCTTTTCATACTCCATCGCGCCTTGGAAAGAACGGTATTGCGCCATGTTGCGTCTGGCGACGTCCGCTGAAGCCGTCGGCAGAAATGCCCACCATGGCGATTGTTCCCATGCGAGCGACGTCGCGTGGGCGCCTTTCAGCCGCTGGCCCGGATCATCTTGGTCCTCCCATTTCACACGGTAGCCGTATTGCCAGCCGGCGTACTGCACCGCCGAATTGAAGGCCATGAAACGCGCCATATGGTCGGTAGAGGTGACCACAAAGCCGACGATCGGCACTGCCTGTAATTTAGTGTAGAAGGATCTTTTCGCGATAACGCCCTTGGCGGCTTTCTCTTCCGCGGTTGCAAGCAGACGGCTCATTTCGAACTTGCTCAAAGGTTTGGCAAGACCATTGAGCCCCACGCCGCGGAAGAATTGAGAACCTTTTTCCGCTCCGAAGCGGGCCCCCGCCCTAAACGTTTGTCCAAAGAATCCCCAAAACCCGGGATTTTCGGCGATTAATTTGAACAAACCGCCGAACACGGGCACCCGTCGTATCGCCGTAATGGGAACTCCGACAAACGGCAGGAATGGAAAGAGTCCGGCGCCGAATGTCGTCACGCCACCCACGAATCCCTCTACGAACGCGGTGCGCGCGTCGCCGTAAATGGATTCTTCTCCTCTTACGTTAACGTCGATTGATCGCATCGTCGCTTCCAGGCCGCCCATCACTATGCCGCCTCCGATCAGCGTCTTGGCCTGAAGGACCGCCATAGACCTCGCAATCAGATACGCGCCGCGAACGGCGCCAGCCCCCTCGCCCGCCTTCAAAACCATACCGATCCTCGCCGCAGAGTGAAGGGACATTTCTTTCAAAAGAATAACGGGAAATCCTACGGTCTTCTTCAGCAAATTCATGCCGGGAACGGCATTGAGGAAATCGCCGATCGCATTGGTCGCGTCGCTTGCGCCTTTCATCGCCTTGGCGATGCTTTCGACCTTTGCGATCAGCTGGAGTCCTTTTACGACGACGCCGCCAAGAGGCGCGAGCACGACAAATTCCGTCATCGCCGCGCCGACTTTTATCCAGCTATTTGTTTTGCTGACCACGGCCACATTCTCGCTCATGACCGAGAAAGCGGCTTCAGCTCGCATGGCATTGGTTATGTCCTTGTCCGAGGCGGTCAGCTTATTGACGGCCTCCGGGTGCATGTCGATGACGGTTTGGCGCGCGGTATTGACGTCGCCGACCGTCAACGCGCCGATGACCTGCGGCATTTTTGCCCAATCGGCCCGGTTGGCTTTCATCGCCTGCGAATAAAAGGATTCGTCTCCCATGGCATGGGCGTATATTTGCTGGAACTTCGTTTCCAGCCAGCCGAACTTCCCCGTTTCAACTTGGGCGCGCAACGATTGTCCCATGCTCAACGTGTCGTGATAGGGCTTAACGAACTCGATGAATTCTTGGAAGGCCCGATCGGCCGCGTTCGTCATCGCCTCTTGCACGCCGAGTGATTTCGGGGTCGAATCGCTTTCATCGATGACCTTGCCGGCGTGCTGGAGAACGCGGCTGACGCCTTCGTGCATAGGTTTAACCCGAGACAGCAACGTCGCTTCGAATTTCTTGGCTTCCTCCTCGCTGCCGAGCATTTCGATCAACGACGCCCGATATTGGAGGTAGTCGGGCTGGGTCGGGTCCAGAAACAACTTCAAATTGTCCACTTTTACCTGCTCGGCCAAAATTCCGACGCGACGGAACAGCTTTTGGACTTCTTTCTGCCCCTTCTCCAAGAATTTTCCGTCGGCTTCGCTGAAGACTTGGAATTTCTGAATTTTGGCGACCGTCGCTTCTATATCCTTTAGATACTTGTCCAAGGCTTTTACGGCTTCGCGCAGCTTCATCCGCATCGGCAGCCAACGATCCTCGACGTAGTCCAATATATAGACGTCGGTTCCCACCATCTTTTTTCCGCGCGCCCGTTCCTCCAGCATGCGCATCATGGCATCGGGATCCTTGCTGATCATATCGGCTGTGAATTTATTTTCCAACTGCAGCAGCTGGATCAGCTGTTGAATCCGGCCGTCCCGCATTTGCGCGTACTGCGCATCCAACGCGGCTCTCAGCTGCCAATACGGGAACATCAAAAATTCTTTATTGTAGCGCCCCGTCTCCGGAATCCGATCCGCGCCCTTGGGCCATTTCCCCGTATTAATCAACTGGTTTAATTTGCGCTGCATCTTTTGCAGTTCGTAATTGATGCCCACTCGCCCGCCCTTTTCGACAACCTGAAGCGCGCCGTCGTCGCCCGAAACGCGCAGGCTTCCGTCAGGCAATGTGAAATACGTCACGTTCGGCGTTCCTTTGTGTTCGGTTCGAGCCAAGCCCGTGATCAGCGCTTCGATTTTCGCGCCTTGGGCATAGCTTGATTCAGGATCGTTGGGGTCGTAAAAGCTTTGCATGCTCCCCAAGGTCTTCTTGACTTCCTGGTATACGTCCTGGGAAAGGGCGGGCATTTTCCCGCCGTTTGCTTTGATGATATCGGCCAACGGGGTAAAAACCGCTTTGCCGTATTCTTTGAGATTGGCCGCATATCTCTGCTTCATATGCGGATAAAGCAAAAGGCCGATCGGAGAGAGTTTTCCCTTGGATTTATCGACCAACGCGCGATCGATCAGATCGTCGGTCGCCCCCGCGCTTTTAAAAAGCTCGCGGACCTCGTCGATAGAAACTGGCGTCGAGGATTCAGGCGCTGCCGCCGTCGCGGCGGCCGGCTTAGCGGGAGGAGCGGCGCAGACCCAAGACGGAAGACACCCAAGCGGCAGGACCGCGGAAACGATTACGGCAACGAATTTGCGCACACGTTGCATCATCACCTGCCAAACCGTCGTAGTTAATCCCCAAAATAATGAGGACCTCTATGCCGACTGAATGTCATTTATTTTTCTGGAACGGCCCCTTCTTGGCATGCTTTCAGCGCATTCGGTTCATCCATACCCCACCAAACCACGACGCCGAGACAATTCGCCTTTTTATCGCCCGCGGCGACTCCCGTCGCAACGGTAAATTTGCCTTGACCGGCCAGCCCGTATACTCCGCGTGCCTTGGACGATCCGAACACCAGATCGACGTTGCGGGACGCGGGCACATTTCCCAGCTTGCCTAGGCTTCTATAGAAGAAGTTCTGGGGCTTGATGTCTCCTTTGAAAATAAACGGGTTTAATTGATCAGTGCCTTTATCCGTTTGGAAACGTAAAGCCAGTTGTATTCGAGGGGTTGCGCTTCCATCCGTGTAAAGACAGACGTCGTCATTGGCAGAACTGCCGCTCTTGACCTTCTGCCCTCGGGTATCGGCTTTCCAAGTGAGGTCTCCCTCTTTGATCTCCTCGCAGCTCACATAACCGCCGGCTTTGCTGTCCTTCCGCGGAGCATCGACTGCCGTTCCGGGCGATTTTCCGCCTCCGCCGGCCCCGGGAGTAGTGCATTTTGTCTTCGGCCAAATTTCGCAAACCTTGCTCGCGGTCTCGAATTTCACGGCCGCAGCCGCCTTGTCGGCCGTGAACTTACCGTCCGGACCGTATTTCTTCGCCGCATCTGCCAATTTATCCCGCGAGACTTCGGTGCGCGACATGTACGTGGTCAAAATATCATGTGCCACGTCGGGGTCGGTGATATCCATCATCCCGTTTTTCTTTATGAAGCTAAAAGAAGGTTTGTAACCGTCGTCTCCTTTTGTCGTGAAGTCCTTAAGCGTATAGTAGGATGCGCCGTTTCCGTCTGCTTTTTCCAAGATCACGTATTTCAAAAATCCGCGCATGCGAATATTCTCGAACTGCAGTACTTGACCGGGAATTTCGGGGGAAATGAGGTGATGCTTGCCTTTGTCATCCTTCATAATTCGCATGTGCGTCATCGTCTCCGCATCGAGCTTGCCGTTGTCCGCCGTCCATTTCGGATAACGCTTGATCAAATCCTCCAGCAAAGCCGCCGTGCCGCTTGGAGATTCGGATCCCGTACCTTTTGGATCTGCTTTTGGGTCTTTCGCCTCGACTTTCGGCTTCGTCGGATCGGGGTCGCCCTCGCCGGGCACCACCTTCCACTGCTTCGTGCCCACGTCAAAAACTATCTTGAACGGGCTCATCTTGGCGGAGCCGTCAGGATTCACGCCGTCTCGCAACTCGCCGATCCCCGACTTCCACCATACCGGCACGGTGTTGCCGTTGCTCAAGATGGTCAGGTCTCCCGCCGCGGCGGGATAGGCAGCGGGAGAGCCGTCCGAGTTGCGCGCAAAAAATAAGACCTTTCCGCGTTCGCCGCCTTCGGGAAGCGTGTAATACTCTTGTCCGCCGTTCGAGGGAATACGTACAACTTCGCCCGACCGAATTTGGTTGGCGCGCATTTCCGAAAGCTCATTAAGACCTGCTTGGAGGGAACCCGCAAAACCAGCAGGTGCGCCCTTTCGGGCTAGAGTGAGTACGCCATCCACATTTTTCAAAACGTACTCGCGGCCGCCGTCTTTTAATGTGAAATTCTGTTCGTCACCGAAATTCAAAGGGATGATCTTGGGCGGATACGGCTTGCCTTTGTTAAGGTCGATGATGGCGATGACGTTATAAAACGAACCGTCGGCGGCGCGAACCGAATGGATCTTCAGAGAAATTTCCCGATGGCAGTGCACGCCCTCGCATCCCTTATCATCCGGACCATAAATATTCCCGACTTTCGCGCCTTGGCGATAGAGCGAATTGAACCCGAAACCAGCGGTGTTAAAGGCCGATCCCGCCGACTCGGAAGCGCCAGCCCCTTGCGTCGCTACGCCTCCGCCGGCTTTGGCATCCACGACAGCGTCTGATTTTACGGGCAAATTCGGCGGGGGCGGAAGCGTGCGTCTCCAAATTCCATAGGCGGTGGAAGAGGCCTCGTCCAATAGTTTCTTAACGTTTGCGGCGGTGTCCTTATCTTCCTTGATTTGATTTTTGGCCCAACCCTTTTTATCTAGAGCGGCGACTAGCTCTTTGGAAAAGTCACCGTTCGGTTTAAACCTGCCGACCAGCGCGGGTTTATTTTCCCAAGAAGGTAAGGTATCGCTTTGCGGACCGACCACCAAATAAAGGACTGCTAATCGTTCCCCATTGGCTTTGTTGACCCATTCCCCGATGGTTCTATTGACGATGTCATTATATGCCGCGCTTCCACTCGGATTTATATACTTTCTATCCACCCTTGCCCATTGCGCCAGCCTAAAAGCCGCTCCGGTACGATCTGATTTGACGATGCAGATAAGCCCATCAAGCGCGGACGCATCCTTATCATTCATGGCATCAGGACATTTCGCTTTCGGCGCGGCCGTGGCCGTGGCCGTGACCTTGGCCTTGGGCTTAGCCTTAGCGGTGGATGCCGAAGCAGGCGCAGACGCAGGTTGTGCCGAGGCCGGCGCGGAGGCAGTAGGCGCAGGGGAGTTAGCAGCGAAGGCAGGAACGGCCAGTAAGGCCGCCAAGATGGGATTTAGGGGGTTCATGGCGTTCTCCAAAGACGTTAATTGTATCCTGTTTTCAGTTTAGCACCTAAGCACCTATATGTCCTGGGTCTAAAGACCTATATTATTTCGCAGGTCCAGCTTTCTTTCGAATTTCATCCAGCCACTGAGACTGCGTCTGGACGGCAGTCAGCATCGCCGATCGTGTATCGGTATAGATTGTCGACACCTTGGATTTCATCGCAGTATATCTTGCGGTTTCAGTCTGAACATTTGCCTTGGCTGCCGCGCTTACGACTTGTTCTTGTTTTTTTAAGTCCTCCAAGGCAGGCTCAAAACCTTTCCGCACGACTAAATCCTTATAGGGACTTATCGGGAAATTCTCTCCCTTCTCGGTCAGCGCCACGTTTGCCTTAGCAATCGCCGCGCGCGTCTTCTCGACACTCGGAACTCCGTCTTGCGCGGCCGCAGGCTTCGCCTCGCCCGCAGGGTCAACCTTAAGGCCTTTGGCTATCGCTTCCTGGGCTTTTAGATTAATCTTGTTCTGCAAGACATCCCCTAACGTCGGATTGCCAGGATCGCCTTTGACAACAACCAGGTCGAGCGAGCGATGCGCTACTTCCAACGTTCCATAATAATCATTAGCGCTTTTAATGGCTGTCCCCGCGTTGGCATAGGCTTGCTCAACTGCATTTTTTATTGGCGCCGCACTTTTTTGCGCAGAACTCCCGTCCAAAGCTTTTGAAACATCCGTCGCATGCGCTTTGGAAAGACCTTTATAGAGGCTGTCCGCCGCCTCGATCAATGCCTTTGTCTTCTTCATTTGATCTTTAGCCGTGTTAAGGTCCTTGGACCCAGGCAGTTCCTTAGGCACCTCTTTCTCTGGGTCTGCTTGCGCCGCCTTCTTTATTTGCGCGATCACGCTCTTTTCATCCTCCGGCGTCGAACCGACCGTTAAGTCCCTTATTGCATCAAGGCTTGTTTGAATGGATTGATTCTCCCTCTTGAGAGACGGCTTCTCAGGTCCTAGAACGACCTCGTCGCCGCAATCGTTCGTTTGCGCGTCCGCTTTCAACGCATCCCGGATCACCACAAGCGCCCGAGCTTCCTTGTACACTTCTCGAATATAGGTGTTCGCCTTTTTGATCGACTCGGAGCTTTGGGCTTTCGTTGGATCATCGATATAATCTTTTTTGAGGTCCGCGCACTGTTTCCCCAGGCCGTTTAAATTGGGGCCAGTGAGAATCTGGTTGGGAGAAACGTCAGACCCCGGGACTCCACCCCTAGCGTCAGGCACCGAACCCTGATTATTACCCGTGGCGCTTGCTTTGTTTTCGCCGCCATACTCGCTGCAATTTAAGGGTTTTCTTATACCCTGCCCACATTCGTAATACACTCCACTAATTTTTTGCAGAACTGACCCATCTTTACCGTCACAAGCTCCTATTTTTGCCTTCGGAAAATCTAGCCATTTATCGCCTTCCCAGCACTTAACACCAAGAAAGCCTTTATCGGGTTCTTTGCAGGGATCACCGACAGCTAATTTACCGGAGCAGGCGCCGACAGATTTCGCGACCTCGCCGGCAATAGTATTGAGCATGGTGTTGCGCAGCTTGGCGAGCTGAAGGAACATGTCGTTTTCTTCGCGCTCCTTGCCCCAGAGGTCGATCTGTTTCTCCTGGATTCTCTTCTGCTTGAGAAATTCCAGGGATTCGCCGATGTTTTTGGAGCCACGGTCGTTGTTGCCGCCGAAGCCCTTATCGTTGGCGCTGGTGCCGCCGGCGCCATTGCCGCCGAAAGCGCTGCCGCCGGTGGGGATGCCTTGGTTGGCGGCGTCGTTGAGGGCAGAGGAGGCGCGACCTTGGTTGAGGCGCTCGCCGGCTGCGTCGGCCGCGCGTTTCAAATTGTCGTAGCCGCTGCCGCCTTGGCCTTGGCCGCGGGCGACACCATGATATCCGGGCAAAGCGCGCACACCGGCCAAGCCGCCGCCGACGTTGGGGCGACTGGGGCCGCTGGCACTGATCGGACCGAGTGTAGCTGAGGGGCCGCCAGATGAGCCGCTGGCAACGCCCAGACCGCGCAAGCCCGAGCCGGCGATGGAAACTTTAGGCATGGGAATTAGTCCCCTAGCACCCTTGGCCGCAGCACCCACGCTGCGGGCTGAGGAGGCGAGAGCGTCCTTAAAATCGTTGTCGCTGCGCGGGGCGGTCGCGGGAGCAGTTCCCGGGACGGCAGAACCGGCCGGAGGCTGCTGGGTCGATCCGGGGCCCATCACAAGCGAACTGGGGTCGCGCACATTAAGTGGCGTAATTACGTCGGAGCCCCCGCCAATGGCGCTACCTGGAGCAAATCCCGAGGTGCCGGGCTCGTAGGGGCTGCTGCCGTTGCCCGGGAAAATGCCGCTGCCGCCTTTGCCGAAGCCCGCGTTGAGGGCCGAGTCCCCCGATTCAGGAGCCATCATGAAATGCTCGGCCAGAGGAGCCATGAGCAAGGTGCCCAGGCCCGCTAAAATAAAGGCCAGGTCCTTTTTCTTGAATTGTTTCATGCGCTCAAACAAAGTGGCGCCGGCGCCGATTCCCCGCAGTTTCACCTTTGGATTTTGGGAGTCTTTGAGCGTCGGGATTTTTGGGGAGTCCATGGTCATTCTCCTGTCTTACCGGCCATCCTCGGGATGGCTGGTCATTCCGCTACCGTCGGTATTGCCTTGTGTATTCGGCGCAATCGTTTTGGAATCGGCGGCTCCGGTGGGGTGGCTTCCCGAGTCGCACTCATTGGAGCAATTTACCGTGGCGGTCAGCGGGCAAGCGTGGGTGTGGGCGCAACGCACGCTCATGTACTGGTTGCAGGTGGCTTTGAGCTGGTCGCCCAATCCTTGGCAGTAACGCGCCTTGCTTTTGCTGCAACCTCCGCTGCCGCAGCCAGCGGAAGCAAATTGGTCAGACGTGTTTTGCATCTGTTGGTTATATTGAGTTTCAGAGGGACCATACTGCTTGTCTAAGTCCGCGCATTTCTGCGCGTCCTTCTCCATTTGGGCGGCCTGGTCCGCGTAGCCTTGTGCCATGCTGGTGTCCGGGATATTCGGCGCCTGGAAGCCGTCGACTTCCGGCGCGATGATGATGCCGTTGCTCGGGTCGCCCACTTTTGTGCCGTCGTAAATGATGCCGGTGTTTGTCGCCGCGTATTCGCCGGGGCAGCTGGGCGGCGCGCAATCGGGGGCGGTGGCCATTGCCGCAAGTCCCCGCCCTTGGGCGAGTTGCGTGAACGCGCGCCCGCCACCGAGCGAAGCCGCTCCGGCCGTCCCGGCCATCGCTTTTAAGTCCAGCGCGCGCGAACGCGCCGACGATAAGGAGCCCCGCGCCGCACCCTGGATTTTTCCGCGCGGAACTACGATCTTGTTGATGCCGTCTAAACCTTTGTGCGCCACGGGATTTGACGTCGTCACCGCTCCGCCCTTGCCGTTGAAAAATCCTTGTCCGGCATAGGCTCCGCCGGAAAGGGCGCCGGCTCCGCCTTTCCCTCCGCCGTAAGCTGCGGAAGCGCCGTTTCCGCCAGCGCCGCCAGTCCCGCCGAAAAGCCCATTCATGAAGCCGCCGGCGAACGCGCTTTTCACCCAACTCTCGCGTTGCCCGCCCAAATCATCGGAATTGATGGCCACCGTGTTTGCATTGGGGTCCGCAGCCTCTTGCTCGGGCGTGACCACGCCGGCGATAGTGCTGCGACCTTCGTCCTTGATTACGCCTTTAGGCGCTTCTAAATCCGATAGACGCCCTTTGACCAGACCCAACGAATCTCCGCCCATCGCATGCGAGTTGCGATCGACGCGCGTCAAAAACGCCCCCCAACCAGCAGCGTCCTTACCTGCATTGGCCCTCTGATTAGCGAAAAACGCCGCCAAATCGCCAAAAGTCTGACGACCGCCCAGGCCCCAATCAGAAACGTCCACACCCACCTGTTGCGCAAGCCACGCGACCCCCGCCTGAAGCCGCGCTCCCCCAGGAAGGCGGCCAATCCACGAGGAGGGACTTAGGAATACCATGGAGGCGGTCATCATGAGCAGTAACAAGAGCACAAGCGACTTTCGGCCGCGCAGTAAAAGAAGTAGCGCTGCCAAAAGGCTCTTTTTCTTATTTTTTTCAAGAAACGAATCTCTCATATGTCGCTCACCACGACTTACCGAGTGTAATGGACGCCTCCTTTGTTGTCAATCACGATAAGGCCGTTTTTACCGACTTTTTCCATATCTCTCAAGGATCAAATACCGGGTTCGTTTTCGACATGTCCCGGACCTTCTGCGCGTCGGATTGCTCGCGGGCGTCGATTTCATCGGAATGGGTGATGTCCTGGGAATTGGTGCAATCCTTAACCGCGGTGCCCGCCAAGGCTTGATCGGTGCAATTATTGATGACCTTGCCCTGCTGTTGGTTACCGATTTGAGCCGACAAAGCCGCTCCGGAAGCCTTGGCCATGTCGGCCATCGACTTTGCCGAATTTTTCATCGAATTGCCCATCCCCACGAACACGGCACCCAGGGCGATCAGCATGGCGCCGATCGCTGCGGTTATTCCAAACGACGCCCATCCCGCGTGAAGCATGTAAATGCCCAGCGCGATTAACGCCGCACCCAATAACAACATCGTCGTGCCCTGCTGCTGCATTTGTCGGGCTTGATCGGCCATATTTCCAATCTGTCCCAGAGAATTTTGCAAACCAGGGTCTAAGGCTCCCCCCGTCGGAGCGTCGGGTGCGGTCGGCATGGTCAAATCCGGCGCGCCGGTGTTGCTGACCGGTGCGACCTTCTCTCCGGGCATAGTCGGGCCGATCATCTCGCCCCCGCTCGTTTTCTGTTGATCGAACGCGGCGGCGGCCGAGCGCGACGCGCCTTCGGCCGTGCCCGCTTGAACGCCGAGCATCGACATTCCTTTGGCCAATTTGAGCTGACCGAGGGCGCGGCTCGAACGCGCTTGGCTGGTCGTGCGCGCGGCTGCCATATAGCTGGGTCTCTTGGTCGCAATCCCTGATAATGTGCCTTTATTGTTGCCTACTTTAGCCGGGTTGACCTTGGCCAGACCTTGCGAAAATCGCGGCTTCGCGTCGCCTGATCCCGAGAAAATATTCTTGCCGCCGAACTGTCCGCCCAAACTGCCGGAAAGCTTGGCACCGCTGAGGTTGTGCGCCAATGAATTCTGCGGTCCCCAATTGCCGCCGCCCATTTTTTCTCCGAAAGGCGATCCGGACTTCGTCGGTAGCGCCTCGGGTACAGCAGCGGGAACGGCCGGTTCCGCGACGACCGGAGTTTTCGCCGCGTCATTGACTGCCGTCGACTGGCCCGCGTCCGGCTTCAATGGATCAAAACGGACTTCGCCATTGGAAGCGACGCCAAGCCGATTCCCTCTTGGCCCGCGCACGCGCATCGAATCAGAAATCCCTCCCAAATTCGGCGCTCCCAACCCCGCGTTGGAACCGCCCAACAAAGAGCGGCCCAGCATTCCCGCCCCGGCCGACACCAACAAGGCGACCACGAGAAGCGCCGCCTTTCCAAGCAAGGTGCTGCTGGCACCAGCCAACATCCGCGCCAAATTGCCCCACAAACCTGCGCCGATCCCAACTCCGCCATCGGCGCTTAAGCCCGCGCCAGCACCCACGCCGCCGGTGGCCCCTTTAAATCCCGGCCCCGCGCCCCGCGCGCCGCTCCACGCCGCCCCGGCTTTCTTGCGCTCTTTTTCCTTGCGCTTAAGATCCGGAATGTCGGCGATCGGGCCGCCTTGGTTCTCGTCGTGAACGTCGTTTTTATTTTCGGGCATAAATCGTCTTCATTATTGCAACTGTGAGGAGCTCGCCGCCGACGCCGCCAATGAGCCGATGGCGTTGGTAATTAAAGTGTTTGCCGCCATTTTAATGACCAAATCCGATCCCGTCAGCTTCTTGGTACCGAAATACGCCGAAGCAACCGTTGCCGCTCCAATGGCCGTAATGATACCGCCCATCATACTGTCGCCTGACTTCGCGAAGATCGCAGCACCCAGACCCATCAGCACGACACCCATTGTGACGATGGCGACCTTCAGATACTGTGCCACGATCGCTCCCGCCCAAGTTTTTTCCACGACGATTGCGACCAACGCCAAAACCGCGATGATGGCCATCAGGGTCTTAGCCATGTCGACCAAGTTTTGATACGGAGCGGACTTTCTGGCGGTCGGCGCGCTGACCAATTGACAATTCCCGTTGGCGTCCGGCGAATAATTTGCGCTTTGACACGCGGGAGTATAGCCGGAACCGAGCGGGCCGCCGCCGCTACTCGGGCTGGAAGCATCTCCGCCGGCCGTGCCGGCCGCGGGCTTGGCGCCGTTGGTAGTACCAGGACCTTCAATCACGCTGCCCGCTCCCGGGTTGTTGTCGAAGGGAGCGGCGGCGGTGGTGGCGGAGGTCTCGCTCTTGGCCGCCCCGACAGCCTGGCGGGATTGGGAAAACGCGTTGTCGAGTTGGCGCTTAGCAAAACCTTTTGACTTCGAATTCGAAGTGATGGCGCGCGAAGCTGAGGCAAGTGAGGGTTTGGCCGAATTGCGCATAGAGGACAACGCGCCATTTTGCGCTTTTTGCCCGAGATCGGAACCGCCCGCGAAATTACGGCTGATCCCACCGGAAAGGCCCGCACCCCCGGAAAGCGATCCGCCCCCGCCGAAGCCAGAAGCCAGTTTGCCGATTTTACCCGACTGTATGCCGCCCGCGGGAGCCGCACCCCCGGCCATTGCGGCAAGATCAACCGGAGACGCCGAGGCCGGCGTTTCAGCGGGCTTGTTTGCGTCCGCTTCGGCCTTCTTCCGGGCCTCTTCGTCGGCCTGGCGCGCGGCTTCCGTCGCGGCGGCGCGCTGGGCGCGCTGCTCGGGGGTTAAGCCGTCGATGCTCTCGGTCACATAACCGAGCGAATTTGGAATCGAGTTTTCCACCTTGATGACCTTAGACGTGTCGGCGTACTTAGGCGCCACTTCCTTTGGAGTAAATAAAGGGGCAGCCGCCTTTCCGCTGCCGTTGGAATATTTAGACGACATCATCTTGCCGTACTGCCAAGCCCCCGCGCTCACGCCCACGGAAATCAAAATCGTCAGCATGCCTTTCGTCATGCCGGTGCCAACGCCAATGCCAGAGCCTAGCGATCCCGCTCCGCTCGCCGAAGATCCGCCACGAAGCCACGCTCCGGCCCCGCGACGACGGTTGCGCTCCTTGCCGACCTTGGCAAGCTTAAAGGTGGGAATTTCAATCGACGAGGGGGTGTAATTATCCATTGCTCTCTCCAAAATCGGGCTTATTGGCAGTGTAGCCCTCGACTCCCGACCTTGTCAAGGAAATCGGCTTAAATTACCGATATTTTACCGTCGCTGCAACCGCTCAAGGGGAACTTTTTGAGGGACATCGCGTATAACTTGGAATAACCATGGCCAGACTTTTTTGCCCTTGACAATGCGTCTATATGCCACTACAATTAAGTCTAGACAGTCTAGCTCTATTAAGGAGTCGCTCATGTCTCATTGGCAGCTTCAAACGGCAAAAAATAAATTCAGCGAGCTCGTCGATCACGCCTTGGTCGATGGCCCGCAAATGATTACGCGCCACGGCAAGGCGACGGCCGTCGTTTTGTCGGTCAATGACTATCAAAAAATGCTGACCGATAAAGGACCTCTGTCGAACTTCTTTGCGCGCTCTCCTCTGCGTGAAGCGAAACTCGATCTCTCCCGTAGTCGTGACACCGGCCGCGGACCTCTTGAATTGTGAAGTATTTGCTCGATACCAGCGCTATTTCCGAACTCGTCCGGCCCAAACCAGAACCAGGCGTGATCCGATGGCTTGACGATCGGGACGAAAGCGGACTTTTCTTAAGTGGGTCTTCATCCCGGCGAGTGGGTGAAATCGGCGTAAAAAGCGCGGTGCTCTCGACGAAGAAATAGCGTTTAAGGCGGTCACAAAATCTGGCACGATTGCCGGATGCGAAAACAGCGATGCCTGCGAGATGCCTACCACTT
>JANPGH010000120.1:0-52934 GCA_031423795.1 Elusimicrobiota bacterium | reverse complement strand
AACCACCCAACGAACGTCTCAATTCTCCTGGACGGTATATCGGGTGGTGTGAGTGGGGGGAGCCCCTACCGGGGCTCCCGCCTACTCGATGCGCCGAGGGCGCCTTCCTTTGCCGCATCTTTCGTCTTTCCGGCTTCAGGCGAAAGTGCTAACATTTTCGACGTCAAATTAGAGGAGACACTATGCCGACGAACATCGATTCCAGCCCGCTTGCCGCACTCGCCGCTTCGCCAATTCTTCCGATGTTGGCGATATTCGCGATCATCTATTTCCTTCTGATTCGTCCTCAGCAAAAGCAGCAGGCGGAGCATGCGGCGATGCTGAAGAATTTAAAATCAGGGGATAAGGTATTAACAACCGGTGGATTATATGGAACCATCTCCGGCTTCAAGGGCGACGATCTCGACATTCAGTTCTCCCAGTCCGTCAAGCTCACCGTCGCCCGCTCGGCCGTCTCCCGAGTCGTTTCCAACGACGCTCACATCAAAACCGCCGCAATCGTCTAACCTTATCGAAGGACCAACGAAATGATCAAGGATCCAAAATGGAAGTGGGCCGGACTTCTCGCCGTGCTCGTCGGCTCGCTGTTCCTCCTGTACCCGTCAATTAACTGGTATTCGCTAGACGCCGCGGAAAGGGCCAAGCTTGAATCCTTGCGCGAGCGGCCGAAGTTCCTTGTCAACTTGGGCCTCGACCTCAAGGGCGGAACACAAATGGTGATGGAACTCGAGGTCGAGAAACTGGACTCGAAGACCCCGCTCAACGACGCGATGAGCCAGGCGATCGAAATCATTCGCAATCGTGTGGACCAATTTGGCGTGGCGGAACCGCTGATCGTCCGCCAAGGCGCGCGATGGATCGTCGTCCAGCTTCCGGGAGTCACCGATTCGGCGCACGCCAAGGAACTCGTGGGCAAAACGGCCATGCTCGAATTCCGCATGGTCGATGAAACGGAAAAATCACGCCAACTGCTGACGAAAATTCTCGAAACGGGTAACCCCTTCATCGGATCTCAGATCTCGACCGCTGCGGCAAAAATGATTCCCGAGGGCTTTACGCTAGCGGCCGGCAAGGACGGCGCCGCCTACGTGCTCAGCAATGAGGTCCCTTTGACGGGCGCCCAGCTTGAGACGGCGAAGGTCGAGACCGGCGGAGAGTTCGGGATGCCGGTCGTCTCGTTCAAGTTCAAACCGGAATACGCCTCGAAGTTCTCGATGCTGACTCAGGCCAACGTGGGCAAGCGCATGGCGATCGTGCTGGACGGAATGGTTTACTCGGCGCCGGTGATCAAAGGCCGCATCGGCGGCGGCTCGGGCATCATCGAAGGACAGTTCTCCTCCGAGGACGCCCGCAACCTCGCCATCGTACTGAGGGCCGGCGCGCTTCCCGCCCCCGTCAAAGTCATCGAGGAACGCGTCGTCGGCCCCACGGTCGGAGAAGATTCGATTAAGGACGGGTTGCGCTCCTCGATGATCGGATTTTTGCTCGTCATCGCCTTCATGGTCATTTACTATCGCGCCTCCGGCGTGATCGCGATCATCGCCTTGGCGCTGAATCTCATCGTGATGCTTGCGACCATGTCTTATCTGCGCTCAACACTTACCCTCCCGGGAATGGCCGGCATCATCCTTTCATTGGCGATGGCCGTCGACGCGAACGTGCTGATTTTCGAGCGCATCCGCGAGGAGCTTAGGCTCGGGAAGACCATCAAGAATGCGATCCACGTCGGATATGACCGCGCCTGGACTGCGATCCTGGATTCGCACGTCACATCACTGATCTCGTCGGCGTTCCTGTTCCAATTCGGAACGGGGCCGATCAAGGGATTTGCGGTGACATTGTGCATCGGCCTTGTGCTCTCCTTGTTCACCGCGACCGTCGTGACGCGTATGATCTTCGATTATTTCCTTGAACACAACGAGGTTGAGGAGCTGTCAATCTAATGGAACTTTTTAAAAAACCGAACATCGATTTCATCGGACTGCGCTGGATCCCGATCGGAATTTCGCTGCTTGTGATGGCAGTCTCGATCTTTTCGATCGCGACCAAGGGCTTCAATTATTCGATTGAATTCACCGGAGGAACGCTTCTTCAGGTCGGTTATCCCAAAGGGGCGGCCGTCAACGTCGACGCCGTGCGTACGGCCCTCGAGAAGTCGCAGCTTTCCGTCGAGGTGCAATCCGTTCAGGCCGACCATCCCACCTTCATCCTGCGCGAAAAGACCCATGAGGACGAGGCTTCCGTCGCTGCATTCGCCGACAAGACAATGGCCATCCTCGATCAAGCCTCGACTCTAGAGATGAAGCCAAAGCTCGAACGTAAGGACATCATCGGCCCAGTCGTCGGGAAAGACCTGAGACGCCGCACCGTGTGGGCCATTTTCTGGAGCCTGTTCGGGATCGTGGTCTACGTCGCCTACAGATTCGAAAATCCGATTTGGGGACTCACCGGCGTCATCGCGCTTTTTCACGACGTGATCGGCGTCGCGGGCATCTTTTCCCTTTTAGGCCTCCAAGTGGATCTATTGATCGTCACCGCGCTTCTGACCATCGCCGGTTTCTCGATCAGCGACACCATCGTTATTTTCGACCGCATGCGTGAAAAGCTCCACACTGAACGCGGCCTTTCCATGAAGGACTTGATCAATTCATCGATGAACGAGACCTTGTCAAGAACGGTGATCACGGTGATGCTCGTGCAAATCGTTTGCATCGTCCTTTTCATCTCCGGCGGACCCGTATTGCGCGACTTCGCCTTCGCGATGGTGATTGGCAACATCCTGGGCACTTATTCGTCGATCGGCGTCGCCGCGCCTCTCGTCTACGAGTACCAAATGCGCTTCGGTGGCCAGAAAGGCGCCCATTCCCACTCCGCCCCAACACTATCAACGGGTTCGTCGTTGAGATCGAAGGAGGGAGGTCGTCAGAGAAAGTGAGGAAGATCAAAGGCTTTAAACTCGTTCTTCGTCCACACGAGGTCAAACGCCGCGCTAAAAAAATAGGCGTGGATCTTGAGGCCGCCGGATTCAACGAACCCCTCCTCATCAAGACCTTGGACCGACTCGCCAAGCAGCTCGCACCCGGTGTTTTGTTCGACACTTTCGGGCATCCCGATCCGGATCAGCCGGTGCTCTCACCGATGCCGGGACTCGCCTACAGCCTGATATTGGCATCCCTTGGCGACGCGTTCACCGAAGAGATGCGTTCTCGTGAAAACGCGCTTCCAGATAAATTGTGGGCGGTGCTCGAAGAGGTCGCCCTCGATGAGTGCATTCGCTTCGCGTCAAACATCATCGCCGACGAGGCCGAAAAAGACAACTGCGAGCTTTCCCCGCTCACCGAACTTTCCGACGGCCCCGCATTACAAGTCGTCGTTCGCAAGCTTGACGCGGCTAAACTCGGCGTAAGCGTCAATGAGGAATGCTTGGTCCCGGCGGCCTGCCTGGCCGTCAGCCTTTCTTGGCTCGCGAAGTCGAAGGCTAAGGGCCGCAAATAGTGCTACGCCGTCTCGTTCCCTGGCTAGCCTATCTGTTCACGACGGCCGTCGGTTGCACGAATCGCGTTGTGACGGTCAACGGAGAGGTCCGTGAGCGTCTTTGGGCCTCGGGTCAGCGTTTTATCTATTCATTCTGGCATCAACGCCAGGTTTACTTCACCTGGTCGCACCGCGGCGCCAAGGCCGCTGTCCTCGTCTCTAAGTCCGTTGATGGCGAATTGATTGCGGAGACGATGCGCTTGTCGGGTATTAAGGCCGTACGCGGGTCGTCGTCGCGCGGCGGAATTGCGGCCGCGCGGGAGATGGTCGAGATACTGCGCACCGGTTGGGATGTGGGCATCACGCCGGACGGCCCGCGCGGACCCGCACGTGAGATCAAGGACGGCGCGCTGCGGGTCGCCCAGTTGTCGGGAGCGCCCATCGTTCCCATCGCCAATGCCACGTCCCGGCGCATCGTCTTGAGGCGCTCCTGGGACCAGTTCCATGTTCCCCTTCCTTTCGGCCGAGCGGCGGTTGTTTACGGCGAGCCTATTTATATCGCCCCGGAAGATGATTTGACCTTGAAGGCCGCCGATTTGAAGAGCGCAATGGACCAGGCCACGGCCGAGGCTGACCGACTGGTCTCATGACTGTTCTCATCCTCATTGGAGAGACGCTGCTCGCGCCGCTCGTCGCGATGGGGGTCGTCCTTTATTTTCTGCTGTCGCGGCGCCGCGCGCTCCTCGCGGCAATCGCGCAAGAGCTTCCCGAACGATTCGGTTTCGTCTCTGAGGAAGCGCGGCTGAAGCTCTTAGGCCGCCAAGTCTGGTGGTTTCATGCGGCTTCAGCGGGAGAAGTCGACGGTCTTGCCCCCGTTTTCGACGCCTTCTGGAATAGTTCAGAGCCACCCGCGGTGCTAGTCACGACGATGACCGCCGCCGGGCGCGCCGCCGCCCGACGCAATCCGCGCATCACGTGGGCGCAGCTGGTGCCGTTGGATTGCTGGCCGGCCCTTAGTTTTTTTCTCGCGGCCGCAAATCCTCATCGCCTTGTCCTCACCGAAACTGAAATCTGGCCCTCGATGATCGTCTTGGCAAAACGTGCCGGTCTCGATCCGATTCTCGTCAATGCGCGCTTGAGCGCGCGAAGTTTCCCGCGTTATGCGGCCGCTTCACTCTTTTTGCGTCCGGCACTTGCGCGACTCGGCTTCGTCCTGGCTCAAACCGAAATCGATGCAGAGCGTTTTCGCCAGCTCGGAATGCCGGCTGAGCGCGTACGGGTGTGCGGCAACACCAAGTTCGATCGCCGAACGCCGCGCGGTGACGACGAGGCGGCGCGACAGGCGATCTCCCGACTACGCTGGGAGGCGTCTCCCCTCTTCGTGGCCGGCAGCACCCATCCCCTTGAAGAGGAAACCGTAATTGACGCCTTCGTCACGGCCCGACAGCACTTCCCGGATTTGCGCCTCGTGATCGCGCCGAGGCACGTGGAGCGGGCTCATGAAACCCTCGCGGCCATCCGCCAGCGTAATTTGACGCTCGCTCAGTGGACGAGGCGTGAAGACGCGCCGCCATCCGCCTCGGTCCTACTCATCGACGCGATGGGAGTACTGGGCTCATTTTGGAATCTTGCCCGTGTTTCGTTCGTGGGTGGCACACTGGTCCCAGTCGGTGGACACAATCTGCTTGAACCCGCGGCCGCCGGCGTTCCGGTTTTGTTCGGCCCTGACACACGGCATATCGAGGAGCCTGCGTCTCAGCTGGAGGCTTGCGCCGGCGGATTGCGGATCGCCGATTCTGCGTCTCTTTCTCGTGCGTTATGCGAATTGCTTGGAAATCCGGCGCGCGCCCAGGTCATGGGATCTAAGGCGCGTGAAGTCAGTGCGCTGATGGCGGGCGCGACGGGCCGCGTCCTTGCTTTCCTTTCGAAATGATAAAATAGCTGTTGTCTGAAAAAATCCTCGTCATACGACTGTCTTCCTTGGGCGACGTCGTCCTGACCGGTCCAGTCTACAAAAGCCTCAAGGTACACTGGCCCGACGCCCATGTCACTGTCCTGGTCAAGCCGCAGTATGCCCCACTACTAGAAGGCCACCCGGGTGTCGACGCAGTCATTACGTGGCGCGGATTCCGGGACGCGCTGAGGCGCATTCGAGGCGTCGGGTTTACCCGTCTTTTGGATTTGCACGCGACGACCCGGTCGCGGGCGATCTCGGCGATGTCCGGAATCGCCATCCGCACGTGCTATCGCAAGGATGCCCTCGCACGCAGGCTCTTCGTCGCGTTCGGCTGGAGTTCCCCCGCGCTGCAGCGTCACACGGTCGATCGCTATCTTGAAGCGCTCACCGTGTGGGGAGTGCCCCCCATCTCCGAGATTTCGCTACACCCCGGCGACTGGGGCGGCGCCGGCGAGCGGCGAGGCGCAAGCCATGTGCTGGTCATGCAAACGTCGTTCCTCGGCGATTGCTACCTCACGCTACCCTTACTGCGCCGGCTGAAGGAGGACTTGCCGGGAACCAAAATCGCCGTTCTTACCCTGCCCAAGCATGCGAACATTTTCCGGGCCTGCGAATGGGTCGATGAGGTGATCTTAGACGATAAGCGCGCCGCCCACTCCGGACTGGCCGGCCCTTGGCGTATCGCCTCCGAGTTGCGCAAACACGCCTTCGATCTTGCCATTATCCCCCACCGGTCGCTGCGCTCCGCGCTCGTGGCGTGGCTTGCTCATATTCCCCGCCGAATCGGCTTCGTTTCTAGCGCCGGGAGGTTCTTACTCACCGACGTCGTTCCCTTTTCGTGGCTTTCTCATGACTTAGAGCGGAATCTAGCACTGGCCAAACCCTTGGGCGTCGATACATCGGCTCATTCCACGGAGGCGCGCTTCATCGCGCAGCGCCCGTCGTCTGATGGGTTTTCTAAGTTATGGGAGCAGGCCTCCCTCCCTTCCGGCGCTAAGCTCATCGGAATACACCCGGGAGCCGCATGGGAGACGAAACGTTGGCCTGCCGAGCGATTCGCGCAACTTAGCCGTCGGCTGATCGTAGACGGTTTCACTCCGGTGCTCGTCGGCGGACCCGAAGACGCTAGGCTCGGCGCGACGATTTCCTCGGACAGCGGCGCCGTCAACTGTATTGGCCGGACATCCCTCGATGATCTTCAAGCCTTGATGAGTCGATTTTCACTTTTCGTGACCAACGATTCCGGGCCGATGCATCTGGCGGCCGGAGCGGGGGTGCCGGTGGTGGCTATTTTTGGCGCGACCACCCGGGAACTCGGCTTTTTCCCCTATGGCAGCGGCCATCGCGTCGTCGAAGCAGCGTTGGAATGCCGCCCCTGCGGACTTCACGGTGGGCGAGTCTGTCCCGAAGGTCATTTCCTTTGCATGCGTTTGCTCACCGTCGACCAGGTCTATAACGCATGCAGCCAGACGCTGCACAATCCAGCCGCGCGTGCGCTTCGCGATCCTTGATGAACATCCTCCATATCGAAGACGAGCCCTGGGATTCGGGAATCGCGCATTATGCGGTTACACTCGCCGCGGCCCAAGCCGCGCAGGGGCACCGAGTTCGGTTTTGGGGAGCGACGGGGTCGCCAGTCTTAGTTCAGGCCGCCGAGGCCGGCCTGCAAACTCGAGGATATCCACGAGGCCTCCGCCGCTGCGGCGCCATTCTCTCGCTGCGCCGTGAAGCCGCCGAATTTTCCCCGAAAATCGTCAATGCCCATACTGGATCCGCGCACTTGCTCGCATTGACCACGGCCCCGCCTTCGGCCGCAGTCGTGCGCACCCGCGCCGACGCCCGGGGTGCCCGCGCCACCTTCCTAACGCGCGCGATCGCGTCACGCACCGCCATGTTCATCGCCGCCAATTCGAACCTCAAGAGCTCGCTCGAGTCGGCGTTCCCGGCGTCGCGCGTTCGCCTCATCCCGCAAGGGATCGCCGCTCCGGTCGACGTCTCGCCACTTCCCAATGAGACGATTTTGGGAATGATTGCCCGTTTGGATCCGGTGAAGGGCCACTCCCTCTTACTTGACGCCGTCGTTCGACTTCGACCCCGCATTCCCGGACTGCGACTTCGCCTGGCGGGAGAGGGACGGCTGCGCTGCGAGCTCCTGTCGCAACTCAGGAAGCAACACCTTGAGGACGTCGTAGATTTGGCGGGACGCGTATCCGACAAATGGGACTTCTTCTCTGGCTGCCGAATCGGAATCATCGCCTCGACGCGGTCTGAAGCGGTCAGTCGTGCTGCGTTGGAATGGATGGCGGCCGGGCGCCCAATCATAGCGACCCGCGTCGGCGGACTCCTCGACATCGTCGAAGATGGGGTCACGGGCTTGCTTGTCGCTCCGGGCGATGATTCCGCGCTTGCCGCGGCTATTCACTCCCTTTGGGTGGTGCCTGAACGCGCAGCGGTGATGGGTCGGAGCGCGCGCAAACGTTGGCATGACAAATTTTCGCTGGATCCGTTTTATCAGACGACCCAAGGAGCCTATGAAGAGGCGATCAACCCTTTTCCACGTCGACGGTGAGCGAGGATTGCGGGGAGGAGAACGTCAACTTCTCTATTTGGCCGCGGCGTTGCGCGTCAGAGACAGACGGAACGTCATATATTGCCGTCCCTCCGGATCCCTGGAACACGAAGCTCGCCAACAGGGTTTCGAAACCCGGACGATTTCTTGGGAAATGCTGAAGGATGCTCGCCATGAAGGCGCGATCCTTCACGCCCACACGGGACGTTCAGCCGGATGGGCGATAGCGGCGCGCGCGTTGCGCGTGCCATTCGTCGCGCATCGCCGCGTCGATTTTCCGGTCAATTTCGTATCCGCAGAGCTGAAATACGCGCGCTGCGGCGCAGTGGTCGCCGTCTCGATGGCGATTTCATCGATAATGGTCGCGGCTGGAATTCCTCCGGAAAAAATCTCGGTTATTCCCGACGCCGTTCCTTCAAATCCTGAGGAGTCGTCCTGGGTTAAGGCCGACGCCAACCTCTTTGCGCCAGCAGGCGCTCTTGAGCGCCGTGAAGCGCGTGCCATACTTTCCCGCGAATTTGACATCGATCCGGCGATGACGTGGATCGGCAATTTGGCCGCACTTGTGCCGCATAAGGATCACCGGACATTGCTTGCCGCCGCGGCAATCGCGCTCAAACAGCTCCCTCAGCTGCGATTTATCATCGCCGGGACGGGAACCGAGGAAATCCCACTCCAGGCGCTGCGCAATCAGCTGGGACTGGGCGGTAAGGTTTACTTTTTGGGCCATCGGCCAGATCCGCTCTCGGTGTTGAAATCGCTGGACATCTACGTCCAATCGTCATGGGGTGAAGGGATGGGGTCTGTGCTCTTGGAAGCCGCCACCTGCGGCGTGCCGATTGTGGCTACTTCCGCCGGCGGAATTCCGGACGTCCTCATCCATGACTTAAACGGTTTGCTGGTCCCCCCGCGCAATCCAGAGACCCTGGCCCGCGCCCTTGTGGAACTACTCGGCGACCCTGCGCGACAAAGGCGAATCGTCGCAGAAGGCCTTAAGGCCGTCGCGCGCTTCGGACTTAAACGTATGGCCGTCGAAATGGAGAATATTTATGATCGCCTCCCTTAGCGCGATACTGATCGCTCGCAACGAAGAGATCGACCTTCCGGCCTGTCTGGAATCCCTCAAGGGATTGGCAATAGAGATCATCGTCGTGCTGTCGGAGGACACGACGGATCGCACCGAAGCAGTCGCAAAATCCGCCGGGGCCAAGGTGGTTCGCCGCGGATTCGACGACTACGCCCGCCAACGCCAACACAGTCTCGACCTGGCGACGGGCGCTTGGTGCCTCTGGATTGACCCCGACGAGCGCGTTTCCGCGCCACTCGCCGCGGAAATCCGCGATATTCTCGCCATGCCGCTGACGGCCTCCGCGTTTGATATTCCTTTCGAAGTTCATTTCCTGGGACGGCGCCTGCGCTGGGGTGGGCTGGGCTCGGAGTCACATGTGCGCCTCTTCAGACGCGACCATGCCCGCTTTACCGGTGGCGCGCTTCATGAGCGCCTCGAGATCACCGGCGCCGTTTCAAAATTACGTGGAACAATCATCCATCGTCCGTATCGGGATATTTCCGATTATCTCGAAAAGTTGGACCGATACACGACGCTCGCGGCGGAAAAAAGGCGCGCCGCAGGCATTACATTTCATTCGTGGCGGCACCTGCTTTTACCCGGCGAATTCATCTTGCGCGCGGTCCTAAAGCTCGGAATTCTCGACGGTTTTGCGGGCATGGTTTGGGCGGGTTTGTCCGCCTTCCACAGTTGGCTTAAATATGCCAAATTGAAAGAAATGGAGCGTCGCCAAGACTAATGATCGCCGAGATTGCTATCGCCGGAACGGCCGCTGTGGTGGGAGTGAGCGCGCGCTGGAATTGGTGGCGCCCCATCGTTACAGGCGGCATCCCCGCGCTCATGTATCACAAAATCGGTGCAGCGCCGCCGTCGTCCGAGTTACGTAAACTCTGGGTCCTTCCCGACGATTTCAGACGCCATCTCGCCTACATGAAGACGCATGGCTACACGTCAATCGTCTTCAGCGATTGGATCAACGCCGCGAAAGGAATTCGCCCGCTTCCGGACAAACCCGTCTTGATCACGTTCGATGATGGGTATATGAATAATTATGACCTTGCGTATCCCCTTTTGCGCGAATTCGGGATGAAAGGCTGTGTCTTTCTCGTCCATGAAACCATCGACAAGCACAACGCCTGGCACGATCCGACTACGGAACCCTGGGTGAAAATGCTGACGTGGTCCCAAATTTCGGAAATGAAAAATTCTGGCATCTTCGAATTTGGCTCGCACACGATGAGCCATCGCAATCTCGCCGCCCTGACGCCGGAGGAAGTCCGATGGGAAGTCGCGGAAAGCAAGAAGCGGCTTGAAGAGCGCCTCGATGACGACGTCGTCGCCTTTGCGTATCCCTATGGATCGGGCGCATACGCGCCAGAGGTGCGTGCTGCCGTGACCGCGGCGGGATATCGATTCGATTTCGGTATCAAGCAAGGAATATGTCCGCGGACGTACGTGCAGGAGCTGGGGCCTCTCAAGCGGCTATTGATACGCGGAGATGAGACCATTCTTGATTTGCACTTGAATATGACCCGGGGACGAGGCCGCCTTTGATGCCGGTAGCGTCGCCAAAACGCATCCTGGCCATACAACTACGCCGCTTGGGCGACGTGATCTTGACGACGCCCGCCCTGGCGGCCCTCAAACACCGCTATCCTGCTGCCGTTTTGGATTTTCTCGTCGAAACGCCGGGAGCAGAAGCCGTCCATGGACATCCCGCGATCGATAACATCCTCGTGTATCGCGCCAAAAACGTGCTCGAGACGCTCTTCTGGATTCGATTAATACGGTCACGGCATTATGATTGGGTGATCGATTTTTTGGCCAATCCACGCACCGCTTTGATCGCCGCGTGTTCTGGCGCAGCGCTCCGGGCTGGACCCGCGCATGTCCGCCGGCGCTGGGCCTATAATCATTGGATGAGCCAATCCCCAACGACGGTTTATGCGGGCCTCGAGAAAATTCGTTGGCTCAAGGGACTGGGGGTCTCCGAGTCCTCGGTGCCGTTCCTCCCGGAGCTGTTCCTCACGCACGACCGTACCGCACCCGAAAATGCCGTTGCGTTTGCACCGGCATCGCGGCAAACGACGCGCCGCTGGCCGCCGTCCTCCTATGCCGCCCTCGGCCGCAGTCTTCATCTAAAATATGGCTGTGAAATCCGAATATTTTGGGGCCCCGGCGAACGTGCTCTTGCTGAAAATATCGCCCAACAGATCGGTTCCGGGTCGAAAGTCGTTTGCGAAACGAGGTCCATTGGCGATCTGGCCCGCAAGTTGGCCGCGTGCCGACTGCTTGTCACGAATTGTTCGGGAACCAAGCACGTCGCCGTGGGCATCGGAGTGCCAACATTGACTATTCACGGATCCTCCGATCCTGCGGCTTGGAATCCTCCCCATCCCGCCCATCAATTTGTCAGGCTAGAAGCGTTGCATTGCATCGGTTGCCGATCGAACATCTGCGCCTATAATCTCGAGTGCATGAGCGATTTGTCCGCCGAATATGTCTTGCCACACGTCGAGCGACTTTTTTCACGAACGGAGGCCGCCGCATGAGCAGTTGGTCTAAAAGACGTTCACGCCTGCAAAAGCATCTTCCCGGCCGGATTATGCTTGCGGCGGCGTCTGTCGCCTACGGAGCGGGAGTATTCGGACGCAAGGTGTTATACGATTTCCGACTGTTCCGCCGCCGCAAAATCGACGCCAAGGTCATTTGCATTGGAAACTTGACCACCGGCGGAACCGGGAAGACCCCCGCGGTGCTTTTGGCCGCCGAAACTCTACGCCGTCGGGGACATGATGTTTCGATCGTGTCCCGTGGATACGGACGCCCGGTGATGAAGAAAGATGTCATCGTCTTAATCGACGGCCGACAAACAGACTGGCGTCAGTGCGGCGATGAACCGTGGATGATTCATCAATCGCTAAAGGGCCTGGGGATTCCCGTTCTCGTCTGCCCCGATCGTGCACGGGCCGGCGAGTTGGCCGTCGACATGTACGGTTCGCGAATCGTGATCCTAGATGATGGCTTCCAACACTTAAAGCTGCATCGTGATCTAGACGTAGTGTTGGTGAACGCCCGCGACCCATTCGGGGGCGGCAGACTTCTTCCATTGGGAAATTTGCGCGAGCCCTTGTCCGCGCTTAAGAGGGCGCATATGGTAATTATTACGCACGCTGACCGCGTCACCGCCTCCGATCTCGCATCTATTCGTGATCAAATCGACGCTGTTCATCCCGGCGTTTCCATCATCGAGTCCGCCCACAAGCCCGACCATGTTCTGGACGTCCGCACAGAAAAAAACCATCCATTGACGCACCTCAATGGCAAATCTGTCGTCGCACTTTCGGGGCTAGGCGATCCGCTCTCATTCGAGGGTGCTTTAGAAAGCCTCGGAGTGACGCTGGCCCAAACATGGCGCTATCCCGATCATCACGTATACACTGATAGGGAATTGCGCTCCATCGAGTCGCTGCGTGGGGGTTTGACGCTAGTCACAACCTTCAAAGATTTCGTTCGACTTCCCCGGGCGTGGCGCGAGATTCTCTCCGGCGAAATTCTTGTTCTCGGGATCAAACTCGACATCCTCAAGGGACGAAACCATTGGATCGATACTCTCGATAATTTGGCCAAAGCCTCGGGTAGATCTCGATGACGCTCTGGTGCAGCCGAGTGCTCGCGTTGGCACTCATATTTTGCGCGTGCTCGATTCATCGGAGAGCGGACGATCCCACGATGACGGACTCAACACCTCTGCCGATCATCGCCGTGGCGCCGCCTGAAAGTCCTCCGCCCGCGACGACCTCCATCCCTGTTTTTTCGAGTCCCACATCGAGATTGACACCTCGTTCCCCCCTTTCAAAGGCACCCGCAGCCGCTCCCTTGCCTCGACGTGCCTGGGGACTTACCGCTATTTCGAGCAGCATTGTTTCTCCCGCTCAATTAATAGGGCCGAACATCGCCTACTCGACGTCCTATCGCGCGCTGCCGGTCTTTCCGGAAAAAATCGTCTTCGACGTGACTTGGGGCGTTCTCTCTGTCGGAGAGGCGACCCTGGGTGTCGATAAAATGGTCCTATTTAACGGTAGGCCCGCTTATCATTTGGTGAGCGAGGCCCGTTCGAACGCGTTTTGCGACACATTCTACGCGGTCCGTGACCTCAACGAGTCCTGGGTTGACGCAAAAACCTTAACGTCGCTGGGTTATGCAAAGAAATTACGGGAAGGCTCTTTTTTTCGGGACGTCTGGGTGCTGTATGATCGCGAGAGCGGAACTTTTGTCGAGCGCCAAACGTCTCGCGATGGCTCATTCCGCGTCCGAGTGGGTACTATTCCCGCGCAAGTGCAAGACATACTTTCCAGCATTTATTACATCCGGTCGCAGGATCTGGCGGAAGGCAAAGAGATCGTCATCGATGTGAACACTCCCGACAATTGGCCCCTTGTGATCAAGGTGATGAAACGCGAGACCGTGAAGACGGCGAAGAAATCCTTTTCTTCGATCAAGGTCGAGCCTGCGCTACGTCGCGAGGGAATATTCATTCAAAAAGGAAAACGGCTCGAACTATGGCTATCCGACGATCCGTCCCGCCGCCCTTTGCAGATGAAGGCGGAAGTATTTTTCGGCCATATCACCGCGTTCATGCGCGAAATGATATGATCACATCCCGTAGATGAACCTTACGCACGCCGAGCGTCAGAGCCTTCTGCGGATCATCACCCGGTTTCACGGGCGCCGCATTCTCGTCGTCGGCGATCTGATGCTCGATGAGTATATCCGTGGCGCAGTCAGCCGAATCTCTCCCGAAGCTCCCGTTCCAATTGTCGCGGTCAAGGACGAATCCTGCATTCCCGGTGGCGCCGGCAATGTGGTCAGCAATTTAGCGGCTCTGGGTGCGGCTGTTTCCGTGATCGGTGTCATCGGAGAGGATGAGGCGGGGCGCCGGCTTCTTGAGCAGCTGCGCGACCGCGGTGCGTCGGTCAGCGGCGTGTGCATCGACGTCGACCGTCGTACCACCCAGAAATGCCGCGTGATTGCAGAGCGCCAACAGGCTGTCCGTTTCGACCGCGAAAGTTTGGGTCCGCTATCCTCGCAGACAGAATTGCGACTCATAGCGAGCCTCAACGACGAAATTGCCCGCGCCGACGCCGTGATTTTGTCGGACTATGGTAAGGGAGTCATCGGCCCCAAACTCTTGTCGACCGCCATCGCCTCGGCCCGACGCCGCGCAATTACGATCACCGTCGATCCTAAACCCGAGCATTTCCGCAAGTACCGAGGCGTGACCTGTGTGACCCCTAACACCGTCGAGGCCTGGTCCTGCATGCGCCGCGAACCAAAGCCCGGCCTCGCAGCACTTGTCACGCTCGGCCACGACATCCTCAAAGTTTTGCGAAGCCGGTCGGTGTTGATTACGCGAGGGCCTGACGGCATGAGCCTCTTTGAAGCCGCCGGCAAAGTCACGCACATTCCGACTGTCGCCCGAGAAGTCTTCGACGTTTCCGGCGCGGGCGATACCGTGATCTCGACCCTGACCGTGGCGCTTGCCTCCGGGGCCACACTTGACCGTGCGGCGGTGCTTGCCAATCAAGCCGCCGGCATCGTCGTGGGAAAACTCGGTACGGCGACGACGACCGCCGAAGAACTGGCGGAAGCGCTCCGATGAAGGATGTCCTCATCGTCATTCCCGCGCGCATGGGCTCGACCCGTTTCCCGGGCAAGGTCCTGGCGCGCCTCGGATCACGCTCGATCGTGGAATGGTGTTGGCGGGCGGCGCGTGCCTCCGGCTTGGGTCCGGTGATCGTCGCCACCGATGCAAAAATCGTCGCCGACGAGGTGCGTCGTTTCGGCGGCGACGTGGCGCTTACGCCGTCCTCCTGCCCTTCTGGTTCTGACCGCGTCTGGCTCGTCGCGCGCAATCGCCGCGAGAGCGTTATTTTGAACTATCAAGGGGACATGCCGCTGATTCACCCGCGTACCCTGGCGGCTACAGTCGCGGCGCTCGACCGCTCAACCGACGTTTCCACTGCCGTCATTCCTTTGCAGAACGGCCGCCGTCTTCGCGATCCTAATGTAGTCAAGGCTGTCCTCGGCTTGGGCGGCCGTTGCCTCTATTTTTCTCGATTACCCGTTCCTTATTCGCGAGAACACTCCCTTTCAACCCCACATTGGGAACATTTGGGACTCTACGCCTATGGACGCGCTGCCTTAAAGCGGTTTATTTCTCTTTCACCCTCTCCTTTGGAAAAAATCGAACGTCTCGAGCAGTTACGGGCCCTCGAAGGTGGCATGAGTCTTCGCGCCGCAATTGTCCGGGAGAATCCGGTTTCCGTCGACGTACCTGCTGATCTGAAACTCGCCGCATCCATCCTCCGCCGAGGCAACCATGACTAAATACATCTTTGTGACGGGCGGCGTCGTCAGCTCGCTCGGGAAGGGAATTTCCGCGTCCTCCATCGGAAAGCTGCTGCAAGCTCGTGGACTAACCGTTTCCATGTTGAAATGCGACCCCTACATCAACGTGGATCCTGGTACTATGAATCCGTTTCAACACGGAGAGGTGTTCGTTACCGAAGACGGCGCCGAGACGGATCTCGACCTCGGGCATTACGAGCGATTTCTCAACAAAGAAATGCACCATTTCAATAACTTTACCGCGGGCAAGGTTTATCAAACCGTTATTGAGCGCGAGCGTCGCGGGGATTTCCTTGGGACGACGGTACAGGTCATCCCGCACATAACAGATGAAATCAAGAATCGCTTTCGTTCCATTACTAAAGGCGTCGATGTCGCGATTATCGAGATCGGCGGAACAGTCGGAGACATCGAAAGCCTTCCGTTCATGGAGGCGGCCCGCCAAATGGGGTTGGAATTGGGTCGAGACAACGTTCTTTACATGCATGTGACATTGATTCCTTATATTAAGGCCTCCGAAGAACTAAAGACAAAGCCCACGCAACATTCTGTTCAAAAACTCAGGGAAATCGGCATCTCGCCTGATGTGCTCGTTTGCCGGACTGAAAAACCCCTTGGCCCGGAAATGCGTTCCAAGCTGTCGATGTTTTGCTCCGTGCCGAAAGAATCGGTCATCGAGGCACCCGACGTTGACAGCATCTACGAAGTCCCCATCGTTTTCCACAAGCAAGGTCTCGACGACCAAATCATGATGATTTTACGCATGCGTACGCAGGCCAAAAACCTCGATAGCTGGAATGAAATCGTCGATCGCCTGAAACATCCGAAACACGAGGTCGCAATCGCTCTCGCAGGTAAATACACCGACTATAAGGACGCTTATAAATCAGTGAACGAAGCGCTCATCCATGGCGGCATTGCCAATCAATCAAAAGTTTCCATTCGTTTTCTCGACACCACCGATCCTCAAATTGAGGCACAATTGGACGGCGTCCACGGAATCCTTGTTCCGGGCGGGTTCGGCGACCGCGGCATCGAAGGAAAAATACGTGTGGCTCAATTGGCGCGGGAAAATAAGATCCCATTCTTCGGACTGTGTCTTGGATTGCAAATTTCCGTGATCGAGTTCGCGCGAAACGTTCTTAAGCTCACTGGAGCGCATTCGACAGAATTCGACGCCAAATCACGCTACCCAGTCATTGACCTTCTTCCTGAGCAAAAGAGCGTGAAATCCATGGGAGCGACGATGCGTCTAGGAACCTACGAATGTACGCTGAAAAAGGGCACGAACGCCTACAAGGCTTACGGCACAGCGAACATCTCTGAGCGACATCGCCACCGCTTTGAAGTCAACAATAAATTCCGCAAGCTTTTGGAGGACGCCGGACTTTGCGTTGCCGGTATTCACGCCCCTAAAAATCTCGTAGAAATCGTCGAGCTCAAAGATCACCCGTGGTATCTGGCCACACAATTCCATCCGGAATTCAAGAGCCGCCCGGAATCCCCCCATCCGTTGTTTCGCGACTTTATCGCCGCCGCTTTGCAACGGGCGCAGACGGGGAGATCTCATGCCCACGCGTGAAGTCCGGGTTGGCAAAGTTGTTTTCGGTGGCGGCCGCCCGGCCGCTTATATCGGAGGGCCTTGTGTCATCGAATCCGAAGCCCTTCTACGTCGAGTCGGTTCAACACTTAAGAAAATCTGCGGTGAGCTACGCGTCGGCTTTGTCTTAAAAGCGTCCTACGATAAAGCAAATCGAACTTCCGTTAAATCGTTCCGGGGCCCCGGCATGGAAGAAGGCTTGCGGACCCTCGCCAAAGTTGCAAGCGCGCTGGGCGTGCCTTGCGTCACCGATGTGCACGAACCCGGACACGCCGCTATCGCCGCACGTTATGTCGACATGCTCCAGGTTCCGGCGTTTCTCTCCCGTCAAACAGACCTATTGATCGCCTGCGGCAAGACTGGAAAGGCTGTGAACGTCAAAAAGGGGCAATTCTTGTCGCCCTGGGACATGCGCCATGCAGTGGAGAAGCTGTACTCTACGGGTAATAAAAATGTGCTGCTCACGGAGAGAGGTGCCAGTTTCGGCTACGGCAATTTGGTCGTCGATATGCGGTCCTACGAAATTATGCGGAGATTCGGCGCGCCTATCATCCACGATGCCACGCATTGTGTCCAGCTTCCCGGCGGAAACGGCTCCACCACTGGTGGTCAACGCGAATTCGTGCGCCCGCTTGCGCGCGCTGCGGTGGCTGTCGGCGTCGACGGGGTCTTTTTCGAGACGCACCCCGATCCTGATAAGGCGATGTCCGATGGGCCCAATTCGCTCAAATTGTCCGACATTCGCGGATTTCTTCGCGAGACGCGTGCCTTCGATGCCTTGAGCAAGGAGAACTCCCGATGAAATGCGTGGATTGCGGCGTCGACAACAAAGACAACGCTAAGACTTGCCGTAAATGCGGTCGTGACATGGCTGTGCCCGCGGCCTGGCAACCCGATGCGATTTGGCATTTGAAGGCCCTCGGAATTATCTATACAGTCTTGACCGTTCTTTATTTCGGCGTTTCGACAGCCTTGTCGAAGCTTCCGCGGCCCTACCATTTGCGAAAAATACCCATCGAGATGACTCCGTGGCTGCGGGCCGACGGCCCCCTCCACCTTCCGGAAGATCAGCTCAAGGCGCCAACCCAAACGACCCGCGCTAACAATTGAAATTTATCCTTCTCGCGGCCTGCGTTTTGAGCCTTTCTTGCGGCGGTCGACATTCCAGCCCGCGTGAAGAGCGACAGCAGATCGTCGAAGGCCTTTCCTTAAGTCAATCGGTACGCGGGGTGCCGTCATGGACGCTCACCTCTCGATTAGCCCGTCTACGCGAAGATGAAAAAACGGCGAGTCTTGAGTCACCTGTGATGGAATTTCATCGTGATGGGAAAACCGTGTCCCGAGTAACAGCTCTTTCCGGGGAGATCGCGACGGACACTCACGATGTCATTCTTTCCAGCTCGGTTGTGCTCGAATCCTTTGACGATCACTCGGTCCTCCACACCCGCCAATTGAACTACACTTCGCGCCAAGGGCATTTTTTCACCCGTTCCGCCGTCATGATTCGTCGCCCGGGTGCCGTGGTCCGCGGCGAAGGCATGGAAGCGACCCCGGACTTGAGCGAGATCCGGATCTTTAAACAACGTTCAGTAATCTCGAAGAAACCGCCATGATTGTATACGCACTTATCTTTACACACTTGGTGGCAGCTCAGACCTTGGGCACGTCCGCAGGATCCGTCGTACGGAGCAAGGAGTGGATAGTTCGGCGTGGAGCTTTCCCCGAAGAGGAGTTTCGTGGAGACGTACGCTATGCGACATCAAGGTCCTTGCTCATCGCTGATTGGGCGTTGTATCGCCATCGCGATAAGGTGTGGACGGCAAAGGGTAACGTGAACTTACGCCAAAAATTCCTGTCCGGCGACGTCATTGACGCTCAAGGCGACATCGCCCGTTACGACGAAATTTCTGGAGTGGGACGCCTCGAGCCTCGACCCGCGCGACTGGTGACCTTCCAGCATACCCCTGTGGACGGATCGCAGCGTGACCAAGGAGAAGGTCAACGGCTCGATTGGAATGCCGATTCAGGCACGTTGACGGGACGCGCCCATGCGTGGGGCCCGCGGCTAGAATTGTGGGCCGATCGAGCGTATTGGGAGAGGTCCGCCCAGCGTTTAGAATTACGTGGCGGTAGGCCAGTTTTAAAAAAGAATGATGAAAATGGCGGCTGGATCACGGCATTAAAAGCCGACGAGGTCGACGCGACGCAGTCCCCCCGCCGCATTGAAGCTCGCGGCCGCGTCGTAGGGTGGATTCTCTTCTCGGACAAGTTGGGCCGCCGAAAGGAGCCCGCGCGATGAAACTCGAAGCTCGTAATATCCGCAAAACCTACGGCGAGCGCATGGTCATCAAGGGGCTCTCATTGCGGGTGAATTCCGGTGAAATCGTCGGCCTCCTGGGTCCCAATGGGGCCGGAAAGACAACGACCTTCTACAGTTTGGCCGGCTTCGTGACTCCAGAGGAAGGCGCGATACTGATCGATGAAGTCGACGTCACTAAGGAACCGATGTACGCCCGTGCCCGCCTCGGCCTCAGCTATTTGGCCCAGGAACCCACGGTGTTCAAAGGCCTCACTGTCGAGGAAAATCTGCGAGCTGTGTTGGAGAGAACGATGCGCGGAAAATTCGAACAAATACGGCGGGTCAAAGATCTCCTGGAAGAGTTCGGGCTATGGGATTTGCGACGACAAAAGGCCTGGACACTGTCCGGCGGCGAAAAGCGGCGCCTGGAAGTCGCGCGGGCGATGATTCGCGATCCGAAGCTGATTCTCTTGGATGAACCGTTCGTCGGCATCGACCCGATCACCGTCAGCGAACTCAAGGCGATCATTCAAAAATTGGTGGCTCGCGGAATCGGCGTCCTAATCACCGACCACAATGTGCGCGAAACGCTACCCATCATCGATCGAGCCTACCTGATTTACGACGGAAGAATCCTCGTCGAAGGAACCGCCAAGCATCTGCTCGAAGACGCGAGCGCCCGAGAACTCTACCTCGGCGAGGATTTTAAGATCTAGTTCTTGCGACACGTGCGCTCTGGTTCAGGATTGAGCGGCTGCGTATAGAAACGTCACGCGACGAGCCTCGTCCCCCGTGGAACCCATCACTTCCGCCAGCGTAGGCGCGTGCGCCACGATCTCACCGCTCTTGTCCACCGCGACCCATTTGCCTTCGTAGTCTTCCAGCAGTCCCCAAATATTCTTTGTCATGGGGAACAGATTACGAAGACTGCGTTTCGGAAATGTTACTAAGGGCTAAGTGAAAATCTCCAAATGCGCGTGGAGTCCCGCGTCGCGCGAGCGTTTCACCGCCGCGTCAAACAGTTTCTCTGCCTCTGCCGTTTGGCCGAGGGCATGTTTCACTTGGGAGAGGGCTTGCAAAGAGAGGGCTTCGCCGCGCGCCTCGCCGAATCGTGAAAAGGCATTCCGTGCGGCTGCGAATCGCCGCAGCGCGCCGTCCAATTCGCCGCGTTTCAAATGCACTTGACCGAGGCCCCAGTCGACATAGGCCAGGTCCACGCGGTCGTCTAACCGGGCGTACAGCGCGTATGATGCCTGATAATGACGCTCGGCCTCGCTCCAACGGCCCAATTGGCGCAAAACGTTGGCCAAGCCGCAATGTGCGTAAGCGCGTCCGAACAAGTCGGGGCCGCGGCCCAATAGATGCCCCGCGACCGCATAGGAGCGCCGGGCTTCTTTGAAACGGCCGCGGATTCGCGCAATCCCGCCTAAGCCGAAGAGAGCGTACACTTGACCCTCGCGGTCCGAGGCCTTGCGGAAAGAAATATATGAATTCCGAAAATCCCGGTGGGAATTTATTAGATCGCCCGCAAATCGCCTCGCGCCTCCCATCGCCCATAACAGATAGCCGACTCCCGCGTGATCGCGTCGGCGCCGACAGGAGGCCAAAAGCGCGGACATGGCTTTCAACGCGGCCGGATAAGCGCCCGCCGCACGATCGACCAACGCATTCTCGAGAGCGACCGTTTCTTGAAATTCCCCGCCAAGTCGGGCGCCATGCCTCGCGGCTCTTTGCAACGCTTTCTTGGCGCTTATGACTTCGCCCAAGCTTCGATGGCACCGCGTCAGTCCCAAGCACGCCTGGGCAGCCAAATCACGATCGGAAACGTCGAGCCTGGCGAGAGCGTCACGATAAGCGGCGATCGCGCGCCGGAAAAAACCTTGCGCGCGCAACGCCTCGGCGCGGAGCAAAAGGGCCTCTCCTTGAATCGGGACCGGAAATGTTCCCACCAGAAGCGCCAGGGACCAATCGGGCCTTCCCCGATCGAGGCTCCGTCGCGCCGAATCGAGCCGATCGAAAGGAGTCGCGTTCATCAATCCATGATACAAAACCCCCCCCCTTCCTTATTGAAATTCAATCTCAACAAGGATATAATGCCCTTGATGACACTCGACGAGATCGCGATTGGCCGCCCTGTCCGCATCCTCGCGCTCACTGGACCCGACGAATCTGAGCGGGCGCGGATGACCGGACTGGGGCTTCGACTCGGCGCAACGATCACTAAAGTCCTTCTGACGCCGCTTCGAGATCCCGTGGAATGCCTGGTCGGCCCGCAGCTGCTGACAATCGAACGCAGGATTTTGAAGCGTATCCAAGTCGAACCGCTGCGATGAGTCCGCGGATTGTCGCGCTCGCCGGCCGCCCGAACACGGGTAAAACCACGCTTTTCAACGCGTTGACGGGAATGCGCCAGAAAGTCGCTAATTTTGCTGGGTGCACCGTTGAAAAGGCGGTCGGCCAGGTCACGGTGGAGCGAGAAGATTTTGAGGTCATCGACCTCCCGGGGACTCATTCCCTCCTACCGGAAACGAGCGATGAAAAAGTCGCCTTCAACTTCCTCACTGACTGCATAAATGAGGGGTCCGATCTACTGGTGCTGTGCGTCGCCGAAGCCAGTAACATAGAAAACGACCTGGCCTTGGCGGCCGGACTGAAAGCCGCCGGGTATCCGATCGCGGTGGTCGTCAACATGATCGACGAGGCGAGGCTCAACGACGTGGTCGTCGATCCGCACGCGCTCAGCGAGGTCCTCGGAGCGCCTGTCGTCCTCGCGTCGGCACGGTTGGGCGAAGGCTTGGGCCAAATTACCGCGCTCTTGACTGCCGGCACCGCTGACGGAAAGCTCGTTAAGGCGCTCGATTTTCGCCTTGCCTCGCCCGCTCGCCTGCGCGAGCTCCAAGCGTTGAGCGTGCTAACGGCGGCCCGGGCGTACGCCAAGGCGGTGCGCGTACCCCCCAGGGTCCTCCTGCCCACCCTGGCCCGCTCGATCTCGGTCGATCGCGTCGTATTCCATCCTCTCGCCGGGCCGTTGATCCTGACAGTGACGATGTTTCTCTTGTTCCAAGCCTTGTTTACCGGCGCCAAACCGCTAATGGATTTCTTGAACTCCGCGTTCGCCGCATTTTCCGATATTTTACGCGCCCGCCTGCCCGCCGGTTCACTTTCTGATTTTATATGCGACGGGGCGCTTCCCGGTTTGGCCGCAGTCGTTGTTTTCGTCCCACAAATTGCCATCCTGTTCACCTTGATCGGCATCCTCGAGCACAGCGGCTACCTTCCCCGCGCGGGCGCGATGCTGGATCGCGCGTTGCGCCCGTTCGGGCTGGATGGAAAGGTATTCATCCCGTTTTTATCGGGATTTGCCTGCGCGATCCCAGGCATAATGGCGACCCGCACAATTTCTTCCGAAAAGCGGCGCATCGTGGCGATACTCCTCACTCCACTGATGACTTGCTCGGCCCGACTGCCGGTCTACGCGTTGATCATCACCGCCTTCGTTCCCGAGACTTTCCGCCCACTGGGACTGGACGGGCGCGGAGTCGTGATGGCGGGCATGTATGCTTTCGGAATCGTCGCCGCATTGCTGCTCGCTTTGGCGCTGAAGTGGACGAGGCTGTACGAATCGGCCCCGCCGCCGATCACGGTGCTCCCGCCATATCGGCTCCCCCGTCTGCGCGAGCTTGGCCGCTACGTGTGGTCGCGCTGTTGGCACTTCATCTCGCGCGCCGGCCAGGTGATTTTGATGGTCAGCGTCGTTCTTTGGGCTTTGGCCAGTTATCCGCGGCCACCATCCGATCTGGGTCATCCCACCTCACCGGCTGTGAGAATCGAAGGAAGCATGCTCGGAATGGCGGGACGCGCGATAGAGCCCTTATTTCGACCCTTGGGGTGGGACTGGCGCGTTTCCGTCGCGGTGCTGTCCTCGCTTGCGGCGCGGGAGGTCTTCGTCGGCACCCTCGGCACTTTATACGCGATGGATGGCTCACAACGCAGTCCCCGGGGGCTAGAGCGAGAACTTCATGATGCTAAAAAAGCGGACGGTACTCCGCGTTACACTCTCGCTACGGCCGTGGGATTGCTGATCTTCTTCGCGATCGCGCTCCAATGCCTTTCCACCGTCGCGATTGTGCGCCGAGAAACCGGCAGTTCGGCGTGGCCAACCGCGCAATTCGCCTTCCTGTTCGTTCTCGCTTACACGTTGTCCTTCGCCGCCGTCCGACTCTTGAGCTGATGCGGCCTTAGCCCTTTTTCCGAGCGAACTCTTCCATGAACGCGACCAGCGCCTTTACGTTATCGAGCGAAACCGCATTATAGAGAGACGCACGTACCCCGCCGGCCGAACGGTGGCCTTTCAGCCCCTCCATGCCGGCCTTCGACGCCTCGGCGCAGAATTCATCATCGAGCGCCGGAGTGGGCGTGCGAAAGACCACATTCATCCAAGATCTCGCGCTTTTTTCCACCGGTGCCGAGTAAAAAACCGACAAGCGGTCGAGAGCGCCATAAAGAGCGTCGGACTTGGCCCTGTTCCTGCTCTCCATACCCGCTGCGCCGCCATTGGCCTTGATCCATTTCAGGTTCAGTCCGAATAGGTAAACCGCGAAGGACGGCGGAGTGTGGTACAGTGACCCGGCGTCTAGATGTTTCTGATAACGAAGGATATCGGGAATATCAGTGCGCGCCTGCTTCAGCCATTCCTTGTCGATCACGATCACCGTGAGCCCGGAGGGGCCAAGGTTCTTCTGGGCTCCGGCATAAATCAGCGCGTGACGACGAGCGTCGACCGGCCGACTGAGGATGTCGGAGCTCATGTCTGACACGAGGGGGCGTCCCTTCGCGTCTGGCAAGGCGTGATATTGCGTGCCAAAGATGGTGTTGTTGCTCGTCATGTGCACATAGGCGGCCGATGAATCGACCTTGATCTCATCGGCGGTGGGTAATCGCGTATAAAGCTTGTCGGCGCCGACGCTGTCGGCTGCCGCGCGCGCGGTCCCGATCTTCCCCGCCTCCGAAAACGCGATTTTCGCCCAATGACCGGTCAGCAAATAATCCGCCGATCGACCTTGCGGCAGGAAATTCAACGGAACCATCGCGAACTGAAGGCTAGCCCCACCCTGAAGCAAGACGACGCCATGCGAGGGCGGCAACTCCAATAGCTCGGAAAACAAGGCGATCGCCTCTTGATGGACCGCCTCGTACGCCTTGCCGCGATGGCTATGTTCGATCAAGGACATTCCCGTCTCCTTGAAGTCGACGAATTGCTCACGGGCTTCTTGCAAAACAGGCAGCGGCAATCCGGCGGGACCGGCATTGAAGTTGATCTTGCGTTTCACGGGTTCTCCTTGAGCAGTTTTACCGCGGCCTCAGTTACAAGACGAGTCGCGGAAGGTCCGATGGAAAAAGTTTCTTCGTAATGGCCAGGATAGCGCGGGAGCATGAACTTCGAAGAGCGCACTTTGAAGTCGTACTGAGGAACCAGGTAGCCAAGTTCGTCGTTGGCTAAGCCGACTAGCATCGGACTGCGGGCTTTTACCAGATCACGCAAATACGGTCCCTTCGGGGCTTGCGCAAGGTCGGGTGAATTCGGACTCGGGCGTAACAGCAGATCGCGACCGAAAGTATAATTCCCATCGTAGCCGCCGATGGCTAACTCTGGGAAGACCTCGGCCGGCAGGCCGAGAAGTCGCGCGGGGCCGATATCAACCAGGGAAACTTCGGTTTCAATCCAAGGTTCGGTTTTGACATTGAGCCCAAAAAACAAGTGGCGTAGGGCGAGAGATCTCGCCTTTGCCGCGGGAATTTCGCTTCCCGCAAAGTCAAAGAGGCGATGACCGCTCGTCAGCGCGGACAAGGAAAGACGGAAGAGAGAGTTTTCGACCGGGACGCGGATCACGGCCGCGTGGTAGGCCAATACGCGAGATGGAGTGGAGTATGTCTTGAGCGCCAACGCGGCATCAGCAACAGTGATACCGACCCGCTCGGACTCGGCGAAACTCTCCACCGCAATGTCCGGGGACAAATGTCCGCCGATCATGCCATTGAGAAAGATGCAGACCCCCCCTTTCTGCTCTACTTCCGCGCATAAAGGGCCGGGGAAATCGGCGGTAATGAGACGATTATAGTACCCAAGGATTACCGGATGACAAGACCAGTTCACGATCGTCGCCAACGCCGTGCCGCCAGTTCGACTCAGTCGCAAAATGCTCAGGTTGGGATCGATCACCTGCGGATCGCGAGAGTCGCGGCACAGGCCGCGCGGATTTAACTGGCCGTGTCCGGCCGCCGCGTCGACTGGACGCAGCTGCTCTTCCAGCCGACGCAACTCGGCGGCAATACTTGCCTTAATACGTGTTAGATAAACTGGGTCGATGCCGGAAGATCCAATACGAGTTCCCCAAAAACCAAGAGTGTCTGGCCCGGAATGGGTGTGCGTCGCGGCGACGAATAGCGATCTGCCGACACGATTGAAGCCCGCGCGAGCGCGCAGGTCTTCGACGTCATTGCGGGAAAAGCCCAGCAGATCGAGCCCGACGATCGCGACCGACGTTTTTCCCTCCCGCAATAGCAGTAATCTCGCGTACAACGGATCGTGGACGTCCTTCGGCTTGCGCCCGACCACGCCAAAGCCGGCCAATAAAGGCCGTTCCCGCATCACATCGGGAGTAATGTCGACCTTGTGAGCGGCCGCCTCGAGCGCCGCGACACTCACGGGGAGCATCCAAATAAACGCGGCTAACGCGCAGAAGTTCCTCACGGCAACCCGAGCTGCTTATTGATTTTCATGTTCAAGCGTGCGCGATCGAAAGGCTTGATCAGATAGTCGTCGGCCCCGTTGGCGAAGGCCTTGTCCACGTCCGCGCCGCGTCCCAACCCCGTCACCATGATGATTTTGGCGTCAGCCGTGCGCTTGTCTTGGCGCAGGAGTTGGCAAAGGTCGTATCCGGATACCGTCGGCAACATCACGTCCAGAAGAATAAGGTCCGGTTTTTCACGCCGGGCCATACGCAGGCCTACTACCCCCTCGGATGCCCAGATCGCTGTGTGCCCGTTGACTTCGAGCAACGTGACGAGAACACCCGCCACGTCAGGCTCATCTTCGATCACCAAAATGCGCGCCATGAGCCTCCGTGCGCAAGCATCCGCGAAAACCTCAACAGCCGAACACGATGCGCGACTCGCGGATGTGCGCGCGGGCCAACGCGCGATAGGAGCGTTCGCTCTTGGCGAGCATGCGCAATTCATCGGGGCGCAGTTTGCGCACGACTTTCGCTGGCGATCCCAACACCAGCGATTCGGCGGGAATCTTCATACCCGCTGTGATCAACGCGCCCGCTCCGATCAAACAGCGCGCGCCGATCGTGGCCTCCATGATAATGGCTCCCATCCCGACGAGCGTGCGATCCCCGATCCGGCAACCGTGAAGGATCACCCCGTGCCCGACCGTAATCCCCTTGCCGAGCACCGTGGGAAATGCCGCTCGGGTGTGGATCACCGTCAGGTCCTGGATATTGGTGCCGGCCCCGACTTTGATCTCGCGAATATCTCCACGGAGGACGCAGCCGGGCCAAATTGACGAGCCTTCCGCAAGACGCACGTGGCCGATGATTTCCGCGGAATCGTGGACGAACGCCGTCGGGTGAATGCGCGGCTGGATTTTTTTGAACGTACGAATCATGTGTTAGAATCTAGCACTCCAAGAACCCCCTTTCAATGACCGCCGCTAAAGCGAAGCATTCCGACTTCCTCGTCTTGGGTTCCGGCATCGCCGGCCTACTATCGGCGCTCAAGTTGGCCCGCCTCGGCCGGGTGACCTTGGTCACCAAAAAAGCCGCGGTCGAGTCCAATACCAACTACGCCCAGGGCGGGATCGCCGCGGTTATGGACCAGCTCGACACCTTCAACTCGCACGTCAAGGACACTCTCATCGCCGGCGCGGGCTTGTGCGACGAAGCGGTTGTCCGTTTGACGGTTTCCGAGGCTCCCGCGCGCGTCGGCGAGCTGCGTGATCTGGGCGTGCGCTTTTCCGTCCATGAGTCGAAGGTGGACCTGGGCTTGGAGGCAGGGCATACCCACAGACGCATCCTACACGCCGGTGACATCACCGGCCGCGAGATCGAGCGGGCGCTGCTGGCCGCCGTCCGGCATTCGAAAAATATCCGGACCGTGGAGGACCACCTCGCAATCGACCTCATACGCGACGGCGAAGGCGCTTGTCGCGGAGCCTACGTGATGGATCGGGAAACCGGGGACATTATCCCATACGTTGCCGACGCCACGGTGTTGGCGACGGGCGGTGCGGGAAAAGTCTACCTCTACACGACCAACCCTGACATCGCAACCGGCGACGGAATGGCGATGGCCTGGCGGGCGGGCGCGCGCATGGCGGATATGGAATTCGTTCAATTCCACCCCACCTGCCTTTATCACCCTCAAGCCAAGAATTTCCTGCTGTCGGAAGCCTTGCGCGGCGAAGGCGGCATTTTACGTCTCAAGTCCGGACTGCGCTTCATGCCTCGCTATGATCGCCGCGCTGAATTGGCCCCTCGTGACATCGTCGCGCGCGCGATCGATTCCGAACTTAAGCGCACCGGCGACGAATGCGTGTTCTTGGATATGACTCACCGCACGCGCAAGTATCTGCGTGCACGCTTCCCGAACATTTACGAAAAAGTTCTGAGTTTCGGTATCGACATGGCCACAGGACCAATCCCCGTCGTCCCGGCCGCCCATTTCTTCTGCGGAGGCGTAGTCACCGACACCTGGGCGCAAACCAGCCTTTCGCGCCTATTCTGCGTAGGTGAAACGGCGCGCACCGGCCTTCACGGCGCCAACCGCCTGGCATCCAATTCCCTTCTTGAGGGTTGCGTTTTCGCCCATCGCCTGGCGCAGCATTTGGCAACGCCCGGAGCGCTCCCCGCGGCGTCGCCTTTCGCGGCCAAGCCCTGGTGGTTCGGCAAAGCGGTCACATCGGATGAGGCGGTCGTCGTTTCCCAAAATTGGGACGAAATTCGCCAACTGATGTGGAATTACGTCGGAATCGTGCGCACCGACAAGCGCTTGAAGCGCGCGCTGTCGCGCATGGAGCTCCTGAACCGAGAGATCTCCGAATACTATTGGAATACCGTTCCGACTCCCGATATAGTCGAGTTGCGCAATATCGCCGACGTCGCGACCCTAGTGATTAAGAGCGCAATCGCCCGCAAAGAGTCACGGGGCTTGCACTTCACGCTTGACCACCCGCGGAAAGATCCGCGTTGGAGTCGTCCGATTTACTTCCAAAAACGCTGAGACCAACCGCCTCGGCGGCCTGGACGTTGTGTAGCCGGCAAAGTAGTCTAATGTTACGCGGCGAATCGGATCGTCCACCCTTGGAAAATGGGACGAGATGGTCGAATTCAATCCAATCCTTCGAACCGCATAACACGCCCTGACCGTCGCGCCACGTACAACGCCCACCATCGCGCTCCCAGACCCGGCGCTTCACCCAAGCAGGCACATAACGGCCCGGACGGAATTTTCGCTCGAGCCGCGATTCTCTGATCCCAAGCCCGGACGATGTCGAAGATGCTTTATCTGGTTTTAAGTCAAGTCGACGCTGCGGATCCTTACGCTCCAGCAACAATTCCAAAGCTTCACGTATTAAATCCTCGAGCCGGCCAGAGGGATACTTGTGGCGCAGAATCTGGCGTGCCCGATCAATGAGACTAAGCACCGCGACCGCGGCGTCAAATCCGATCCGCACCCGATCCATCGCGACCGGAACGACCGCCTGCCATTCCCAGGGACGTGCGCCATTTCCGTTGGCTTCGGGCACCGGCGCCGCAGCGACTGCAACACTCCAACCTCCCCCCGCCACCGCGTGACGCCTGAAGCGATCCTCTTGTGACGGCGTAGGCTGCCGCGAAGCGACGATCGCTTCCAATTCTCTCCTGCTTTTTCCGCAGGCGAGGGCGAAGAGCTCCTTATGATTTTTCTCGTTTAAAATCGGCTCCAGCACGAGTACTGCGCCCAAATGAAGGTCGCCGCGCTCGATGCGCTGCGCGAGCTCCGGCCATCGTCTGACCGATCGCGCCGCATGAATCCGGCGATAAGCGCCGCCCTCGTCCAATTTCAGCGCGCGCAGCGCGTAGGCGAAGGTGTTCGCAAATCCGCGCTTCGCGAACAACTTACGCCTTTCGAATTCGCCAAGACAGACAAGCAGTTTCGCCAACGCATGCCTTTCCCTTTGGGCGATGAATTTCAATTCGGCCTCGAGGTCTTGATCGCTTAGATCTTGAATTTGGTCGCCCATGGCTGGTCATTACCATACGATCGGAAGGCGTCCTTTGTTCCCCAAGAATGCGGCTAATCCTCGGAAATGATAAAATGACGGTATGGATTTCATCCGCGTGGTCGGCGCCCGCCAACACAACCTGAAAAACGTCTCCTTGGATATTCCCCGAGGCAAACTCGTCGTGATCACCGGGCTCTCGGGTTCGGGCAAATCGTCTTTGGCGTTCGACACTCTTTACGCAGAAGGCCAGCGTAGGTACGTCGAATCACTATCGGCTTATGCCCGGCAATTCCTCGAGCTTATGGACAAACCCGACGTCGACCTAATTGAGGGCTTGTCCCCCGCGATCGCAATCGAACAGCGCAATCCCTCCCACAACCCCCGCTCGACCGTCGCGACCGTCACCGAGATTTACGATTATTTACGCCTGCTCTACGCCCGCGTCGGCCAACCCCACTGCCCGAATTGCGGGTCACGGATCAAGAAACAATCGGCGCAGGCTATTGTCAATGAAGTCCTGCGCAGCCGCGCCGGACAGTCGATCACGATCCATTCTCCTCTCGTCCAAAGCCGTCCCGGTACTTACGAGGACCTATACAAACGACTTCAACGTTCCGGATTCGTGACCGCCCGAACCGACGGCAAGGCCCATGAGCTGTCCGCTCCGCCCAAATTGGACCGTTATAAGAAGCACACGATCGAGCTTTTCGTCGATAAACTAAAAGTCTCTGCAGACGAGAAGCAGCGCCTGACCGATTCCATCGAGATCGCGCTTAAGGAATCGCGCGGCCTGGTGCGCGTCGAGCCATCGGAAGATCCAAATGCGGGCTCACTGCATTCCGAGCATCATGCCTGTCCAAAATGCGCCCTTTCCTTGCCTGAAATCGAGCCCCGCTTATTCTCCTTCAATTCTCCCTACGGCGCCTGCGCGACCTGCGACGGTCTCGGCGTCAAGACCGACGTTGACGAAGACCGCCTTATCCCCGATCCAACGAAATCGATCGCCGAAGGCGCGATCATCGCGTGGGCCGATCCCGTCACGACTCGGACCAATCGGTGGAAGCGCTCCTGGTCCGGCTACTACACGGAAATTTTAGAGCACGTAGCCGACCAATTCTCCATCCCTTTGAACAAACCCTGGGCGAAATTGAGCGACGAGCATCGGAAAATCATTCTTCACGGCGGCGGAACCTACAAACCCTCCTGGGCGAAGAACGACCAGGAATTCGAGGGCGTGGTCAAGAATCTCGAGCGCCGCCTGTCCGAATCCGAATCGGATTTCGTTAAGGGCGCGATCGCCGAACGTTTCATGGCCAAGAAGCTCTGCCCTTCCTGCAAGGGCGCCCGCCTCAAACCCGAAGCGCTCGCCGTCAAGCTCGACGCCCTGAACATCAACGACATCGTGCGGATGTCGGTCGAAAAAGCTCTCGCTTTCTTTAAAGCCCTCACGCTCACGGACCAAGAACGTCAAATCGCCAAGCAAGTCCTAAAGGAAATCGTCTCGCGCGTCGAATTCCTCTCCGCCGTCGGCCTGGAATACCTGACCTTGGATCGAACTTCGGAGACCTTGGCGGGCGGCGAGGCGCAGCGCATCCACCTGGCCACGCAAATCGGCTCAGGTCTTACTGGGGTCATGTATGTGCTTGATGAGCCCTCAATCGGCCTGCACCCTCGCGATAACGCCCGCCTGCTGACCACGCTGCGCCGCTTGCGCGATCTCGGAAATACCCTGATAGTCGTCGAACACGACGAAGAGACGATTCGTGCCGCCGACTGGGTCGTGGATCTGGGCCCCGGCGCGGGCGTCCACGGCGGAAAAATCGTCGCCCAAGGCCGAGTCGCCGATCTGATCAAAGCTAAGGACTCCCTCACCGGCGCATATCTTCGCGGCGAAGGCCACCTTCCGCCCCCCTCTAAGGGCCGTAAGCCGACCGGGATGCTGCGCGTGCGCGGCGCGCGTCAATTCAATCTTAAAAATCTGGATGTCGACGTCCCTCTCGGCGAGTTCGTCTGCGTGACCGGCGTTTCTGGATCTGGTAAATCGACGCTAGTCCATGAGATCATCTATAAGGCGCTCGCCAAGCGTCTTCACGGCGCCAAGGAGGACCCGGGTGCCCATAAGTCGATTTCCGGCATCGAGGACATCGACAAGGTCATCGTCGTCGACCAGACTCCTATTGGCCGCACTCCCCGTTCGAACCCAGCGACCTATACCGGCTTATGGGGGCCAGTGCGCGACTTGTTCGCGATGCTGCCCGCGGCCAAAGCGCGGGGCTACAAACCCGGTCGCTTCTCGGTCAATGTCAAGGGCGGCCGCTGCGAAAATTGCCAAGGCGATGGGATGCTGCAAATCTCTATGCAATTCCTTCCCGACGTATTCGTGCCCTGCGACGAATGCCATGGTAAGCGCTTCAACGAAGAGACATTGGCCGTACGCTACAAGGGGAAAAGCATCGCCGAAGTCCTGGCGATGTCGGTTGCCGAGGCCCGAGTCTTCCTCAGCGCCCACGCTCCGATCGTCAGGGTGCTCAAAACCCTGGAAGACGTCGGACTTGGCTACGTCGCTTTGGGCCAAAGTGCCACGACGCTATCCGGAGGCGAAGCTCAGCGCGTAAAACTCGCGACCGAGCTCTCGCGGCGGGCAACCGGCAAGACTTTGTACATCCTCGATGAGCCGACGACCGGACTCCATTTCGCCGATGTATCGAAGCTGCTCGAGGTTCTCCATCGGCTCACCGACCAGGGAAATACTGTGTTGGTCATCGAACACAATACGGACGTCATGCGCTCGTCGGATTGGATCATCGACCTGGGTCCCGAAGGCGGCGACAAGGGCGGCACTCTCGTTGCGGCCGGACGTCCCGGACAAATCGTCAAAAGCGAGTCCTCGCACACGGGCCGCTCACTAGCGAACCTCGTCGCGGCCTGACGTCAGACATTACTGCGGGGCCGGCGCCTTGGTCGTGAACGCGTGAAAGGGAGAGTCCCCGCGGCCAGATTTTTCGACCACACCGTCGCCCCGGTTACGATCCTTATCCTTTAGCGCCGCAATTTTCCTCTTGTGTGCCGGATCGGAGAGCCATGCCCGCCATAGTCGATTAAAATCAGCCAAGGTTCTAATGTGGTACACGGATTTTAATGCCTCTTCCGGCGTCTTCCCCGCGCGAAGTTCCGCGCAGAAGGCCTTGAATTGGATGCGGGAATGCTTTCTCACCAGGAAATGGGTCACCGAATACGCTTGAACGTACCACAACGCCACGGCTTCCTTGTCGTCGGGTATATCACGAGACGGCGAGATACTTAAAAAACGAGGCATCGCCAACCATTGTCGCGGGCTTATTACCACCATGTCCTGGTACCACTGCGAGGTCGCGGGTTGTGTGGGCGCATCGGCTTCTTCGAGCATCGCCAAGCCTTCGTTGAGCCAGGGCGGTGGGTCGCGATGCGCCTCGCGGAAGTAACTGCCGAACAAAAGGTGGGTGGTTTCGTGGGAAAGAACGCGCAACATCTGCCCGGTTTCCCTCATGGTCGGAATCGCGACGGATTTACGGTCGTAGATCGCCACTCCGTTTGACCAAGGCGGAGGATGGAACTCCCCCTTCACATAGGACTCCAAATCCCGATAAATATACAACCCGATGCGCTCTTTGGCCATCCAGGGGGAAAATGTGCCCAAGTCCATCCCCAACCGGAAATGAATCCGCTCGATGCCCAGAGTCAAGCCCGGCGGCAGCCACGTGTTCTCGTGTTGAATCGAGAAATGTGGAGTCATCGTCTCCTTCCAGGCCCATCCTCTCTGGCCGGCTCCGCTTCGTGCAGCGGTAACGGCGGCCAAGAGCAAGCCGATCACAGGCATCATGCGGTCCAGCTTAACACATGAACACATTGTCCGCTAGGGTCCATTTTGGTAAAATCCACTTGAAAATCCGTAAACTGAAGGAGAATTTGATGGTGATGCTGCGCACGCTTTTCTTGAATCCCCCATCTTTCGAGCGGTTTGATGGCGGAACGAGCGCGCGCTCCCCTTTCCGCCTCGCGGTACGCTCTTTCTGGTATCCGACCTGCCTCGCCCAAGCGGCGGCACTAATACCGAATTCAAAATTGATCGACGCTCCTGCAGACGATTTATCTTTGGACGAGGTCCTGCGCCGCGCACGGGGATTTGAACTTTGCGTGATCCATGCCTCCACTCCTTCCTTCACAAGCGATGCAAACGCCGCCGCGGCCTTGAAGGCCCAGAATCCGGAGATGCGCATCGGAATGGTCGGGCCGCACGTCGCGTTTCTTCCCGAGGAATCGCTCAAGGCCGCTCCGGCCCTCGATTTCGCCGCGCGAGATGGCTATCTCTTCGCGATCAAAGAGATCGCCGAGGGCCGCCCGTACGAATCGGTCCTCGGCGTCTCGCATCGTAGCGGCGCATACGTACTCCATACCTCTGATCGTCCGCGCAATGAGGACCTCTCTGCACTGCCTTCCATTTACGACGTTTTCAAGCGCGACCTGACACCCGCCCATTATTCTATTCGTTTCCTCAAACATCCTTATCTTTCGCTCGACGCAGGGGTCGGCTGCCAAGCCCGGTGCTCTTCCTTCTTCTCCTGGCCACCCGCGCCCTCTCACCGTGCGCATTCGAAGTCGGTCTCCGTGGTTATTGCGCAAGCCGCGAAGGCACATGCGCAATTTCCCGATGCCGTGGAGTTCTTTGTCGACGATGACGCTTTTATGGCCGATCTTGAGCGTGCAACGGAGATCGCTCGAGGATTAGGTGCCCTGGCAATCAGCTGGTCCTGCTCTGCACAGCCCAATATTCCTCTCGAGTTCCTCAAAATATTCAAGGACAACGGCTTGCGCGTGATGCAGGTCGTGTACACGACCGGTGATCAGCGGATCTTAAACAAATTCGCTACGGGAAAACTGGACGATGCTCGGGAGTTCACCCAGAATTGCCACGATCTTGGGATCGCGATTCATGGTACGTTCATCGTCGGCCTTCCCGGTGAGACGAGGGAGTCGGTCGAGGAGTCGATCCGTTACGCCTGCGCGCTCGATATAGACACCATTCAAGTCGCCACCGTCTCTCCTGATCCAGAAATGAGCCTACATCAGGCGGGCACGACGCAGACCTGGTTCGACAAAGCCCTCCTCATTAAAAAAGGCGCAGGGGGGCCGCCAGCCGTCGTTTCGCGCCTCAGCGATGGCGAGATACAGGCACAAGCTCGGCGCTTCTACTTGAAGTTCTACGCTCGCCCCACCCCCATCGTTCGTATGCTTCTCAAGTTGGCGCGTACGCCCAATGAACGCCGCCGGCTTTATCGCGAGGGCAAAGAACTAATCGCCTACCTCCGTCGCCCAGCGAAGCGCGCATCAGAAACCACTCCCCGGCGGGCCAGCCCACCGTCAGAAAAGATCCCCTCATGACGTCCAACTCCCGCCGATGAGCCCCGGCGTTCGCCGAACCATTGCGCGCCTAATCATGGTGGCAGGCGTACTCACTTTTCTTTCCCTTCTCTGGCGCTTCGATCCCGCGCGCGTCGCCAGCCATTTGATCAGGTTCGGATGGGGTTTTGCCGTGTTGCTGCCTTTTCAGATACTCGACCACGCATTGAACGCATGGGGATGGCGCCTTGCGTTCACTCCGGAAAGCGCTAGGCAAGTCCGTTTCTGGGATCTCGTACGGGTGCGCATCGCGGGCGACGGCGTCAACTACCTGACTCCGAGCGCCAACCTCGGCGGTGAATTCATTCGGCCTGGCATGCTCGATTACCCTCTCAGCCAGGACGACAGAGTCACCAGTGTAATCGTCGCCAAAGTCACGCAAACTGTCGGTCAGACTTTTTTCATCCTGAGCGGACTTGGCTACCTTGCGCACTCCCATCTCTTCAATTTTAAGGGGGCGCAAGCGATGATCGGCGCCTTCGGGGTCGGTGGCATACTCTTGGGCCTGATGGTCGGTATAGGCCTACTCGTGATGGACCCTCCGGCTTGGATCATCGCCCGTTTTCCGCGCGTCGTTGAATCGAGCGGCGGAGTCCGCGCGCTGCTGAAGCTATATCTCAAACGTCACCCGGATCGCCTGCTCGGTTCGATCGCGCTTTTCATGCTCGGCTACCTTTGGGGCGCCGCCGAGATTTGGATCATCTGTCGCTTTTTGGGCCTACCTGTCACCGTCGAGACCGCCCTCTCCATCGAGTTCCTCTCCAGTTTGATCGATTCCCTCTCATTTTGGGTGCCCGCAAAGCTTGGGACGCAAGAAGCCGGCAAAACCGCAATTTTCGTTGGCCTAGGTCTGCCCCCCGAAATGGGCTTCACGTTAGGCCTTATCCGCCATGTGCGCGAACTGACCTGGGCCGGATTCGGACTGATGCTGTATGCCGCGCACCAGCGCCGCGGCCGTCTCATCCAAAAAAAATAGGACCTTAACTGTTCACGGCGTGACCACGGAAATAGAACAATTCCCACCAATATTGGTCGCAGTGACAGTGGGAAATCCTGGCAGAGCCGCTGTTGGAGAAAAAGTACAGCGACATGTTCCTGCCGTACAGGCACCGGCGATGCAGGTGTATTGCACGGTGCCCACTCCATCCACGACCGGCGAACAAACGGCATTATTCTTGTTCCACGCGGTCAGCACCACGTTGAATCCCGCCTGAGCCATGCGCTTGGCCGCGAGGACCTCGCTACCGCGCGATGCGATCGTGTAACGCATCAACGCCATCCGCATCAACGACGCCGCGATCAGCGCGACCAGCACCGACGTGACGAGGACGTGCAGAAGCACGCTGCCGCGCCGAACGTCGAAGCGCCGAGAATTCATCTTTTAATTCTCCAGGAGTATTTTCGTGTCGAAGGATAATGATTGTGGATTGACGAAAATCGTGCCGGGGCCGCCGGGAAGGTCGACCGTGCCTTGGTTCGGATTTCCGACGACATACCGCAAACGCACGGCATAGCCGTCCACCCCGGTGCCGTGAACCTCCGCGGTGAAAATATCCGGATTGCCTACGTCCTTATAGACGGACGTCGCGACGACATCCGGATAATTGCCCGCGCCGCAGGCCGGGGGAACCGTAGGCATGTTCGGGCAATTCCCGGCCAGCGCTGAACGCCGTAATAGATGCGTACCCCCATCCCAGCAATATGAAGTGATCGTCGGAGCTGGGCCTATAAAAGAAAGTCGCCCACCGTCTGGCGTCGGAGCGATCAAACGCGACCAATTCGTGCAAACCAACAAGGTATCGGCGCTCGCGCCGTTGCCATTAGGCCACTGAAGCACGCTCGCGCCGGCGATGTCGCGGTTCATGCTGGTAATACTCGCCATCGTCCAGGCGCTAATCGAACCCTTGCGCGCCGACTCGACTTCGAATTGCACCATAGACGCCGCAATGGAAAAGATCCCGATTAGGACGATCGATGAAATTGAGACGGCAATGATCAACTCCAGTAACGAGAACCCACGTCGATTCCTTGCCTTCTTCATGGCTCTACCCATGTAATGTTTACGTCCACTCTTGGAACGGGACGGCCTTGCACGGTATCGGCAACCGTAACCGTGTAGCTCACCCTCCCGTTATAGGGTGGCCCTTCAAACCATGGCGGCAAGACGTTCCTCAGATTGTGCACGCCCGCCATAAGCGCATAGACATTGCCCCCGCTTAGGTCGTCGGTGATGCCTCCAAACCCATTAATATACCATGTCGCGACTCCGGCGTTGCTCGTGTTCGGTCCGGGTATCAGAGCGCAGTCTGCGGCACACCCTCCGGTGTTGACGTTGCAGCCGCAACCCGTCACAAACCCTCGCAGCATCGACGAGATCTGGGCCGACGCCTGGTTGGCGACAATGCGGCGTCCGCTTTTGCCGGATCCGCCTTTGGCTGTGAGCGCGACACTGAACATGGCCGTGACCATAATGCAAGAAATCAGTAGCGCGACAACGACCTCGACGAGAGTATATCCACCTCTCGGCGATCGTCGCTTAATAGGTCGGCGGTGGGGCATTTGTTGCAGTAGCTGGTACACGGATAACACCCGTTGGCGTCATATTGTATTGCCACGTCGCAGCATCTCCGATCGCGCCGGCTCGACGCCGACCTGTCGAGACCAGACCCGCCGCGCAGTTGCCGGCCGCGACGGCGGGATTGCAGGCATTGAACACGTAGGGTTTGTTCACCCACTCCTGTTCCGCCAAGTATTTGCACTGGACCAGCGCGCACGCTCCGTACGGGCCAGCGGCGGGGCACGCCCCGGCGCAGGCGGCCCCGAACTGGCCGGACGTGTACGCGCCGTTATGGTCCAACGCGAACATGCGATTGGTCGTGCCGATCATGTTCACAATCGCGACGGCGTCGTCGGCCCTCGCGGTTTCAATGGATTGGAGATACTGGGGGATACCGAATGCGGCCAAAATGCCGATGATCAGCATCGTCACCACCAATTCGATCAATGTGTAGCCGCGGCGATTATTTCGACGCATCAGTGGCCTCCCATCGTGGATAGCTTGAAAATCGGCATAAAAACGGCCAAAACGATGGTGCCGACGATAGCGCCGATCCCGACGATCATCAGCGGTTCGATAACCGCATTGAATCGTCGCGTGAATTGGTTAATTTGCTCCTTATAAAAATTGGACAGAGTGACCAACATATCGGGAAGTTTTCCGGATTCTTCACCCATGTACATCATCTCAGTGACCAGGTTCGGCAAAACCCCTGTCTTTTTGAAAGATTGGGAGATAGACTTGCCGGCGGAAACGTCGTTCCTGACAGAAACAAGGGTTCGCCGAAATTGGATATTATCAGAAAATACGCCTTCGAGAACGGCGATCGCATTGAGAATACTGACCCCAGATTCAATCAGGGTGGACAGAGTTGTCAGCATGCGTTCAACGAGAATGGTTTTGACGAAATCTCCAAGCAGGGGTACGCTAAAAATCAAATTCCATTTGAAATCTTGGCCCGATTCCGTCGTGGTGTAGGCCCGCCAACTGAAGGCACTCACCACGATGGCGATGGTCATTTCCGGCAAATGATAAACGATGAGATTCGAAAAAAGAATGATTGCGGCCGTCAGCGGCGGTAGCTTTGTGCCGAAACTTGTGAATATTTCCGCAAAAACTGGGACGATTTTAACAATGAAGAAGAAGAGCACCCCGAGCGAGATCGTCATCAAGACGGCGGGGTAAGCCAACGCCGTAATGATTTTCCCCTGCAACTCCGCTTGCGCTGACTTGTATGCGCCGATTTGTTTTAGGACTTTCGGCAACTGGCCACCCATCTCGCCAGCTTGCACAAGCGAAACCCACATCGTATCGAATACCTTTGGATGGCGCTCCAACGCTTTATACAGAGCCGCGCCGCTGGCCACGTCTTTGGTCACCTGGGCCAGCGCAAATTGGAGGCCCTTCGAGCTCGAATTTTCACCCAAGAGCGACAATGCCCGGACCAAGGGTACGCCGCCGTTGAGCAATGTCGCCAATTGCTCGGCCAGAAACACCAGCTCACGCAGCTGCACCTTGCCGCCACCCGAACCGGACTTGCCGTCAGAGAATGCCCTGCCTTTGTCGGCGGATATCGAGAGGATAAAATATCCCTTCGACTGGAGTGAGGAGACTGCTTCGTTCTCGTCGGCCGCTTCGATGGTGCCGTTGGCCGTCTCTCCGCTGTTATCTTGAACTGTGTAGGAAAATTGGGCCATGATTGATCGCCTCAGTCCATCACCGTCACTGACATGACTTCCTCGATCGTGGTGAGTCCGGCGATCGCCTTGCGAAAACCCGAGGCACGCATGCTCCACATACCGGATTCCTCCGCAGCTGCCCGCAAACGACCCATGTCGCCGCCATAGCGGTAAATAATCTCTCGCATAGCTCCGTTGATCTTATAAACCTCAAAGATGGCCTTACGGCCAAAGTATCCCGTCCTAGAACATTTATCGCATCCTCGCGCTTCATAGAAAGTCACCTTGGTCGGATCCGGCGGTGACTCGAGTAGTGCTTCGCGACAGACTTTTTCTGCTAGATCCGCGGGAACCTTCGCTGGTCGCTTACAGTCGGGACAAAGCAGGCGCACAAGCCTCTGCGCGGCCGTCAGTTGCAGCGAATTGGCGAGCATAAATGGTTCGATGCCCATATCGATCAAGCGCACGACGCAAGACAACGCATCATTCGTGTGCAAGGTGGAAATAACTAAATGCCCGGTGAGCGCTGCGCGCAGACATGTTTGCGCAGTCTCCTGGTCGCGGACCTCACCGACCAAGATGACGTCGGGATCTTGGCGCAGGAAGGAGCGCAGAGCCGAGGCGAACGTCAGCCCGATATTGGTGCGCACCTGGACTTGATTGATGCCCTCGATCTTCAACTCGACTGGATCCTCGATCGTCATAATGTTGATGTCCGGAGATTTAATTTTGTTAAGGATCGCGCCAAGCGTCGTGGTTTTACCTGAGCCCGTCGGCCCGGTCATGAAGAAAAGGCCGTGGGGCTTATTGGCCGCTTCAAGGATGTCGTCGCGTTGTTTGGCGTCGAAGCCCATTTTATTGATGTCCAAGTCGACCGCACCTTTGTCCAATAGGCGCATGACGATCTTCTCACCGAAGACGCATGGGCAAATCGAAACACGCAAGTCGATCACGCGGTTTTGCACTTTGATCGAGAATTGCCCGTCTTGTGGAAGTCGGCGCTCGGCGATGTCTAGCTTTGAAAGGATCTTGAGGCGGGATATCACGCTATTGAATTGCGCCATTGGCGGGGCGCGCCGCTCGTAAAGGACACCGTCGATGCGGAATCTGACGCCGATGCGGTCATCGAAGCGCTCAATATGAATGTCGGAAGCTCGTTCCTGGATCGCCTGCTTGAGAATAGCGTTGACCACGCTGACTGTCTGGGCGCCTTGGGCGTCGGCCGTAACCTGGTCAAGGTTCAGGCGCATGTCGTCCGGATTGTCGGCTTCCTCGATTTCGGGACCGTTGGCGGATTTGCCCAGAGTGCGATCGATGGCGCCGGCGCCGATATAGAACTCATCAATCGCCTTGATAATTTGCGTGGGCGTAGAAATGAACGGCTGAATCTCCCGCCCGGTGAGCAGCTTCAAATTGTCCATCAATAGCACGTCATCGGGATCAGAAATGGCCACGGCCAAAACGTTGTTATCCTGGAATAACGGCAACAAAACGTTTTCGCGGGCGAACTTCTCAGGAACGATTTTGTCGAGATCTTCCCCAACTTCCGTCTTTAATATCTTATTGTCACGAGAGGCATAGGGAATCCCGTACTGCTTGGAGAGGGCGATCGCCACATTTTCCTCAGTGAGGAACCCGAGTCTTACGGCGGCTTCGGCAAACGGGATACGCGACATACTTGAGAGAATTTGCGACTTATCGCTTTGCTCTGGAGTCAGAAGGCCGGCCGTCACGAGCATATCGGATATCGTCGTGGGCATAGCGTCAGTTACTCCTTAATTCTAAGTATAGCCGACCCTGACGAGAAGTCAAGCCCGCCGAACTGTGCTTTTCGTGAATTATTCGTCGTTAGTTACTCCTGAAAAAGTCGTCCCGACTTGCGACCCATTTCTCGACGAGGGCAGTTGATTTCTCTGTCGAGGATCGATTCGACGTGTGCCAGCTCTCCAGCGTAGAATATCCCATCCTCCGACGGAGAACCCCCTGCTTCAACTGAAGCCCGAAACGCCGGACCTCTGGGACAGCATCCTTCCCGAAGAACTGAGAAAGCTCCCCGAGGAACTGGCCCGCGTCAACATCCTGCTTCTGGACGACCGGCTCATGGAGCCGTTTGTGCGGCGCTTCAGCCAAACTCAGGGACGCCCCGGCTTGCCAATCTCGATGTACTTGCGCCTGATGTACCTCAAGTTTCGCTATAAACTCGGCTACGAAACTCTCGTCGAAGAAGCTCCGATTCTATCGCATGGCGCCGATTCTGCGGCATCGGCTACGGTCAGCGCGTGCCCGACGCCTCGACGCTCATCAAGCTCACGCATAAATTCGGCGACGAGATGCTCGCCGAGGTCAACCGCCTCATCATTGCCAACCTTCGTGAACGCAAGCTGGTGCGAGGACGCAAGATCCGAACTGACACGACGGTGATCGCCTCCGACATCCACTATCCGACGGATGCCAGCCTGCTCTTCGACGGCCTGCGCCGTCTGAGGCAGAAGCTGGTCAAAGTCCCGGGAATCGGACTGCGTCTGGGCCGGACGATGACAAAGGCCAAGAAGATGATCTTCTCCATCGCCCAGGCGCTGCGCCAGCGCGACGGCAAGTCGCGCGAGAGGGTCAAGACGATCAACCGGAACATCCTGCGCGTCGTGCGCAAGACGGTCATCAAGGTCAAGCGCATCCTGCGCCGGGTCAAAGACCCGCGGGTGCGCGGACATCTTGAGACGACGCTGGGTCTCACCGATCGCGTTGCCGATCAAAGCGCCGAGCGTCTGGCCGGGGGCATATCAACGGATCGAGTCGTCAGTCTTGCCGATTCAGGCGCTCGCCCTATCGTCAAGGGCAAACTCGCCGTACCCGTCGAGTTCGGACGAACAGGGCAGGTCACGCAGGACGAGAGCGGCTACTTCACTCAGTACGGCGTTCACAATGGAACTCCCGGCGACACGACTCTGCTGCCGGGCATCATTGCTGAGGACGGGAAGCAATTTCCAAAAGCGCTCAAGGAATTTGCGGCCGACATGGGATTCTCATCGAAGGAGAACCATGATTTGCTTGTCGATCGCCGGGTGCGCCGCATTGGGATGGCTTGGCGGGGGATCGCGCCGCCCAATATCCGCGCAAAACAGCAACGCGCGTGGTTCAAGACGCTCATGGCGTTCCGGGCGGGCATCGAAGGCTCGCTCAGCTTCCTCAACCGCAAGTTTGGGCTCAAACGCAGCATGTTCCGAGGTGATGTCGGGTCAGGCGTATGGGTCGGTTGGTGCGTGATCGCAGCAAATCTATACCGGTTTGGACGCAGTCCGTAGCGGCGGGTGGCGGCCGCGCCGCCCGACGGCAGGAGAACGGGAGAGGACAGTCTCCCCCTCGACGATTGATTGAGCCTTAAAGCCATTTTCTCGGTCACTTTTTCAGGAGTAACTCGTTAATCGCTGACGATGGTCGGCGTGATGAAAATCACCAGGTCCGTGTTATGCCGACTGCTGAGATCGCTGGTGAACAACCATCCAATAATCGGGATGTATCCGAGCAATGGTACTTTCCGGACCGTCTTATTCTCAACTGAGCGCAAGAGGCCGCCTAGAACCAGCGTCTGCCCGTTTTTAACCCGGACGAGGGTCCGGGCCCTGCGCGTTATCGGATTATAAACAGGACTGTTTGCCGAAGAAATAACCGCGATCTGGGCGTCCGTGTATTCCGGTTCAACTAGCATCGTGATAAAGCCTTCCTTATTTAACTGCGGTGTAACCTTGAGCTTGACACCCGTAGCGTAGCGATCAGGCTCCGTCCCCCCGTTCGAGCCAGACGCGGAATTGTTGACCACCGTCTTAAAGGCCAGCGCCTCGTTCGCCGTGATTTCCATCGTGGCCGTCTTATTGTTCAAGGTTAAAATCTTCGGCTTGCCTAAGAAGCGCGCCTCCGAACGCGAGACTAGCGCCCGCAACGTGATCGTGAGCTGAGACAGATCCAGCACGCTCATCTTGACTGAAGAGAAGGCAGTGAACACCGGCTTCGCATCGGAACTGGTCGCGCTCGCAGGTAATTGCGCACCGGGCACCGACGGAATAAATCCGCCCCTCAGATTGATCGGATCAAAGAAATGCGCGTTTTGGCCGTTTCGTGGAAAATTCAACGGAAAGGATGTGTCGCGCTGGCCCCCGGTAAAACTCGCCAATTCTCCGTGAGTTCCGCCCCACTCAAATCCCAAATTCCGAGTCCGATCGGAGTCGATCTCGACGATTTGCGCCTCGATCATGACCTGGGGAGCCTTCCGGTCAAGTTCCGCAATGATCTGCTCAACCTGCGGGAACACCTCCGGAATGTCGGTGACGATGATCGCGTTGGTTCGCGGCTCAAGTTCGATATCGCCCGATTTAGACAACACTGTGCAAAGGACCTTGACGATGGCGATATTATTGCCCTTCGTCAAACAGTGCTTTGCGCCGGCCCCTGACGTGGCTACAGGGGTGGCGGGGTTGGTCGGGTCGTTGGGTTCATCGGTGGTGAGCGGAATGAGCGGAATAAATGAGAGCGTAAAAATACGAGTGATAAGATTTTCAGCCTGTTTTGAACGCTGGTTGACGACGTAGGTATTGCTGCGCCCGATCTGCGAATAGGTCAACCCCTTGATCTCCAGCAATACTTGAAGCGCCTCGCGTACGGTGACATTCTGTAGAAACGCGGTGATTCGTTTTTGTTCGAGCCCTTCGGTGATGATGAAGTTCACCTTGGCTTGGGCGGAAATTGTGTCGAGAAAGGTGGCCAATGGCGCACCTTTGACCCGCACCGTGATGCGCGCATCCAGCGGCAATGTCGACGGTGATGGAGTGGGCCGAGCAGAAGACGCCGCGCCAATCTGAACATTTTGCACAGACCGCGATTCGATCGACTTCTCGTCTCTGCCTTCGGTGGCCGTCGCCGCGGAGGATGGCTCCGAAAGGGATTCGGTCGTCGACGCCGATTCATCCATCGGGCTGCCCGCATCTTTGCGCTTCATCTGATCTTGGAAGTCAGGATTCACCTCCGGTTCCGCCTTTCGCCGTTGCGCCCAAACAGGCGCGCAGTCGAAGGCGAGGAGCATGGCGAGCGTAGCGGCCGTAAGCCGCGCTCCGCATTCTTTCTTTCTTGATTTCCAAGGTGTGTTCATGACATATCCTCCAAGCATCCACTACTGCGTGTTCACCGTCTTATTAAACCGTTTTTTCTTGTACTCGAAAGTGACCGTCGCTGATCCGATTTTGATGATCTTGACGCGCGCCGCGTGACCCGGCACGGAAATTTGATCGCCTAGCTTGACAGTGCTTCCATTGACTATCGCCAATGGTGCGCCCCCATGAGTCGCGATGATTCCCTGCAATTCAACGGCGGATTCAATCGGCCGCTCTCGATTTCGGGCATGATTATAATCTTGAGCGGAGCGGCGTATTCTTTCCGCTTCTTCTTTACTGCGGATCTCTTCCTCGCGAATTCGCACCAAATCCATCGGTGACATCATCGGATCACGCGATAAAGTCGGCGAAGCTTCCGAAGCCGTGGTCTCCACGGGAGCGGAGGCCGGCAGCGTCGCTTCGCTCGACGCGGGCATGGCCGCGGGAACCCCCTCGGAGGCTGGTGCCGCCGTCACCGCGGGCGGTGCTTTTTCTGGAGACGACTTCACCGTCGTGTGCTGCGGTGTCACAGGCGTTGATGCCGGGGCCATCGGATTTGATAAACGCGATGTCGTTGACGTCTGAAAAATCGTCTTATCACTTTTGGCTTTGGAGCTACGTGCGGAGGTGCTCTTTTCGTGCTCTGCCTTCATGTGGGACCACCAGTTGTAAAAAAGGAAACCGGGCACAGCCAGGGCAACGGCAAGGATCGCCCATCCTCCAACGGCGCGCCCCCCGTTGAGGTTCGACATCAGTGGAACTCCGTTTTCGGTATAGCCGTCATTAGGCTAATGGAAACCTGATTGCTGCCTAAAATTTGTTTTTTCTTGGCAATCTCGATCATGCTCACGTGCAGCAGCGGTTTTGCACCCTCGACCCGCAACAGCCAGCTATAAAACTCTTCAAATTTCATCGCCAAAGTGACGCCCGATTCCTGCACGATCAATCCGTTGGCTTCCGTTTCACTGACCGGACGAAAATCCTCGACATTCAGCCCCGACGTGGACAAGGAATCACGAATTGAATTCGACAGCCATTGCTCGCGATCAGCCAAGGCTGGCAACGCCGCAGAGGCACCGCGTAGCCGGTCGCCCAAATTCTTAATCTTCTGCCCTTCCCCAGCGAGTGACTTTGCCCTGTCGATTTTTGCTTGCAACAATTGACTCTTCTTTTGGGGAGGTAAATAGACGCCGACATATGCGGCTAAGGCGATGACTCCCGCGACAACAAACGCCCGAGAAAAACGCGACAAGCCTTTGTTATGGATCGTGTGCGTCAGGAGATCGATTTCGTTTCGAATCGCCCAAAGAATCGCCAACGAGTCATTTTTTAGTGTCATTATGTTTTGCCTTCGACTTAAGTTCCAAAGTGAAAGACGTCCTTTCCTCGAGCTTCTGTGCGAGCGATTTCGGGTCGAGACCCGTCTGGAGGGCGCTCGGCTCCTCACCGCTCAATGATTCCTTCTTCAATGAAATATTGATGTCAAAACTGGAGCCAATCAGCTTATTCTTGACCAAATTGTCCTTGAACTGGAAGGCCAGGTCTTGCTCGCTGGCAATGGATTGATCCTGGGCGTGTCCAGATAAAGTCATATGCAAGGCATTGCCCTCACTCGCGTTGAGAGGATTGAAGATCGACAATCGGTCAAGCCAGACCTTGTCCGGCATCTCATCGATGATCCCTTTGAAAATGACCGAAAGCATCGGACGGTCGGGGCGCGTGATCCACTCTAATTCAGCGAGTTGACGTTGCATGCTCTTGACCTTCAGATCCAACGCAATGGAATCAAGCCCGGCTAATTCCGCGTTCAGAATGGGATCGATTTTCTTCTCGTACTTATGAAGTTCCTGCGCGCGATATGTATAAGTCAGTGATTTAAAAATGCCAATCCCGGCAAAAATCAGCGCCAGAACGATGCCGCCCATGATGATATCCCGGGCGGTCTGCTTCTCTTCATCGCTGATCTGATCTGTCACCGAAAGATCGATGCCCGTCGTCGGGGCCAAAGACTCGGCAGAGCAGCCGATCGCCGCATAGCCTTCCCAATCGGCCTCCTTGACGGACAATCCCGCTGTGATATCGCGAATATTACAAGGAAGCTGCGTCTCGTTGGCAAATGCGTTTTGCAGCATCGTCAAATCCGCGTGTTGTCCACTGAGCCGAACTTCCGATAACTCGGAAAATCCAAGCTGTTTCTGCACGAATGTGATGCATCCAGTTAGATCGATACGCCGGAGATCGGCCGTCCCGGGCTCGCCTGGCAGGAACACCTCACGAAAAAATACGGGTATGCCGTTCTGCGCGACTATCACGCGCACATTGCCGGCATCAATGTGTACATGCGCGTAGGGGGCACTGACTGCCGAAGGATCGGACAGCTTCCAGAGACGCTGCACGGACAACGGAGCTACTTCCAGGCCGATCAAATCCATTTCCATTACTTTAGCCAACTCCTTAACGTTCGCTATATTGTTCTTTTGCGTCATCGCCATTAAGATTCCAAGCCGTTGTTTTCCGGCAGCATCCCGCGGTAAAGGAAAAGACTTGAAATCGTGCGACAGCGTGTCGAGCGGGATTGGGATGTATTTCTTCGCTTCCATTGGAACGGCCGTATGCAAGAAACGATGTTCGATCGCCGGCATCGGGAAAATGCGCAGTAGGCCGAAATGATGAGACAACGTCACACGAAGGGATTTAGAACTCCACTTCAACTGCGCCATCGATTGTTTAATCAGTTCCGCGATCTTCGTTGGATCGATGAGGAATTCAGTGCTCATCGTCGCCGTTGCCGCCGCTTTTTTAACGTCGAGCGGCAGCGGAATGCGCACTAAGTGGTTCACCGTCAACTTGCCCTTCATCATGCGCGTTTCGGCTAAATAAATAAGTCCCGGGCTCAAATAAAGCCCGACGCTTGGCTTGGCCTTGTGAATTTCGCGGCCGAAAGCGATCTGTTTGACGAGGTTGTCGATGTTGCTCATTGGTCATTCTTAACGATCAAAATATCCACTTTCGCCCCGGCGCCCGCGATTGAAGCCAATTGTATGCGTTTCGGGTCGACTTGATAGCGATTGATCAGCAATCCGATCACGAGTTTGGCGCGGCGATCCGCGAGTTTATCAGGGTCAATCTCTTCACTGTCCGCATGGCCGGAAATTTGTAGCGATTCCAGCGGATAAGAAGAAAGAGCCGCCACGACCTGGGCCAAGGCCTTGTCGGATGCTGGTTTCATCTGGTGTGTGTTCTTTTCGAATATGATTTCGAATTCTCCCGGCTTTTTCACCGTGGGGGCCCGCTGCGCCTCCGCAGTCTTCGCGGCGCTTTTATTTCCAGCTTTTGTCTTATTGCCCGGCGCTGCCGCGCGCACAGTACGCTTGACCAATTTGCGTTTTGCCTGCGAGGAAGACCCTTTTTTGATCTCGACGCCGCCGTGCGATCCCGAAGAATCAAATTCCTTGACCAACGATGCGTTGCCCCGCCCTGTCAGATCGTCGCTCGGGGCGTTACTTCCTGGCGAACGTGATCTATTGGCCAGTTCCTCGGGCGCCGTCGCCGAGGTCGGCTCTGATGCCGCTGCGGCAGCCGGTGGAGCCAGCAAACGCTCATCGTCGGCATCGTCACCGATCACTTCGATCCATTTATGCAGCGTCCGACGGCGATTTTTCGAATCCATAGCCGTCAAAACACATTCATATCGGCCACTCGGTAGGGGATGGCCAAAAAAGTTTTGCCGGCCGTTCCAAAAAATTTGATGAAAGACCGCACCGCCGCCCAGAACCTCCTGCAGCGGAGTCAACTCGGCGCCCTGACGCGTCGGCTGTAGCAACGAAAATCGCCAGGACACCAGGCCGACGGGAGGATCGGACACGGAAAATTCAATCAGGGCGCCCTGATTGCGTGACGGGCGGATCTTCGCCGGAAAAATTCCCAGAGAGATTGGCGGACCCAATTCTTCCCCAACGGTGCTATCCACCACCAGATTCATTGGACGATCATATTGAAAGACGACGACGACACCTTTGAAATCCGCCAACGCCTTGGGCAAATCGAGCTGTGTGTTTAGCAGGTTAACCTGGACGCGCGGGGGTGCTACGCCGGCTTGGTAAAGAGCCGCGGAAATTCCCATCGTTCGGCGCATGTCGAGAACTTTCGCATCGCCCAACGCGGTGCCCTCTGGGAGAATCAACACCTGGGTACCCCCCAGGGAAAAAACAAGCTTCGTCAATGGATTGAGTATTTTCGAGGCGTCCCGCTGGAATGAAATCCCGGATTGGAAAAGGAACGGCGACGGAATGCCGATCGCGTCAGGATCGCCATTGGCGCGCATTAGCACCCGCACTCCCTCGATTTCCTTTAAATCAGCGAGGCTCTTATCCTGCGCGGCGCGCAAGCGCGCCTTAATCTCCTTACGCATCACTTCCTTTGTCGCCGGCGTCATTTCCGCATCCTTCTTCGGATGCGGTGCGGCGACGGGCGCCGCAGGCTCCTGGAAGACGGACTCAGACGCGGGCGGGACCGACTCCTTAACGGTGGAAGGCGGTACGGCCATCATCGATTCCACCGACGCGGTTCCAGACTTGGGCGCAGCGGGGCTGCCGCCGTAACCGCCGGATGTGTTCATGCGTTGAGTGATCAAATTTATGTACTCATTGGCCATCGACCGTTCTGACGGATCTCCTTTCGTCAAGATCTCCATGAACCGATCCATCGCCTGTGTGTCGTCGCCCTTATTATAAAACTGGATGGCCGTCCTCATCGAGCGGCTGACAGAAGTATTCATCCCCCCCTCCTGCTGGGAATGCGCCAGGGGAAGAATCATAACGGCCACCGCGAGGATGATAATCCTTTTCAATAATGCCATACAATGAGAGCCCCCATGGGGGCCTTGGGCACGAGCATAGTCGACCACGATTGCTGAATTATTTCGGATTTCAACCGAGTTTTTCTAAGGTTTGATCCCGAGTGTTGCTAACCTTTGAAGGGCCGCCGGACTACCCGGCTCAAGGGCAAGCGCCGCGCGGTACTGGTACTCCGCCTCATGAGGCATTCCCGCGGCTTGAAGTGCAATTCCCAGATTCACCCGTCCAGTCACGCGTGTTGGGTCCAACGCTACTGCTGCCTCCAGCTCAGGGATAGCCTCCTTGACTAGGCCGCGCGCAAGCAACAGGCTACCCAACAGAAATCGTGCTTTCGAGATTTTCGGCGCACCGCGAGCCACCTGGGTGGCTAGTGTCAAGGTCCGATCGGAAAAATCCTGACGCGCGACGGCCGCGTCGACTTGACGCATTGCCTCTATGACGCCAAGGATCGCCGCCCGAGGATGCCCCGACTGCGCGGCCAAGCCCGCGAGATTGCTCGCTGGCAAGGGCATGTCGGGCGCAATCGACAATGCCTTCGTGTAGGCAGCCTCGGCCTCGTCCCATCGCTTTGCGGTCGAATAGGCGTAGCCGAGGTTATTCCAATGATTCGGATTGTCCGGGAAATCCCGGACTGCTTCCTCCAAGACTTCCAAAGCCTGACTTAAGTATTGCTTCGGAGAACGCAGGTAAAATGCGCTCAGCGCGTTGGTCAATTCGGTTGAAAGCGGATTGATTTCCCATGACGTGCGATAAAAATCCAACGCTCGGGCGGGCAGGCCCAGGCTGGTGTTGTAAACGGTCGCGAGGTTGTAATAAATTTCGTCATATCCCGCGTTCGCTTGGATCGCCTCCAGATACGCGGCAGCGGCCTGCGCGGGTCTGCCGGTGCGCGCATAGCTGTTGCCCAGCTCATAGAGCGCGTTGACCTCGCTCGGCCCCCAGGCACGGGAACGCTCGAGCGCGCGCGTCGCCCCACCGATATCGTTCATGCGGCCCATTTTAAAACCGGCGAAATACCAGGCCTCGCGCATCCAAACGCGCACCTGAAACCAACACGCCCAGAGAGATAAAATGACGATCGCGGACGCGGCAATTTTCTTGGAAACTCGGCCGGCCTCCCATTGGAAATTTCCATTCGTGCCTCGGGTGCCCCGACCCATCGCCGATCCCGCCATCCACCAAAACAAAAAGGCCGGAACAGTGAAATGCAGCGACACGTTGAGCATGTTATCGGCCAATACACCAGCGCACCCAGCGACCGCGCCAATAAAAAGAGGATCGCTTGCGATCCGGCCTTTGCACCACCTCCGCGCTGACTCGAAGAATGACGCCCAAATCGCTAGAAACGCTCCCAGCCCCAGAATGCCAGTCTGGGCGAAGACTTCCAGTATCTCGTTATGCGAATTATTGGCGTGGGTGCGCATGTGTTGAAAAAAAGTGAACTCATGCAGCAGGTGTCCCTGGTAAAAGGGATAAAACAGCTCAAACAGTCCTCCGCCCTTTCCCCACAGGGGCGATTCCGAACCCAATAACCACGCACACGTCCAGATCAATACGCGTTGATGAAAGGGGCTATAAAATCCGTCGCGCTTGAGCATCGAAGGAAATTCCGTCAAACGCCCGATGAACGTCGGAGCGTAACCCGTAGCAATCGAGCTGGACGGCCATAACAGCGCCATCGCCACAGCTGCGCCCAGAATCAACCCAAGGCCGCGGGGTTCGGCCTTCGCTTTTGCGCGGATATGAGGGGAAATCAACAGCATCGCGCATGCGATCGCAGCACCCGCCCAAGATGAGCGCGTCAACGTCGCCAAGATCGCCGCCTCTAGAGTCAGAAATGTCGCGGCATAGATCCAGCGCCGCGGCCCCGGCTTTTCGTTTAGCGCCAGCGCCAGGGCGATCGGCATCAAGGCGACGTTAAAGCTCGACAGGAAGTTCGGGTTTCCGAACGTCGATACCGCACGTCCGCCGTAGGGATTGAGGGTGTAGGGCCATACCAGGTCCACATTGAAGTATTGAAGGACGCCGTACGCCGAGGCAAGGAAGCCCGCGCATAACGCGAGATGCTGGTAATCGACGAGCCGCCCTCTTCGCGTTAGTCTCAGCGCACCATAAATTCCCATCGCCCAAAGGATTGCGCCATACGGATCCCAAAAGAATGCAGAGATCGATTCCGGGCGCGCTCCGGTGGGAGACCTCAAGGAAGGAAACGCCGTCCATAAGACGCCCCAACCCAATGCGAAGGCGACCCACCCGCCCAACGCGACGTCCGACGATCCGTCGTCCTCAGATGAAACAGTCGCCGCGAGGAAAAAAGTGGAGAAGGCGATCACGCAAAGGAAAATAAAAGAACGCGTCCCTTCCGCCAGCATCGCCGGTCGGAAAAATACCGCGTGCAAAAAATAAGCGCGAAGCCAGCTCGCCGCCCAAACTACGATGAACAACAAGAACGGGGCCAGTATCGGGGTTTTCGCAAACCGCCACGGGGTTGTCTGCTCCGATTGATTCCACGCCCACACCGCAATCGCCAGAGCCACGCCGATATGGATGATCGCTATCTGCGTGATGTAAGGATTGCGCGTGAGGTTCGTGAAAAAAATCAACGGCCCCACGAAATGGCAAAAAACCAGCAGCCAGCGGCGGATTGGGCCGGACGCGTCGTTCATGCGTTGCAATGATACGACATTCGGAGGCGGGAAAAAATTTAGCCGGGGATGGGATTCGAACCCACAACCTATCGCTTACGAAGCGATTGCTCTACCGTTGAGCTACCCCGGCAATGCGCTTATTCTACAACACTTTCCCGGTTGCTCCAAGATAGGCCGATCAATAGTCATGTCAAGCAAAGTGCGTACTTTTGGATTGAAGCAAGGGTACGCCGTTTCCGTGAGCCGTTGTATTCTTGAACTAACGCATACAGAATTCTGTCGCAACTCGATTGGTTCGGTAACGCCCCCATCGATCTGAGACGCCTGCGCCATTCCCGGAAGTGCCTCTCCAGATGATTCGTCGATTTAAGCATCGACCATAGCTCCACCGGGAAATCCATGAACGTCAACGTCGCATCGAGCGTGCGCATGAAGTTCCTGATCGCCTTGGGTTCGCACCGTCCCCACCTGCGCTCCAGCGCCTTGGCCCTCTGCAACGCCTGCGTGCGATCCTTGGCCCGATAGACCATCTTCGCCTGCCGCAGCACCTTCCCACGTACATGCCGAGCCCGTATGTTGCCGCCCACGTTTCGCAGGTGATGCACTGCGCATAACTGCGTCTTGGCGTCCGGCCATATCCAACGCAACGCGTTGATCAGTCCCGGGCAGCCGTCATGGATGACCAACCGGACAGGAATGAGAGGCACCCACCTTTAAAATCAAGCTCATCCATAGACTTGTCGCCCGTTGGCAGATGAGTGTAGAGAATGTAATTTGCGTGAAATTCAGAGGATGTCCCGAGTCTAGTTGAAAAGAGTTGAGGCGATTCCCGACTTGGTAGCATCAAGTCGGTCAACCAGATGCACAAGGAGAGAATCGCCCCATGAGAAACTACCACATTCTTCGTCGGAGAAACAGCGGTCGTGTGAAGGAAGTCGGTCGGCAGTCGTTGCCGTTGGAAATCTCGA
>JANPGH010000119.1:0-2207 GCA_031423795.1 Elusimicrobiota bacterium | reverse complement strand
TAGGCATCTCGCAGGCATCGCTGTTTTCGCATCCGGCAATCGTGCCAGATTTTGCGACCGCCTTAAACGCTATTTCTTCGTCGAGAGCACCGCGCTTTTTACGCCGATTTCACCCACTCGCCGGGATGAAGACCCATTTTTAAGGGGGCGCGGGAGGACGGCGCTTATTCAGACGTTCCGTTTTGTTCACAAAAATACCTGATCACCGTTAGTAGAAGCGTGGGGATGCGTCTCAGCCCGGCCGAGCGCGAGCGCGCGAGCAATGAGGCGCCTAAACTTGCCGAGACCGACTGCCGTTCCCTGCTGCCCGAATTAAGGGCCCGCCTGCATTTTGAGCAGGGACTCGACGCAGACAACGGCGTGCGGCTCAAGGAGATGGCGGCCTTCCTTTTCTTTTTGCTCGCGGATCATAATTCTTGGGGACACTATTCCAGAAGCCTATACACGCAACTTGTTTGGGTCGACGGAAAAGCGCCGCTGCCGATCCCGCACGTCTGGATGTTTCAACCGGGATTTACGCCCGCTTCCATGATCCCGTATGCGGCGCGGGCCTTGAAAGGAGGGTTCGAAGCGAAAGGGTTCGCGCTTCTCGATGGAAACACGGTGGTCGAGCTCGATCTCTTCATCTCGCCGACGGAGTTCTCTTTCCGCGTCTTGCCGCGCGGTCAGCTGCCATACGGCCCATAGCGGCGCTTTCAAGCGCGTCAAGGTTTGCGCGCAATAGAGCTAGGCGCTCGTTCGTTCCCAGAGATGCCGGCAGAGGTTGAATCTTCAGGCCCAGATAGTCGATGTCGCCGGCGGCTTTCAGCGCGGCCTTGGCCACGTTCACGGTGAGAATCGAAGCCGGGCAGGAGATGTCGAACGGCGCATGGGAGTCCTTCCAGGCGCCGTAGAGCGCGTCTTTTGGCGCCGCGCCGGAAAAGAAAAGGCCCGCGAGAAGTTTAGACGTCTTTGCCGTGCGGATGTGCGCGAGAGGTCCCGCCGCCGAACGGGTTTCCAGTGCCGAGCGGCCCCAATTGACCAGGACACGTACGGGCGTGGCTCCTTTCGACGCCTTGATCGCGGCGATCTCATCTTTAAGCCCGAGAAAGCCCTTATCCGCGGTATGCGCTTTCGTCGCTGCGTCGCAATGCTCGACCAACAGCTCGGCGCCGCTCCAGTCGCGCGAACGCAGTTCGGTCAACGATGCCGCCAACGCTTTCATCGAGACTTTCGCAGCCCCACTTTTTTGTCGCGGGGCCGAGTGAATAATTACCGCGGCGACCGCCTTCAGCCCTAGGTAGCCGCGCAGATGGGACACCATGCGCCGCGCGCTTTCGGCGAAATCGAGCGCACGCTGCCGGCCCGCGGGGTCGGGGGAAGCGAGGCCGAACGCGGGGTCTTTGCCCAGGCGATCCATGGTTCCCGGAAGCAAGGTGACGATGAACTGCCAATCCAGATGAAGGCGCTCGAGAAGCCAGGCGTCGTCATGCTCATGCAGGCGTCCGTAAAACGGAAGCTCCAGGCCCGCAAGGTCCATTCTCGCCAGGCCATCGAAGAGGGTGGATTCCGCGTCGCGGTCCCAGGGAGACCCGCGCTTCGTCGCGGCATACGATGACACGAAAACTTTCACGCGCGCATCCTAGCAAATGACCGCCGGGGGCGCACCGAATCGGGCAGTTAACGGTCAGACTTAAAGCTACGCAAAAACTCCTCAAACGCGGAGGTCGGGGCGCTATCGATAGGCCAGGTATGTTCGAGCGAGTAAAATCCATGCACGGTGGGTACGACCACTACGCGTTTGGATACGAGCTGAGGCTTTGAATGAATATTTAGAACAAAGCGAGAAGTAGTGATTTCAAGTCCAGTCTTTTGGCCGATGACGGTTTCATGGGGTGTAAACGATTCGCCCGGCCGGATTTCAGCGGCGAGGTAAGCGCGCAGCCGTTCGGGCGTTCCGTCGATGTGGTAATAAACGCCGATCAATTGGGAGAACGGTTTTGGCCCGATCGGGGGGCCGAAGAAAGCGGCTTTCTTTCCTTCAGTGGAGGCGTCATCGACCTTCCAATCGGAGGGTAGCCGCGCCGAGAAGATTAAATAGACGAGCCAGTACCCTGCGTTGTATCGTGGGTTGCTCCCGTGAAACACGGGCGCCTATCCAAAAAACGCGAGGAGGTACTGACTCTATGTTCGATTATACAAAGACAGTCGTTGGTTTGGACGTCCAC
>JANPGH010000118.1:0-17220 GCA_031423795.1 Elusimicrobiota bacterium | reverse complement strand
TAGGCATCTCGCAGGCATCGCTGTTTTCGCATCCGGCAATCGTGCCAGATTTTGCGACCGCCTTAAACGCTATTTCTTCGTCGAGAGCACCGCGCTTTTTACGCCGATTTCACCCACTCGCCGGGATGAAGACCCATTTTTCAATGGTGTGCCAACAGCGTCCGGCGATGGTTTTGATGCGGGCGACGCGCATGACGGTGTAGGGCAGCTCGATAATCAATCGGCCGTCCGTGTTTTTCGTGACCCGTATGGCCTTGGTCGATCTCATACTAAGTAACGTTAAGGGGGAACAAAAAGTTCCCTCATTTGGACTTTTGGCGCGAATGAGGGCAAAAATGATAAGTTGGGATTATGACAGCTTCGGCGGTTCTGAGGCGCACCGCGCTGTATGATTCGCATAGAAGGCTCGGTGGGCGCATCGTCGATTTCCATGGGTGGGAATTGCCGGTGCAATACGAGTCGATTATCAAAGAACATGGCGCGGTAAGGCAGCGCTGCGGGCTCTTTGATGTGTCCCATATGGGGCAGATATTCGTGAGCGGGCCGAAGGCTCTGGAGTTCCTCCAAAAGGTTAACACGAACGATATTTCCACGATCGGGCCGGGCAAGGCGATTTATTCGCATTTAGCCAATGAGACGGGGGGAGTGGTCGACGATGTGATCGTCTCCTGTTTGGCCAAAGGGCGGTATTTGGTGGTGGTCAACGCCGCGACCATGGAGAAGGACTTCAGCTGGTTTCAGAAGCAGGCGAAGGGCTTGGACGTTCTGCTGGAGAATAAGTCGGACGATTACGGGATGATCGCGGTGCAGGGGCCGACGGCGGAGTCGCTGATCAAGCTTTTGGCTCCGCCGGCCGCGGATTTGTCGCGTTTTGGGGCGCTTGAACTGGAATTATACGGGACGACGCCGTCGGTAATCACGCGGACCGGGTATACCGGCGAGGACGGCGTTGAGTTCATCGTTCCCAATCACATCGTGGTGCGGCTATGGGAAGATTTGATGGCGCAGGGGCAGTCGTTTGGGGTGACGGCGTGCGGGTTGGGTGCGCGCGACGTGCTGCGCTTGGAAGCCGGGTACTTGCTTTACGGTCAGGATGTGGACGACGAGCACACTCCGTATGAAGCAGGCTATGGCTGGGTAGTGAAGTTGGACAAAGGCGATTTTATCGGTCGCGACGCCTTGGCGAAGAAAAAAGCGGCGGGACTTAAGCGCAAGCTGACCGGTGTGCGGTTGCTCGAGCGTGGGGTTCCGCGCCATGACACGCCGGTGATCGTCGATGGCAAAGAGGCGGGAAAGCTTTGTTCGGCGACGTTTTCGCCGTCGATGCAGACCGGAATCGGAGTGGGGTATTTGGATATCCCCGATCTTGCGGCGGGCAAGAAATGCGCGGTAGTTCTGCACGGCCGTGAAATTCCGGCCGAAGTGGTCAAGATGCCGTTCTATAAATCGGCTTATCTCAAGAAGGGAGCTTAACGCCATGTTCGATCCAAAGTCGCTCAAATATCAAAAATCCCACGAGTGGCTTGCGGCCGACGGCACGGTCGGAATTTCCGATCACGCTCAGAAGGAGATCACCGACGTGGTTTTCGTCGAGCCCCCGAAGGTCGGGCGCAAGGTCAAGCAAGGCGAGCCGGTTGCGGTGGTGGAGTCAGTGAAGGCTGCGTTCGATATTTACGCTCCGGTGTCCGGCGAGATAGTTTCGTCTAACAGTGACGCCGCCAAGGATCCGGCCATCGTCAATCGCGAACCCTACGGCAAGGGCTGGCTGTTTAAAATCAAGGCGTCGGCGCCGACGGAGAACTCCGTTTTGATGGATCAGGCCGCCTATGAGAAGTTCGTCGCTTCTGAGGCCGCCAATGGAAGTCACTGAGACCCGCGCCGCGACCGGACTGCCCGCCGCCGACGACTTTTCTCGGCGCCACATAGGTTCGGGCCCTGCTGACCAGGAAGCGATGCTCAAGTTCTTGGGCCGAAAAGACTTGGGTGACTTGATCGACGCAGTCGTGCCCTCGAGTATTCGCCTGCGTCAGCCGCTCAAGCTGCCCGCAGCGCTTTCGGAAGCCGAGGCCATATCCGAATTACGCCAATTGGCGAACCAAAATTTCGTTTGGCGCTCATACTTGGGCCAGGGCTACTCCGACACTGTGACCCCGCCAGTTTTGCAGCGAGAGATTTTGGAGAACGCGGGTTGGTACACCGCCTACACCCCCTATCAGCCCGAGATCGCTCAGGGTCGCTTAGAGGCGCTGCTGAACTTCCAAACCATGATCATCGACTTGACCGGGCTGCCCGTGGCAAACGCCTCGCTGCTTGACGAAGCCACCGCTGCGGCCGAGGCGATGTCGATTTGCCTGCATGCTAGCGCCGACCCCGTGGGGCGGGTATTTTTCGTTTCGTCGGAGTGCCATCCGCAAACCATCGCGGTCTTAAAGACGCGCGCCCGGCCCTTGGGCATCGAGATCGTGGTGGGTAGTCCCGAACAGGCCGTGGGCCTCAATCTCTTTGGGGCTTTGGTTCAATATCCCGACACCAAGGGCGCGGTGAAAGACTGGGCGGCCTTCGCCGGCGCCGTTCACGCGGCGGGGGGGCTTTTCGTCGTCGCGGCCGACCCTCTGGCGCTGACCCTGTTCAAGGCGCCAGGGGAGTTTGGCGCCGATATCGCCGTTGGTTGCACCCAGCGTTTTGGCGTGCCGATGGGATATGGCGGCCCCCATGCCGCCTACCTGGCCGTGAAGGCCGAATTTCAGCGCCGCATCCCCGGGCGCATCGTCGGCGTTTCTAAAGATGCCCATGGCAAGCCCGCCATGCGCCTGGCGCTTCAGACGCGCGAACAGCACATCCGACGCGAGAAAGCGACCAGCAACATCTGCACTGCCCAGGTCCTGCTCGCCGTGATTGCGGGAATGTATGCCGTATATCACGGTCCCGAGGGGCTAACCCGCATCGCCGCAAGAATACGCGCCTTGGCCACCAGCCTACGCGCAGGGCTTAAGCACCTCGGATTGGACGTCGGCACAGAGCCCCTGTTCGACACGGTGTTGGTCAAGGCCTCCTCAACTAGGATCAGCGAAATCCTGGCGATCGCCAAGGCCAGGAAGATCAACCTGCGCGTCATCGACAAAACCATCCTGGCGGTGTCGCTCGACGAAACGACCACGCCCACCGACTTGGCCGATCTGTTCACGATTTTCGGCGCGCCCCCGTCGGTCGCCTCGGGACTCGCGTTTTCCGTACCTAACGATGCAATTGCCGCTACGCTTAAGCGCGAGTCGAAATTCTTGACCCACGCCGTGTTCAACTCCCACCGCTCCGAGTCGGAGATGCTGCGCTATTTGCGCATGCTTGAAGCCAAGGATTTGTCGCTGGTCCACTCGATGATTCCGCTGGGGTCTTGCACGATGAAGCTCAATGCCGCAGCCGAAATGCTCCCCGTGACTTGGCCCGAGTTCGGCCGCATGCATCCATTTGCGCCGGCAGAACAGACGCAAGGCTACCAGAGGATGTTGATCCAATTGGAACAGTGGCTGGCCGAGATCACTGGCTTTCATTCAGTCAGTCTTCAGCCTAATGCGGGCTCGCAGGGCGAATACGCCGGGCTTCTCGCCATCCGCGGGGCCTTAGATGCTAGAGGCGACTTCGAGCGCAAGACCTGTCTGATCCCCGTCTCCGCCCACGGTACTAATCCCGCGACGGCCGCGATGGTGGGAATGAGTATCGTGCCGGTTGCCTGTCGAGAAAACGGCGATATCGATTTGACCGACCTCAAAAAGAAGGCGACCGAGCATGCGAAGGATCTCGCGGTGCTCATGGTCACCTATCCCTCGACGCATGGAGTTTTCGAGGAGTCGATCAAGGAAATTTGCGCGGTGATTCATGAACGCGGCGGTTACGTATACATGGACGGCGCCAATATGAACGCCCAGGTCGGCTTGTGCCGTCCCGGAGATTTCGGCGCGGATGTTTGCCATCTCAACTTGCACAAAACCTTCTGCATCCCCCACGGCGGCGGCGGACCGGGAATGGGCCCGATCGGCGTGATTAGGGAACTCGCCGACTACCTGCCGGGCAAGCGCAAGGCCGGACCGGTGAGTGCTGCTCCGTTTGGCTCGGCGTCGATCCTGCCTATTTCGTGGATGTACATCCGCATGATGGGGGCCGAGGGCCTTTCGCGCGCCACTCAGAATGCGATTCTCAACGCCAATTACATCGCTAAGCGCCTCGAGCCTTTTTACCCCGTCTTGTTTAAGGGCCGCAGCGGCCTGGTTGCCCATGAGTGCATCGTCGATCCGCGCGCGCTGAAGGCGCTGGCCGACGTCAACGTCGACGACATCGCCAAGCGCCTGATGGACTACGGATTTCACGCGCCAACGGTCTCGTTTCCCGTCGTCGCCACCTTGATGATCGAACCGACCGAATCTGAATCGAAAGCGGAGCTTGACCGCTTTTGCGACGCGCTAATTGCAATCCGCGAGGAGGCCGGACGCATCGCCGACGGCGAATGGTCGAAGACGGACAATCCCCTCAAGAACGCTCCGCATACCGCCCGCGCCGCCGTCGCTGAGCCCTGGACGCATCCTTATTCCCGGGAAGTTGCCGCATATCCCGCGCCATGGCTCTCGGAACGAAAGTTCTGGCCGGTGGTGGGCCGCGTCGACGGCGCCTACGGAGACCGGAACTTTTTCTGCTCGTGCTCAGCGCTGAGTTAAAGACGCAGGTTTTAGACGCGTCGGGGCAAATGGCCCTCGACGAGGCGATGCTCGTGTCGTCACCAGTCGATACCTTGGCCTTACGTTTCTACCGATGGCACGGCCGCGCGTGCACATTCGGTTATGGGCAGCCGTATCGCGCCGTTTGCGTCGCGTGCGACGAACGCGGTTGGCGGGACGTCTCCCCGGTGCGCCGTACGACGGGTGGCGGCATCGTTTATCATGACGGAGACATCACGTTCTCGCTGGTTTTCCCGTGGGAGCGGATTTGGGCGCCGGACGCCATTTATAAAAATGTGCATCGCGGCGTGCACATGGGACTGAAGACCGCCGGCGCAACCACGGCGCTTTATTCACCACAGCGCCGCCCGCTAGGCGCCGCGGCGGCGTGCTTCACCCGCGCGGAGCCTATGGACCTGATCTTGAGCGACGACCGGAAGGTGTTGGGTGGCGCGTTGCGTAAACGCGGGGTCAAGGGCCTTTATCAGGGGTCGCTTCGCCCGGAGGCTTTGGGAATTTCTCGCGACGCCATCGAGGCGGCGATTATTGACGGCCTTGAGCGGGAATTCGGTCGGCGTCCGTCCTTGGAAATCGCGCCGCAGTGGCTTGCCGCGGCCGCCCGTTTAGAGACGAAGTATCGTTCGATCGATTGGAACCAGAGGAGATAGAATGAAAACGTTCGTCTTGTGCAAGTTGTGTCCGGGCAAGGAACAAAGCGCGGTCAGCTTGATTCGCTCAATCGAGGGAGTCAATGAAGTCTATATGGTATTCGGCGGTTGGGACATGATTCTCTCGGCAGAGGCCGACACGATGGATAAATTGTCGAACGTTATCGTCAGCCGCGTGCGCGCCATCGACGGAGTGACCGCGACCGAAACGCTGGTGACGACCAACCTCTGATGCGGTTCTGGGTTTACGACGAAGCCCGAAAAGCCGTGATGGGCCCGCACCTGCTGATGACCTTGCGTAAGCTCCCGGGCTTCGGGCCGGAGACCAAGGTCGCCCTCGAAGGTGCTCACAGCACTAAAGATTGGAAGCGCGCCAAAGAATTCCCGGAATTGCTCGCGATCTTCCCGCCGACTCCACCCGCGCCGCCACTGCCCGCATCGCCGCCTGCGCCGGGCAAAAAGCCGACGTCCTAAGCACGCGGTCGTCTTAGTGAGTGGACCCGAAGCTCCACGGACTATGCGGATAAATTGAAAGCGTCGTGCTGAGCGGTTTTTTGGGATCGCGTTCAAAAAATTCAAAATAGGCCTGAGCTTTCGTGCGCAGCAGTGCGGCATCGCTCTCGGACAAGAGAAGTTGCGTATCGCGGCTGCGATCGAAGACGTCGTTTGCATCGTGGAGGTGACGGATGATTTCGAGGGCGAACGTCGTCAGCGAAAACGTGATTTTCACTTTCACGACGACATCGGGAGCGTCGCAATATTTTTTGAGGATTTCCTCGATCTCATCGAATATCTCGGTCGGCGTTGGCATAGGTCGTGTTCTCCTATTTTGTGACGCTAAGGGGCAGGATCCGGCCAAAGACCCGACGCGGCCATCCGGGCCACAATGCGCGCCGAATTGCGCTGAATATAGGGCCCGGGCTTGGATGGATTCCACCTTCTTGGGTTGGGCAGCACGACGGCCATCGCGACCGCCTCGTCGGGAGTCAGGTCCGCGCACGATTTTCCGAAATAGGACTGGGCCGCGGCCTCGCAGCCGAAAATTCCTCGGCCCCACTCGACGACGTTCAAGTAGATTTCCAGCTCCCGGCGCTTGCCGAGGGTGAGGTCGAGGCGCCGCGCGATTAGCATTTCCTTGAGTTTGCGCAACGGATTTTTGGAAGGGGATAGATATAGGTTGCGGGCCAATTGCATGGGAATCGTCGATCCTCCGGAATGGAATGTTCCAGTGCGCAGGTCGACGTCCCAGGCGGCGCGGATTGCGTCCCAGTCGATCCCGTCGTGCTGATAAAATGTGTCGTCTTCGGCGGTGATCACGGCCGAACGCAGGTGTTCTGAAATGGCGTCATAGGAAACCCAGGTCCAACGCAGGTTCAGCGCCCGGCCTTTATCGGCCGCTTCACTTCGGCGGATTTCAATATAGGCGGTGGTTTTGGGAGGCTGTTTTTTAAGAGGACGCACGTCGGGCAACCACAATACCCAGACTGCACTGGCAATCGCCGTCGCGATCGCCATTTTTTTTAATAAACGCCGAATGCGGCGCGCGGGTCGCGTCACGGGGCGGGGATGCGGCGCAGAAGCTTGAGGCGGGAGTCCACCGAGTTTCGCTCCGTCAAAGTCATTTCGGGACGGTCGCGCAGCGCCCCGAAGAGCTCCCGGCTTTCGTCCTTGCGACCGAGCCGAAGCAGATAGTCTGCCTTCTTAAAGGCGGCCGAAAAGCGCAGTAGTGGGGTTTCCAAGGCGACCGCTGCGTCGAACGCTGCAAGTGCCGCGGTGGCATCCTTGCAGCGTTCGTACGCGCCGGCGGCAGCAACCCAGCACAACGCTCGGTCAAGGGGAGGTAAATCGGCCAGGGCCAATTCCCGCAGCTCGACGGCGGCTGCAGAATCGTTTCCGGTGCCGGCCAGCTTGTCGGCTTTTTCCAGCGCGGAGCGATAATCCTCGAAATTCACTGCCGTATTATATCAATCCTCCCGCGCCCCGCGGCCTTGAAGACGGCGGCGGCATAATGGTGTAATGACGCTAATGGCCGACGAAAAGAAAAAGATTCTGGTCGTCGATGATGACGAGGGGGTGCGCGATCTCCTGGCCTTCGTCATTAAGAAAGAAGGCCATTCGGTGGACACAGCCAACGACGGAGAGGAAGCCCATCGCAAGATCCTCGAAGCGCATCCGGACATCATCGTCTTGGATTTGATGCTTCCACGCTACGGCGGTTTTGAGCTGCTGCGTCAGCTCCAGCGCGGTGACCTGAAGGATGTGCCGATTATCGTCATCACCGGTCGTTATACCGACCCGTCGACCGCGGACATGATTCGCCAGGAATCGAACGTCGTCGACCTCCTCGAAAAGCCGATCAAAACTCCGCGTTTCGTAGAAGTGATGAATAAGATTTTGGAAAAAAAGAATTCAGCCGAAGCGGAGTCCTGAGATGGATGAAAATTTGATTGTTCACCCGAGTGAAAAATTGGTGCTCCTGGTCGACGACGACGTCAGTCTTCTCGACTTGATGGAACACGTCGTCAAAAAGGAAGGCTTTCGCACCGATCGCGCCACCGACGGGATCGAAGCCACGCGCAAGGCCAAGGCCCTCAATCCCGACATCATACTTCTCGACATGATGCTTCCCAGCATGGGCGGCTATGAAATCCTCCGCGATCTCCAAGCCTCCGGTTTTGGCGACATTCCGATCATCGTCGTTACCGGCCGCCAAATGGACTCCCAGGGCGTAGCACTCATCCGCCTGGAGTCCAACGTGAAGGAATTCTTGGAAAAGCCCGTGCGGCCGATGAAAATCATCACCGCACTTCATCGCTGGCTGGGGACCTCCCCGCAAATGTCTCCGCGCCGCGAGGCCGAGGGCTGATTGAACTGGCGACGCGTCCTGCTGACAGCGGCAGGTCTGTGCGCCTTCGTTTTCGCCGCGGCCTATACCGACGTCGTGCTTCGGGCCCGCTCGGCCTACAAGGAAGGGGAGAAATGGCTTTTATGGAACGAGTATCCCGAACTAAAAAAAGCGTATTTTGACGCCGAACTCGCAGCGCGTCTGAAAAAATTCGAGGGCGAGCGCGCGGCGGGCGCGCTGACGCCGCTGGAATTCGAGAAAAAGGCTACACTCGCGCGTTTCGAGCGGGATCAAGCGGTTGCGGAAAGCTCGCTTAAATACGCGTACGTTTGGTTCCAGACGGCCGCGGAACTATTCTCTCCGCCCGAGAGCCGCTGGGTCGTGATGTCGCGTGTTAAAATGCGCACGACCCGGGAGTTATGGAAGCACGAGCTCGACGTCAAGAAAATCGCCTACAAAGACTACATGCTCGAGTAGCGCGTGCTACGCATGCTCTTTGGCGTCTTCCTGATTCCGTTTTCCGGATGTCTCGATTGGGCCGCAGCCAAGGCGTTGGCGGGGATCGCGGTGGGCAACTCTGCGGCCGAACCGTTTTTGGCTGGGATGGGGCTGACGATCGCGGGTTGGTTGCTGTTGCACCACATGCTCGAGCCGGTCGGATGGGTGGAGTGGCTCAAGCGCGCGATCCGGTGGCTGTACGTCGCCGGCCACGAGCTGACGCACGCGCTGGCCGCCTGGTCGTCGGGCGGCAAGGTGTTCGCGATCCATGTCGAGGAAAAGGGCGGGCATGTGGACTTATCGGAGTCCAACGCGTTCGTGGCGTTGGCGCCGTATTGCATTCCGTTGCATGCGCTAATCGTCGTCGTCGGTTACCGGATCCTGGTTTGGGCGCGGCCGCACGCCGCGACGGATCTTTTATTTTTGGCATTGTTGGGCGGGGCGTTGGCTTTTCACGCATTGATGACTTGGGAAACGCTCACCCAAGTCGAGCAGCCGGATCTGAAGGCCGCTGGAGGCGCCCTGTTTTCGTGGGCGGTGATTTCGGCGGTCAACGGCATCGTTCTACTGCTTGTGCTCAAGGTTTTGTTTCCGGAGACGGTAAGACTTGGGCTTTCGTTTCAAGGGGCATTCAAGGACGGATGGTGGTTCTGGTCGAAAGTATTCGCCTTCTGCCTTCCCTCGATTCATGCGTTCAAACGCAGAGTCGTCGGGAATTTTACGCAATAACATGGGTGATTTGGCGCGGGAATTCGGCCGTAAAGCTTTTCACATGCTCTCGCTTGCCTATGGGATTGTCTTCTACGTCCTAGGCTGGCCACGCGCGGCGTGGGCGTTGGCGGCATGGCTTTTGGTTGTATTTTTCATTGAGCTCGCGCGCCTGCGCGTGCCTGCGTTCGAACGCGCGTTGGTTAATTTTTTCGAGGGCATGATCCGCGACAGCGAACGGCGCCATTTCAGCGGAATTATCTACACGACGGCCGGATCGCTGGGCGCGATGCTCCTGGTCCAGGGAAATCCGGTGATCGTATACGCGGTGATCGGCCAATTGTCTTTTGGTGACGCGGCGGCCGCGCTCGTCGGTAAAGCCTTCGGCAAGACCAAGATCGCGGGCGGGCCGAAATCCTGGGAAGGAAGCCTCGCCTGCCTGGCGGTTTGCTACGCCGCGGCCGTCGCCGTGGGTGTGCCGGCGGGACCGGCGTTGGCATCGGCGATCGTCGCCACACTGGTCGAACTTAAGGCGACGGCGGGTCTCTGGAACGATAATTTCTGGCTGCCGATGGCCTCGGCGGCCGTTTTACTACTTTTGGGAGTTCGTTGAAAAGCCTGGCGATCGCCGCGCGCCGCGTTGAGGGATTATCGGGGGCCGTGAGCCTGATTTTAGCCGAGGCGCGTGCCGCCGTCGACGCCGGTTGGAGCGTCACGATTTTTGCGCAGCGATTGGACGAGGTGGCGATTAAGGCCGTGGGTGCTACTCCGCGGCGGGTAAGGAGTTGGCCGTGGGGCTCATGGCTCAAAAGGCGCTTGTTTGCGGCGCTTGCGGAGCGTCAGGCCCGAGATTTTGACGTCGTGCACGGCCACGGCGATTTGCTCACGCAGGACGTGCTGAGCCTGCACAACTGCGTGCACGCGGCTTTTGAAGCCGCAACCGGCCACGCGCTGCCCGCCAACGACGCCGTTGGACGCATGCATGCTTTGCAGCTGGAGCAGCGGCGATTTCGGCTGCTGGTCGCCAATTCGAAGCTGATGCAAGCTGACGTCGAGCGCCGCTTTGGCGTGCCATCCGATTCCATTGCGGTGGCGTATCCAGGATATGACGAGGCGCGCTTGCGCTTCACGGACCGGATTTCCCGCGGAAGCCAGATCCGACGGGAATTGGGGCTCGGGGTCGACCAGCCATTGTTTGGGCTGGTCACTTCCGGAGATTTCGAGAAGCGCGGAGTCGCTCTGTTCCTGCGCGCTTTCGCGCTCGCCTTCCGCGATGCCTCGACGGCGCGTGTGCTGGTCGTCGGAAAGGAAACCCGGCTGGGGCCGTATTTGGACCTGTGTGCGGAGCTTGGCATCGCGCAGAAAGTCTCTTTTCGCCCGCCACGGCGGGACGTCGAGAGTTATTATCATGCGCTGGACGCTTACGTTCACGCCGCGCAATGGGAAGAATTCGGCATGACCGTCTTGGAAGCCATGGCCTGCGGCGTGCCCGTCATCTGCGGGCCTCAGGTCGGGGCGGCCGAGCTCTTAAGCGGGGAGTCTCGGGAATACGTCTTGCCGAATTTGACCGCAGAGACGTTGGCGACCGCGATGGTCCGCCTGGCCGGCGAGCCATCGCGGCGGGTGCTGTTGTCGGCCGCCAATGTCGAGGCGGCAGCGTCGCACACCCTTGCGGCACATGGACGCCAGGTCGTTTCCTTCTTCGATCGCTTGGGAAAGAAGTAAAATCCCCTCATGGCTTTGCAGAAAGCGCGCGTCGTCTTGCGATATTTTCGCAAGGGCGCTCATGCGTTCATTCGCGGTCTGGGGTGGCTCTTCCTCTTTCTCGTCGTTCTAATTGTGGGCGCGGCATGGTTTTTATCGCGGACCTTCAGCACCGAGGACGCCCGGCGTTTGGCCATGCAGCAATTGACGAACCAGCTTCACCGAGAAGTTTTGATCGACCATCTGGTGCTGAGTCCGCGCGGTTTAAAAGTCATCGGATTGAGGATCCGGCGCGGCAAGACCGGGGAGACCGATTTGCTTTCGTGCGACACCGCAATCGTCACGGTGAAGCTGATGCCACTCTTCGCGCGCAGGCTCGAATTCGACAGCGTTCTGTTCCAGTCCCCGCAGATTTCGCTTACGCGCGACGCACAAGGGGATTGGGGCTTGGCCGACGTTTTCGGCTCCAGCGATACTCATCGCTCAGCTACATTGCCCCTGGCCTTGGCTGCGGCGCAAACGGACCTGGAGGACGGGGTGTTGCTGATCGACGACCAACTTCGTCGCCGCAAGTTCCGCTTCGACAAGCTGCGCGTGCGCATCGAGGGGTTCGAGACGGACGGTCCGTTTCCAGTGTCGACCTCCTTTCGAACCGGTATGAATTTTGCCGGGAGTTCGATTTCGGCGACCGTAGAGGCAGCCGGACGGGTTGATCTCGCCAAGCTGTCTTGGTCCAACGCCAAGGCCACCGCCGATAAATTGTCGGTCGACGTCCAGGGTATCCGTTTGTCGGGCAACGCGTCGGTGGCTGGTTTTACGGCTCCGACGATTGCGGCGTGGGTGACGGCGCCGAGCCTGGGGCCGCGGGAGTGGCAGTCCCTCATTGGCCGTCCGTCGTCGGTAAGCCTTCCGACGACTCATTGGTCCTTGAAAGCTAATCTTCCGGCTCCGGCGATGCTTGAGCTGGAGACGCTCTCCGTTGTAACTCCGGCAGGATCGCTCGCAGCCAACGGTGTGTTCGATTTTGGTGCGGACACCGCCACGCTCAGCGTCGAATTGACCGCCAAAGAAACGGATATCGCAAAGGTGGCGGAGTGGTGGCCGCCACTTCAGGCCATGCGCCTGACTGGAAAATCGACCGGACGCGTGTCGCTGAGCGGCGCATGGGACCAATTACAAGCCCACGATGCAGATTTGTCCTTGCGGAGGTTTTCCGGGGCGTGGGATACCCGCCATTGGGAGTCGGTCGACGCGGACTTGGCCGTCAGCGACGAATTCACCAGTCTTAAGGCGACGGTGGCCGATGGGAAGTTTTCCTGGGGCGGCAACGTTTTCGAGGACATTGTTCTGGCGATAAATCTGGACAAGAACAATTTGGCGATCAACCGGCTGGACTTGCGATGGGGAGGAGCTCGGGCGCGGCTACGCGCGCGCGTCGAGCATCCGATGGCGCCAAAAGAAATAGTGCTTTCCGGCACCGTTGATCGGGTGGATTGGGACGCCGCAGCACGGCTGATCGCGAACGTGCGCGCGTCCATCTCGAGTCGTCCCGTGGCGGACGAAGGCGAGTCGCGTCCTTGGCTGCGAAAGTTTCGGTACGCGATTCCGAAAGGATTTCCCGACACCACAGGCCACCTCCATTTCGGCGAGGTCGTGCAGCAGAATTTCACCTGCAAGAACCTGGAGCTGCTGTGGACGCTGCGCGGGCTTACTCCGGAGCTGGACAAAGTAAGCGGCGAGGCTCGCCTCAGCTTTGGCCCCGGACGCGTGATGGATATTCCCGCAGTGCAGAATTCCAATAAATTCTTGAGCGTCGTCTTTTTGCCCTTTGTTTTTATGAACAAGATGAACAACCTATCTGTTTTCAGCGGCAATACGGCCTACCCCAAGTCGCTGGACTTCACGAACATCGACGGGGAGTACGGGGTCTCCCGCGGCGTGGTCACGATCCGCTATTTCCACGTGGATAGCCCGCAACTCGCGGCCTACACCGAAGGGACTGCGGATTTCGCCCGGGAAAAAGTCGACATGAACATCCTGACCAGGTTGACGAGCTACCGCAGCGCGCTGCCTGAGTGGTGGGTGGACGAGATCGGCCGCCCGGCGATCGGCTTTCGCGTCAAAGGGGACATTTACAAACCCGAGCTGGAACCACGCTTTAAAAAGATCGGCGAGGCCGAGATCGAGCAGAAAGTGGACGAAGGGCGCAGGCGTGCCGCCAAGCGCTTCCAGGCGTTGGAAAGGCTGCAAACGCAATGACGCGAGGGGAGAATCCGATGAGACTCAATAAAATGGACGTGCTGGGCCTTCTGCAAGAACACGGGGCCGTGGCGAGCGGGCATTTCCGTTTGGCATCGGGCCTGCACACCTCGATATATCTGCAAACGGCGCTGGTGCTTCAATATCCGCATGTCGCGCAAAAAGTGGCCAAGGCGCTGGTCGCCAAATTCGCCTCGCCCGTGGACGTAGTTATTTCCACCGGCATGAGCTCCGTCGTGCTGGGCCAAGAGGTCGCCCGAGTCAAGAAGTGCCGCGCGATTTTCACCGAACGCGTCAACGGCGCGATGTCCTTCCGCCGCGATTTCAAGCTGGACCGCGGCGAGCGGGCGCTGCTTGTGGTCGACGTTTTGACGACCGGCCGCTCCAACAGCGAAGTGATTGCGTTGGTCCAGGCCTACGGTGCGCGCGTGGTCGGTGTAGGTGCTATGGTTGACCGTTCGTCGGCTCCGCTGTGCCTGGGCGTTCCCGCCCGCGCGCTGATTTCGTACCCTCTCGATGCCGCGCCGCCCGACTCGTGCCTGCAGTGTGACGCAGGCGTTCCGCTATCGACCACGCGGCGCGCTCATGAAATCGGTCCGGAAGGGGAATGATATGATCGAGCGCTACACGCGTCCGGCGATGGGCAAAATTTGGTCCGACGGCCACCGGCTGGCGGTGATGCTCAAGGTCGAAGAAGAGCTGCTCAAGTCCTTGGCCGAGGAGAAAGAAATTCCTGCCGAGGAACTTCAAGTCCTAAAAAGGCTCCTGGAGAAATCCCTGCTCGCGGCCTCAAGGCGCAAGGAGTCAGTCGCCGGCCACGAGGTGATTGGCATGATCTCGGCCGTCGCCGGAGAACTCAAGAAAGACGCGCCCAAGGTCGATCGCTACCTCCACTATGGACTAACTTCGTCGGATGTCCTTGACACCGCTACCGCGATACAGCTGCGCGATTCGGCCGATCTCCTGATCAAGGGCTGGGAGCAGGTCGGTAAAAGGATGCGCTCACTCGCACGCAAGCACGAGAAGACCTGGATGGTCGGCCGCACCCACGGCGTGCACGCCGAGCCGATCACTTTTGGCATCAAGGTCGCGGGCTGGCACGCCGAGGCGCAGCGAAGCCTTTCACGCATGCGCGCGGCGCGCCAAGTCATCGCTTATGGAAAAATATCCGGCGCGGTAGGTGCGTTCAGCCAGTTGCCACCGTCTATAGAAGCGAAAATACTCGACGCCCTAGGCCTGCATCCGGAGCCCGTCTCCACGCAAATCGTCCCTCGCGATCGCCTTGCTGAGTATTTCCATGCGATCGTTTTGTCCGCATGCGCCATCGAGCGCGTGGCACTCGAAATCCGGCATCTCCAGAAAACCGAATGCCTGGAACTGGAGGAGCCGTTCACCGAGGGCCAGAAAGGCTCCTCGGCCATGCCCCACAAGCGCAATCCGGTGCTCTGCGAAAATCTCTGCGGCCTGGCGCGCCTGATTCGCGGCTACGAAGCAACGGTAACCGAGAACTGTGCGTTGTGGCACGAGCGCGACATTTCGCACTCATCCAATGAACGCATCATCTTGCCCGACGCGCACATCGTCCTCGACTTTATGCTTGACCGCCTATGCGTCGTTCTGGACGGCCTGCAAGTATATCCCGAGCGCATGAAAAAAAATCTAGAAATCTCCCACGGTCTGGTTTTCTCGCAGAAAGTGCTGCTACGCCTGATCGACGCCGGCCTGGGACGACTAGAGGCTTACGACATGGTGCAACGCAACGCGATGAAAACGTGGAAAGGAAAAGGCACTTTGCGCGAAACCCTCGGCGCTGATCGTGCCGTGACCAAGCGCCTATCGCCGAAGGAACTCGATGCTTGTTTTTCGCTGAAACCCTATGGCGCGGCCGCGCGAGAGATACTCAAGCGCGGCGGCTGCCTTTAGCCGCAGCCCCGGAGAAGAAGTCGCGCCGGTATTAAGGAGCTTCAGTGGGAGGCAGCCGATAGGCGGCGTCGATTTCGCGTGCCTGTCGTTCTAATCGGGGCTGCGGCGTGCGCCAAGTGACGACTTCGGGATGACCCACATACAGGCCCAAGGCGAATAAATTTCCGTTGAAAACCGTTTCTTCGTATCGGGCGAATAGTTCGTTTGCGATCTCATTCATTCTTCCCTGCGTCCGCCGGTAAAATTTCCGCATCAGTTCACGGGTCCGCTCATCGCCATTCGCCGCGACGGTCGCTTCTAATTCCGCGCGGGTCGCGAGAATGGCGTCCTGTAGGGAAGCTCTATTGCTTCTAAGAATATTGGACGCCGCATCCCGTTCGGGATGACGCAGGGCTTCGTCGAGGTGGTCGAGCATTCTGTCACGTTCCAGGGGACTAAAAAAACGGAGTCCATTGGTTGATTCCCCTTCAAATCGCGGTTGTAGCGCCTCATCAGGAGCCGTGTAACTCGGGTCGATGGCGCGATATGCGCCCCTTTTCTCGGCGATGGCGACGTCGATCTCTCGCTGAGCCGCAGGGCTGAGCTGATGGGCCAGCACGGTATTAAGGACATCACCGATCGGATGAGTTAAATACGCCGGTGTCACAATCTGGAATTCTTGCATTCCATATCCCGGGACCTCGCGGTGCTGTCTCGAGCCGGGATAATGTCTCGACGATGATTCGCGCGCCCGGTAAAAGGGTGGCGGATGCCGCCGATGCGGACCCCGCGCCGACGCATGAAGCGAGAAGGAAAGACGAAAGGATCAGAAGTGTTTTCATAGTTTCACCGTGCCGTATAGGGAAGAACATGTACTCGCAAAAGCGTCGAAGGAGTGCCGTCAATGTGAGCGCGCAAAGTCCCCGCGGGCGCGAGATCGACTTTTTGAAGCTCCACGAGTATGGTGGACTTTAGTCGTCGATAAGTGTAAATGATGCCCGACATCCGCGTGACCAAATATCCTCCGTCGGCGGTATACTGCGCCGCGATCGCATATTGACCGAGTAATCGATCCAGGTAGGAACTGTCGTTGCCGCGCGGTGCTAAGATGAAAGGCAATACGTCATGAACTTCGATGGCGTGCGATTGCATGCTTCGAACGGCGTCATCATATGGCTTGAGGATTTCCAATGTCGGAGTATTGTAATCGCCCACGCCGCGAGGAACGACCATCTTATCCAGATTGACGCGTGTGTCCGCATATCCGTGGTGGGCGAGGACAGCGGCGATTTGATGCGCCTCATTGGTGCGTTGCGGTACTGCGTCGACATCAAGCGCTACGTCGGGGGCAATAGGATACGGCCAATTCAGCGCCGCGACAATCAGGCGCGCATGCTTTAAAGAATCCGATTCTGCTCTGAAGGCACCGCCGAATAGAGCCTTGGTGTCGCTGCGAGCAACTGCAAGCGGTCCATTTCAGCAAGCAGGCCTTCCGGCGACTGAAGATTCTCCAAGTTTGCAATATACTGTGCGGGTTTCTCTTCGGGAAAATTCCGTCTCTGGGTGTGGCGCTGGCCTCGTCGGGAATAATTTGGGATGCTCCCACGTGTGAGGCACCATAGCGGTCAGCGCGTTGATGGCTTCCCGTCGTAAATAGGTGGGAGTATAAGCGACAAGATTCGCCGCCACCGCCAGCATGTTCGTCCGCGCTGCCCGCATGTGAGACGCTGCGTCGAGCACGGGGGCGGGGTGCGGCGCGATCGCCGCGCGCAAAGTCTGCGGACAGCCATGTATGCGGACAGCCATGTATTACTGATATACGCATAAGTAATAGTACCATCTAAGGCCAGGACAGCTCGGACGCCTTCACGCAGGCCCAGAGAAGTCTTTGATTCTGCCTGAGCCTTTGAAGTGGCGGATGTATGAGCCG
>JANPGH010000117.1:0-48555 GCA_031423795.1 Elusimicrobiota bacterium | reverse complement strand
CATTGTCGCGGAAATGCGCACCCTCTCGCTCAAGGTCGTCCAAGCACAGCTCAAAGCCGCGGCCGATTAACCTACCGATCTGGTCAGCGGCCTACTTCAGATGAGCGCGCTGTTACAAATTTCATCCCGATATACTTTTTGTTAGACGCCATTTGTTGGCACAGTCGAGCACGTCGGTGGGATTGCCTTAGTAGTCTGATGAAGAGGAGAGAAAATATGAAACGCTCAATGTTGGGTCTTGTAATGGTCTTAGGAGTGACTTTAGCCCGCGCTGCCCCAAGAAGTGGCCTTTATGCGGGTGATACAAGTTTCGCTCAAGTGAGCGCGATTTTCGCTGATTCAGCCGTTCGAAAAGCGGCAGACGATGAGATTATTTCAGGACTTTATCGGTGGACTTTACCCGGCGAGAACGGGACCAATGGTCTTCTCGGTCATTACATCGTCAAAGTGGATTCACCGGATATTCCCGTGAGCAGGTGTTTATTTGTCACGGTTCAATTGCAACAAGGATGGGGCAGGTCTCTTTCCGTATCGTATGTGAAAGTCCACCCCAAAGGAAGCTGCAGGGAGTACTTTGCATTTGTCAAAGGCGACGCAGAGAATTCTTTGGCCGGGTACACGGATGGAGTTGAACCAAAACGCGGGGCGATAGTCGAAAAGTTTAACCAGATATTTTCAGACCTGGGTAAATAGCGAGCAAGGCGCGCGTTAAACGACGAGGTGGTTCAGCATGGCGTAGGCCTGCTGGTTGTAGGCGTTGGGGACGCGTTCGTAGTCGATAAAGGCGTCGGCCATGTTCCAGGACATGTGGTTGATTAGCAGCATCGCCAGCAGTGTGCTGTCGACGGAGAGCTTGAGGTATGGCGTCTCGAGCTTTGTGTTTAGAGGCAGCTCGGCCACATCTTTGGTGCGGTAGTCGATCTTGAACAGGCGGTCCTGGTTGGTTACGTGGAAATAAAGGGTGAGTTCGGGGAACTGCTTTTTCTTTTCTTGGATTGCCCATAAGCGGGCCCGCGCCAGGGAAATCATCCGCTCCAAGGGGACGGCGTCGCGCATGATGACCTTTTCGTGGTCGTACTTCATGTCGGCGAGCTCTTTGATGTAGGCTTCGCGCTCGGCTTCGGTGTGGAGGTAATAAGGTTCGTCCGGGGTATTTTTACCGGTTCCGATGTCGTAGGTCTGGCCGGAGTTGAGCAGCACCAGCTTGTCGCCAAGGCCGGCGGCGTCGAGGTGTTCCTTAACGTAGCCGGGGCTTGGGGGATGGGGCTGGTATTGATTCAGGTAGCCGCGGCTGCCTCCGATCACGTACTGATCGGCGAAGGGCATGACCTTTTTCGGGTTGATCTCGCGGATGGTGTCGACGAAAAGCTTCATGCGCATGTTGAAGATGCGCTCGCGTTCCTTAACTTTCTCCTCATGGGTGAGGTTGGAGTAGCAGCCGGGGTAGCCGGAGCCGCCGGCGTAGGGGAGAAGGGCGATGTCGGGGGAGCCGTAAGTCTTGCGGATGTAGTTGATGCTTCCCGGGTACGGCGCGCAGTCGTTGGCGTTGTAGAGGGTCTGACCGCCCCAGCGCAGGATCATTCCGGAGTCGATTTGCCAGTTATACTCGTGCGCGGGGTCGGTCGTCACCATGTCCACCGTCATGCCGGGAGCAATCTCGACGGGCGTCTCCGGGCGGATGCGATGGATTTTCTTGAACACGAAGCGGTTGTACTTCAAAAAACGTGTGATGAAGTTGGGGACTTGCGGTTCACGGTCCATCACGATGATTTCTGCGTCGCGGTTGAGATAACGGATCGTCTCGGCCGAGCAATGGTCCTCGTGAATATGGGAAATGTAGATGTAGTCGAGGTGGCCGACGTCCGACAATCCCAATTTCAGTTTCGGCCAATGGAACCAGGAGCCGTAAAGGATGCCCTCGTTCAGCCACGGGTCGAACAGCATCCGTTTGCCGTTATGCTCGAGTATTCCTGTAGCACCGCCGAGGTTGGTGAGCTTCATCCGAGGCGGACGCCTTCTGCCAGGTGAAGAGGAATCTCGCTGTCGCTAAGCTTCGGCGAGACTTCGTACTCGTCGACGCGCAGCCAGCCGTCCGCGCAAGCCACGGCGAAGCGCTTATCTGGAAAAACTTTCGCGATAAGGCCGGCGCCGTGCGCGGAATCGTTCGGCGCATCCAGGAAAGAGACCTTGTTCACGTAAACGCAGCGGTTAAAAAGATAGGTGAACGCTGGGAGATAGGGCTTGGCGTGGACGCGGACCTGTCGTTGTATCGTTTCGCGGGGTTGATTCCAATCGATGGGGTAATGAGGTTCCAGGCTGTTGTAATAGGAGCCGTAGCCCGATTGAGGCCGGCGTTTGAGCGATCCTGCGACCAGCGCGTCAAAGCTTTCGATCACCAGGTCCGCGGATAGGTGCATCGCCTTTTTGTACAGATCGAACCCAGTTATGTTTGGTGGGATCGGGGCCTTCTTCTGCGCGATGATGTCGCCCGAATCAATGCCCGCGTCGATGTAGTGGAGCGTCGTGGTCAGTTCTTTTTCGCCGTTTAAGATTTGCCAGGGGATGGCAAACGTGCCGCGATAGAGCGGCAGATTCCCCGGATGGACGTTGACGGCACCCAGGCGGGGGATGCTGAGCAGGGCTTTCGGGAAAATTTGCGGGAAATAGGCGGCGACGATGATATCAGGAGAGAACGCGCGGGCCTTTTCGATGAACTCCGCGTCGATGCGCTTGGGCTGCAAGCAAGGGATTTTATTCTTCGCGCAGTAGTCGACGGCGGACTCGTAGCCGTAAATGCGGTCGCGCGGGGTGACTTGCGTTGCGACGACCAGCTCGATTCCCTTCTTGCGGTGGAACGATTCCACCAACTTGCGGCTGATGTCCTGGGAAGTGCAGAGCAGGACCTTCATGGCCGCTCGGCCCGCGGTCATGCGGCCTTCGTTACCATGTCGCGAAGTTGCTGCGGGGAAAGCCAGACGTCGTTCGAATCGCTGGCGTAGCGGAAGCGTTCGGGGACGCGCCCGGCGCCGCTCCAGTTTGCGCCCTCCCAACCTTGGAACAGGGGCTTGATCACGTAATAGCGCTCGGTTTCGACCGCGCGGTCGGACTCGTCCTCAGTCATCAGAACTTCGTGGAGCTTCTCGCCGGGGCGGATGCCGTTGACCTTAAGCTTACAGCGCGGGGCGAGGGCTTTGGCCAAGTCGGTGATGCGCATGCTCGGGATTTTCGGGACGAACACTTCGCCGCCGTGCATGGAGCCCAACGCGAAAAGCACCGTGTCCACGCCCTGGTCGAGGGTGATCCAGAAGCGTGTCATCCGCTCGTCGGTGATCGGCAGGACCCCCGAGCTTCGTTTCTCAAGGAAGAGCGGGATCACGCTCCCGCGGCTGCCCATCACGTTGCCGTAGCGGACCGCGCTGAACCGGGTGCCAACGCCGCCGGCATAATTGTTACCGGCGACGAACAATTTCTCCATGCAGAGTTTCGTCGCGCCGTACAGATTGACCGGATTGACGGCTTTGTCGGTAGACAAGGCCACGACGCGCTTAACTTTCTGGTCGATCGCGGAGTCGATAATGTTTTGTCCGCCGATGATGTTGGTCAGCACGGCCTCGTACGGGTTGTACTCGAGGGCGGGGACTTGCTTGAGGGCGGCCGCGTGCACGACGAAATCGACTCCGTAGAAGGCGCGCGAGACGCGGTTGCGGTCGCGGATGTCGCCGATGAAATAACGCATGCGCCCCTTCGGGTCGGAAATTTGCGCCTGCATTTCGGACTGCTTGAGCTCGTCGCGGCTGAAGACGATGATCTTGGCCGCGTCGGTTTTCAGCAGCCGATTGATGAAATGCCGTCCGAACGAGCCGGTCCCGCCCGTGATCAGGACAGATTTCCCGGTCAGAAAACCGGTGTCGGGATTGGGGATTTTTGATTCTTTCTTGGAGGGGTGTCGCATATTATTTTGGCCGTGTTCGAGATTGTATCAAGTCCGATTCCCATCGGCGACCGATTGTGCGAGGCGTTCCTCGAGCGCCCGCCGCACGAGGCGCGCATCGAGACCCTGCTCCGCTCGCTTCATCGCGGCGCCGACCAGGAATGCCAGGGCCTTGGTGCTGCCATTGCGGTGGCGCTGAAGGGCGTCCGGGTTGTCGCGTATCGTCTCTTGGGCAAGAGTGCGGGCCGAAGAGGGAATCGGGTCAGTCTCCTCTGGCCGCAACGTCTGCGGACGGCCCGCTTCGTCGATGCGGCGCAGCAACGCGCGCGCGCCGTCGGCGTCGACGGGGGCGTTCCAGGCGTCGCCGGAAGCGAACAATGCCGCGCGACGCGCGGATTCGTCTTGCCACGAGCTTTTATCGTGGAAGCGCTCGCCGCGAAAAGCAGGAACGGTCACGCCGCCGAACCCGCTCTTAAACAAGCTGATGTCGACCTGCTTGCGGTCGGGGAAATCGTAGGGAAGGGTGCCGAATTGCTGGTCGCCGACCTCGTAAAACTCGTAACCGCGTTCCTTCATCCACAGGATGGACTCCCATTGCAGCAGGTGGCGGATGGGGAGGCGCTCGAAGCCGGGCTCGTTGCAGGCCGACATGCTGTAGACGTTGCGTTTGTAGGCGTGGAAGGTCTCGAACCCGACGCTTTTGCCGTCCTTGGCCCGCGCTTCGGCCAAGAAGCCGTGGCCATCTTGGATCCAACGGCGCATCATGTGGAACGTCTCCAGCGGCCGCGTGACGCGCCCGGCCGCGCGTGAGTGCATGAGCCGGTATTCGTCGAACTTGGCGTCGGTCAGTTCGGCGCCGGTGTAAAGGCGCACGTCTAGCGACTCGCGGGACTTTTCGATGTTGCGCGCATGGTCGCGGCGCAACCCGGCGAGCAGGGTATCTTTGTCGACGCGCAAATCGATCATTTGGGCGGCGACGGAGCAGTCCAGGTAATGATGTTGGAGAAAGTAGTTGAAAGGAGGATAGGTGGGCTTCATGTGGCCCGGGGAGAGCGAATCGACTTGGAAACGGGTGTACGAGACGCCGAGGTCGCGGGCCATCCCTTCGATCAAGGCAAAAATGAATTCAAACAGTTTCGTGCGCCGCGCGGGGCTTAAGCCCTCCTCCAGCGCTGGACCGGGCGTGGGAATGCCGCTGAACGTGAACACTTTCCGGCCTTTGGTTTCCATGCCGAGGATGAGCGGCGCGATGGCGATAACCCGGTCGCCCTCTTTGCAAAGAAAGCTATAAGACCGCTGCTCCATGTCCGGCCGGTAGGCGAGGTGGTAGTCGATCCACGCCGTCGTGTGCCAGAACCACGCATCGGGGCTTTTTAGACAGAAAGTGTCCCAAGACGGGTAAAGCGCCGATGTCAGGGGGACGATTTCCATGTTCTAGAAGCGCAGGCGATAGTCCGCGCAGGTATTATAGAACGGATGCCAGGAGGCCTGCTCGATCCTCTCGCATTTGCCGCCGAGGCGCGCGACGAGGTCCTCTATTTCCCGACGGCCGAACAGGGTCGGCGCGGTGCCTTCGGTGAAACGGCCCCCGCGAAGCAGCCACTTCTGGATCTTTTTCAGCAGGGAGAATTTCACATTGCGCAGATAGGATTTGTTCTGCCCGCGCTGGAAGTGCTCGTACATCTCGCGTTCACGAACCTCGCCCAAGAAAATCATCCCATGCCCACCCTCGAGAAGCCCGATGAACGCCTTCATCAGCGATTCGAGTTCAGCCATGTCGCCGAGAAAGTGGACGACGCTGTAGCACAGGATTTTGTCGAAACGTTGGGGAAAGTCGGAGGCCTGCAGGTCGGTAAGCTCGACGACACGGTACTCGACGTTCGGAAGGCTTTTGTGCCGCGCCCGTGCCCGGTCGATCGAGCGTGGGGACGCGTCCACTCCGACGAGTAAGTTGGCGCGGGACGCCAATTCCGAGTGGTAAACTCCCACGCTGCATCCTGCGTCGAGGACGCGGTCAGTCGGGTGCAGCTCCATTTCATAGGCGAGAAAACGGCCGAGCCTGCCCGCATAGCCGAAGGCGCTTGACGAGTACCGACCGGTAAGGAGGATGTCCAGCGGGCTTACGCGCGCGACCTCGTCGTAGTTGGCGACGATGCGGCGGTTCTTATCGCTGGCCATTAAAGGATCTCCATTCCTGACGAACCGAGTATATCAGCGAATCCATCCGGCTCGTCGTCAGATTCTGATGGACGGGCAAGGGGACGCAGGAGACGAAATGGGGATCGAAAAGGTCGCGCGCGACGTCGAAGCGGTAAATCCCGGTGTCCCACCCCTCGAAAGCGAGGCGCGGGGCGAGCCGCCCGAGAAATTCCTCGGGCCCGAACAGCGGCGCCGCGAAGGGAACGACGTCGGTTTCAAGATCTTTAAAAAAAGGCACGTCGGAAAATTCACGAAGCAGATGAAGGTAATTCGCTTTGCGGCGCCCGACGGCGTCGCCCTCTATGTCGGCGCGCAGCAGTGCTTCGTCCGCGGGACGGGCGCCGCGCCCGTAGTCGCTGATAGAGTAAACCGTCTCATGAAAGGGCGTTGAGCGTATCTGCAGGGGGGAATCGTGCAGCCACCTTGCGCCGCGCGAGAGACGCGAGATCCACGGCTCGTCGTCGCGGAAGTACTCGGCGCAGAAGGCTGCTAATTCCGGGTCCCTCGCGACGAGGGCGCCGCCGAGGACGGTGTTGAACATTTTGGGCAAGCTGAAAACGCTCGCCAGGCCCGTTTCGCCCATCCCTTGGGGCGAGGGGCCGTCGAAGACGGTGTTCACGCAGTTCTCGATGAGAAACAGCTTCCGGTCGCGGCAGCGCTGCGCGATCCGATCGAGTTTTTGCGGGAATCCATATTGGTGATAGACAAAAACCCCGCGCAAAGAGGAGGTGTCTTGGGTCGAGGGGAAACAGATTTTCTGCGTGGCGTTGTAGAGGGCCGTGCAAACCCAACGCGGAACGAGCACCTCGCTATTCTCGTCCGGTAGCGCGCCGGTCCGGCGCAGGTGGAGAAGGACGGGGCGAAGCGCGCTGCGCGCCGTCGAGGTCCAGTGGATTTGGCCTTCCCCGGAGGGCGAAAAAACGCGTATAAGATCGTCGATCACAGCCATTTCTTGACGACCCCGACGATTCTTTCAACGAGGTCCTCGACGATGCCGCCGTGCACGGGCAGCCAGACGCACGGGACGTAGCGCGGGTTGAAGATGTTCCGCGCGGCGTCGAACGAATAAATTCCAGTGTCCAGTGCCATTTCGCGCAAGGTGGCGGCGATTTTTTCGAGCGCGTCGCGACGCGGGTGCATCAGCGGCACGACATAGGGCAGCGCGTCGTGTTCCAGCGCCTGAAGCTCGTCATGTTCCGGGAGCAATCGGCGGTACAGCGCGTAATTGCGCCGCCGCGCCGCCAGTTCGTCGCGCACGTTGGGCACGGTACAAATCCTTCCCGACCACCGCAGCCTACAGCTGTAGGGAGACGCGGCGTAGGCGAGCTCGTTGAGTCGTCGCGCCACCGAGGAATCTCCGCGCTCGGAAGAACCGCGCGTCGCGGCCCATTTGACGCCGAAGGAGAACAGGCCCAGCGCGACGCTGCCGGATTTCTCGAGGCGCGAGACATGCTCCCGCACCGCGGAGTCCGCGGCGCGCACGGCGCCGCCGATCTGACTGGGGTAGAATTTCGAGAGGCTGTAAATGCCGGCCAAGCCTTCCGTGCCGAGCGGACGGCCTTTGTAGGCTCCTTCGAGCGCGTGGGCGCAGTCCTCGATGAACACAATCTTTCGACGAGAGCACTCGTCCTTGATCGCGTCGAGGTCTTGAGAAAAGCCGTATTGATGGTAGACGACGGCGACCTTCACCTCAGGATCGGCGTGCAGGGCCGGGAATCCGTGCGGACGCATCGCGTTGTACACCCAGTAGCCGAGTCCCGGCGGCGTCAGGATCTTCGAATTCTTGTTTTCGAGAATCCCGATCGACCGCAAGTAGGACAAGACGTGGCTCAGCCCCGCCTTGCCGGAATGAACGGGGACGATGTCCGGCGACGACCAAAGGGAAGGCCCTTCTCGGGGCAGCAACGCGGCAATAAGATCGGCGGCTCGAGGATTGCGGATATCGCAGCGCATCATCGGCGCAGGAACTCCGCGGCGTTGCAGGCGGAGTCGAGACCGGCGATCGCGGCGCGGCCCATCGCGAGGATCGATTCCTCCGTGCTGCCGCCGATATGGGGGGTGGCCAAGATCTGCGGGTGGTCTAGCAGTTTCTCGTCGGTCGGAGGCTCGACGGCAAACGTATCGAGTGCGGCGCCGGCCAGCCGGCCGGCGTCGAGCGCCGCGACCAACGCGGCCTCATCGATGAGCCCGCCGCGCGCGGTATTGACCAACATCGCGGTGGGCTTCATCAGCGCGAGCCTTGAAGCGTTGATCAAATTGCGGGTCGCGTCCAGCAGCGGGAGGTGGAGGCTCACGATATCCGAACTACGGAGCACGTCCTCCAGCGAAACCAGGTCGATGTGGTGAAGTTGGGCGAATACGCGGTCCGGCGCGGGGTCATGGGCGAGAACGTCGACGCCGAACGGAGCGAGCAGAGCGATGAGTTCTCGGCCGACGGCCCCTAATCCGACCAGCCCGACGGTCTTTCCCGAAAGCGTCCCGCCTTTCAGTTGGCGCCAGGAGCCCGCGCGCATGTCCGTCATCGTTTCCGGTAAGCGGCGCAACAAGGCCAAAATCGACATCAGTGCCAGCTCGGCCACCGAGCGGCTGTTGGTTCCCGGGGTCCAGGCGAGCTTCACGCTGTGCTTGGCCAACGCCGGAATGTCGAAGGAGTCGAGGCCGACGCCGAATTTGCTGATCACGGTGAGCGCCGGCAGGCGCGAAAGGAGAGCGTCGTCGACGACTTCGAGCGCAAGTACGGCCTTTTCGCAGCCTTCGAGAAAAGCGATAAGACCGTCGCCTTTGAGCGAGACGCCTTCGTCGTTGAACCGGGTTCCGGGATAGCGCGACTCGAGCTCCGCGCGCAAGACGGGATGCTTGGAGAAAGAGCGGGAGGCGACGGCGACGCGGGAGCTCATCTGGCTTGTAAAGCGTGAGTTTAGCAGAAATGTTAATATCGAAACCGTGTCCGCCGATCCGCAAAACGCAGTGAAAGAACCGCGCAATATCCCGCCCTATCGTTTCGCCCGCTGGCTGGACGAAGTCGGGCCGGCGAAGATGGAGTATCAAGATTACTGGGATAGCGAAACCAACGAGGAAGGCAAGGAAACCGACGTTCTGGACGGCAATTTCGCGAGGCTGGAAACCTATTTAGAAGAAATCGGGTCGATACACGATCTTGCGCTCTGCATTCGGGCGTTGCGGGAACAATTTGGTCGCCGACTTGAGGGCGAGGGCATCGACCTCGCGGCGGGAAATCTGTGGGCGGCGCCGCATTTGACCGCGCTCGAATCGGTCCGCAAGCTCTATTGCCTGGAATACTCCCAGCATCGCTTAACGAAACAAGGGCCCGCCCTGTTAAGCCATTACGGTGTTCCCCAAGACAAAGTGGAACTGGTTCTGGGAAGTTTTTACAGCTTGCGCCTGCCCGACGCTTCGCTGGATTTCGCTTTTTTATCCGCGGCTTTTCATCACGCGGAAAGGCCGCAAGAGCTGTTGGCGGAGATTCGGCGAGTGCTGAAGCCTTCGGGCATAGTCATCGTCATCGGCGAACATAGGCTTCCCGTCGTCCGCGCGTACCTAAAAAACGCGGCTAAATTCGTTTTGGGACGCGTCCTTCCGGAAAGCGTCCAATTGAAACGGTTCGGCAAGAAGCTCCAGTCGAATGGCCTATTTCCCGGTGTTCATGATCTTTTCCCGACCGAGCCCGTGATGGGCGACCATTACTACACGTTGTCCGAATACGCGAAAATGTTCGCGGACGGCGGATTCTTCACGAAGCGGATACGGCGCGCCGGCTCCATTTACGATTCCTACATACTGGTGAAATCCGCTTAGCGCGACCTTGATGCGTCGAAGTGCTTCGAGTTTGGCGTTGTTCTTGGCGTGGCAGGCGTGGAAACTGCACGCCTTTATTGCGGCAGAAGTTCGGCCACCGGCCTGGGACCAGGCCAACCACATGCAGGTCGCCTGGAAATACTTCTCAGCGATTTCGGCGGGCAATTGGGGGGACGTATGGTTTTATACGCCCAATGGCACCATGCCCCCCTTTCCGCCCCTGTATCACCTGGGACTCGCGCTGGCATATTTTTCGACGAACCCGGCAAGTGCGGCTCTGTGGTTGAATTGGTTTTACCTATGCCTTTTGGCCGTTTCCATCTTCGCGATCGTTTGGAGATTTCGCCGCGATGCGACCGCGCCGCTAGCGGCGATTCTTATATGCTGCACGCCTCTAATCCAAGGACTGCTGCATACCCAGCTCGTCGACCTCGCGCTGACGGCGGTCGTTGCCCTGGCGTATTGGGCGCTTTTGAGAACCGAAGGCTTCCAAAGCCGTGGCGGTTCGCTCGCTTTTGGCGCGGTATTTGCGTTGGGACTAATGCACAAGTGGAGCTTTTTCACCTACATGTTCCCCGCATTTTTCGTCGCCGGCCAAGCGCTGCGAGGGCGCAAGACACGTAGGAACGTTCTCCTCGCTGCCGGAGTGGCCGCCTTATTCGGATTACCTTGGTACTTGGTGCGCCTACCACTGGTCGTCGTCCGTCTGACACAGGCGACGAATGATTTTGTGGTTCCGTTCTGGAGAGGCGCGGCATTTTTCCAATACGCGCGTTGGTTGCCGGCGGAATTGGGATGGGTGTTCCTGATCCTGGCCGGTGTCGGTGCCTGGCGTTGGCGTAAAAATGGGTCGCGCGGCGCGGGCTTGATTTCTCTGTGGGTGCTGAGTTCCTATCTTTTTTGGGCGCTGATCCCGAATCGACAAATGCGCTTTTTAGCGCCCGGTTTGCCGGGGCTGGCAGTGCTCGCGACGGAAACCTCGGCGCCGGCCATTGGGGTTGCAGCGGCATATGCCTTCGTTTCTGCTTCCCGCGGGCGATCTTTAGACGCGCCAGCGCGGGAAGACTGGAAGTTGGCCGAAATCGTGGACGCAATCGCCACACAGGCTCGCGGCGGACCGTCGCTCATAGCTGTGACCGTTATTGCCAACGACGAGCGTTTCAATAAATTGGGCTTCATCTGGACCGCCGACGCGCGCGGACTGGACAATATGCAGTTCCGCGGCGTGCACGACATACCTTGGGAGTTGTCACCGTTCATCATCTGGAAGACGGGACGTCTCGGCCCGGAGGTGGTCGTCGCAGATTTTCTCAACGCGCAAGCCGAGATCGCAAATCCGCACGGTTGGTTTCAGAAGGCTTTCGAGGAACGCGGACGTTGGCCGCTGCCGGATGGCTCGTCAGCGGTGCTTTTCGGACGTAAACATCTATTGAAGCCGCCGTTCGTGACTTCCCGCGTCCACTTGCCGTTATATTCGTCTTTGCCGTTTGAAATTTCGCGCGCCGATATTGCGTTCGGAAGATGGGATGCGAAGAGGGGAACGTATCGCCGGGCTTCGATTTCGAGCTCCGGCGTTCGCTTCAAGGGCGTCGAGATCGGCGATTTCCGGATTGATCTAGACGATGCCGTCTTGGTTCCGGATCGCGACGGAGCGCGCCTTTTAAGGATCGGCAAGGTCACGATCAAGGACGCGCGCGTCGGCGCCGCCGCGGCGAACGCGTTTTTAACGCGCGCAGGCATTCGCGTCAAATCGCTGGCCATGGACGGGACGATTCGCGCCGTGGTGAGCGTCAAGGGATTGCCCGTGTCCGGGGAATTATCGGCAGCGACGGGAGACGCTACGCGTCGTTGCCGCTTATCCTTGATATCCGCCGCCGTGGGGCCGCTCCCCTTGCCGACGGGGATTTTGCTTCGTTACGGTGCGAACGGCCCCTTGTTTGATGTGAAGACTGTCGGCGACCGCACGGCATTGCGCACGATTTTCGGACTCACCCGAACACTGCCGTTTCCAGTCGAACTTGGCGGATGCTCGGCTCAAGACGGAGAGTTCCGCATTTTCTAAGGCGGGGTTTTACGGGGCCAAATAACGGATGGGCTGGAAACCCTCGGCGTGCTCGACGCCGAGCTTGATGCCGGTGTTGCGGTCTTCCTGGGTGACGTACTCAAGCCAACGGCCTTTCGTGCGCTTCATTTCCGAGGCGTGGGCCTTGAGCGCCTTCTGCTTGACGGACATCGTCTTCGAGATGTCGACGAAGTGGCGGGGGACAAACGCCTCGTCGGTGTCGTAGTAGTTGATGCGATACATGAGCAGGCGCGGGCAGTGGCGGCCGGCGGTGATCGCGGCGCGCGCGAGAGCGCGGTGGTCCTGGTGCGCGTCACCGGTCCAGGGAAGGTAGACGGTGTCGATTTTATGGTCCTCGATGATTCGCCGCAGGGCGGCGATCAGCGGGTCTTCGTATCTCAAATTGAAAGTCTCGAAAGTTCCCTCGATGACCTTCACCCCGAGAATTTTGGCGGCGCGCATCCCTTCGGCGCGCGCGACGGAATTCGAACGAACACCTTCGCCCTTCATGTTTCCGTAGCCCGAGCGGGTAGCCACGTACACATGAACGTTATCTCCGGCGCGGACGTGGCGGGCGAGCGTGCCGCCGCAGCCCAGTTCGGCGTCGTCGAAATGAGCGGAGGCGGCCAGAATATTAAAAGACATCGGAATCTCCTTTGAACAGCGTCCAATCGGCGTGTCGCGACGGGAAATCCGGGCCGCGTTCCGCCGTCCAGCGCCCGACGAGATGGGTGCGATCTTCGTGCGGCCGTAGGCCGCAATCCTCGAGTGCCTTGCGCTGCGGCGTGCCTTCCAAAGCCCAAGCGGAAACGATCGCGACTTTCTCGTTTTGAAAATAATTGAAAACGGCGTTAAGCAGGCCGGCCATCGCGGGACCTTGCGGCGTCGACCAAAGGTCGAGGATGTCGCCAATGCGACCTTGCGGCCCGTCGAAGACCTTGGCCGCAAGCCAACCGTTCAGGCGTGTGTTGGCGTCGTGCGAGGCCCAGGCGAGGTAACGAGCGTTCGGACGATCGCGATAACGCCATTTTAGGCGCTGCGCGTCGCGGCGCACGCACCAGCGTCCTTCTGGCCGCAATTCATTCCAGGCGCCGTCGAATTCGGAATTAAAAAACTCGATGGGCGAAACGCGCGCGCCGACCGCTTCGGGTCGGCGCACGGAGCCCAGCGCGCTTTCGAGGGCGAGTATATCGCCCATATCGTTCCAGCCGAGCATGCGTTTAAGCACGGGAGAACTTCTACCGTTTGGGAATGCGAATAATATCTCGACGCCGCGCTCGGCGCAGAGGCGTCGGTTCGCCTCGGCCATGTCCAGGAACAAGGTCAGGTTGCGGTGGCGGGGGTCGACCATTAAATCGACCCACATTCCGGAGGATGCCGCGCGCGCGCCGCGCTCTAAATATACGGGCAGGGAGCTGACGTGACCGACGATTTTACCGTCGTCCTCGGCGATCGTGGTGACCGGCGCGCCCTCCGGCCGGGCCGCGTAGCGCCAAGACCATACGTCGGCGTCGAGAGGGCGTTGATGGCAGAGTTCGAACAGCCGGCGTATGCCGGCCTCGTCGCCGGTGCGGTAGGCGCGGAGCTCTGCCATAGGAGGAAGCGCGATTCTATCAAATTGATATAATCCGCTAATTCATGAACGAGGCCAAGGCCGCGATCCTGACGTTTGACGAGATCGTTGTTGGCCAACGGGTAGCGATGCACGTGCGCCTGACCCCGGAATTGATCGACGCCTTCGCGCGACTCACCGGAGACCTCAATCCGATGCATATGTCCGACGAGTTTGCACGGGAGCGCGGATTTCCCAATAGATTGGCCCATGGCTTGTTAACGGCGGCGTTCTTTTCGACGATTTGCGGGATGCTGCTACCCGGCCGCGATTGCCTGCTTCAAAGCGCGCGCTTTGATTTCCGCAAGCCGGTGCCGGCCGACACGCCACTCAAGCTTGAGGCGGTCGTAGTCCAGAAAATCGAGGCGGTTCGGGCGGTAGTCCTGGAAATCTCGGCGCGTAACGCTGCGGACGAAGTGGTTATTTCTGGAAAAATCCAGGCGGGAGTGCTCGCGTGAGCCAGTGGAGCTGCCTGATCACGGGTGCTAGCCGCGGTATCGGTGCGGCACTCGCCGTGCGATTGGCGCGGCCGGGGCGGCTGATCGCAATTAATTATGCGACGTCCGATGCCGCAGCCGCCGCGGTCGCGAAATTGGTCGAGGAACGCGGCGCGAAGGCCCTCGTACTGAAGGGCGACGCGTCCGACCGGACGTTCGTCGATACGATGTTCTCCAAGGTGCCCGCAGAGGGGCTCGACGCGCTCGTGTGCAACGCAGCCGCACCCCCGCGCTACGCGCGACTTTCGGAAACGACGGCGGCGGAGTTTGAGCGTCAATGGCAGGTGACGGCCTTGAGCGCGGCGCTGTGCTGCCGCAAGGCTTTGCCCGGGATGATGAAGCGCAAGTCCGGTCGCGTGGTGTTCGTTTTATCAAGTGTCGCCGAGGGTGCTGCTCCGGGGTATATGTCCGCTTACGTCAGCGCCAAGTACGCGCTGCTGGGCCTGGCGCGCGCCGTCGAGGCTGAAGCCGCGTCGCGCGGCGTTACTGTCGCCACATCGTTTCCGGGGATGACCGACACGGACATGATCAAGGATTTCCCTCGTATCGTTGTCGACGCGGTCCGCGAGAGGCAGGGCCGGCTGACGACTGCCGCCGAGGTCGCCGAAACGCTGGCTGAGCTCGTCGAAGGACCCGCGGCGCAGGCCTAGTAAACGCAATGGAAGACCAGGCCCTGAATGCCAAGCTCGAGAGAATATTCCAGGCGGTTTTCGACCGGACGGACCTGACGATTAAAGACGATATGACCGCGGCCGACGTCGAGGGCTGGGATTCTTTGGCCCAGATCAACCTCATCGTCGGGGCGGAGAACGCATTTTCCATTCGCTTTCAGACTTCAGAAATCCGTTCGATAAAGGATGTCGGTGAATTTAAGAGGTTGATCGCGTCTAAAATCTCGACGGTTCGATCTTAGTGAAGACCAGCGACTTTCTGGTGATCGGCGGCGGGGTCATTGGCCTTTCCATTGCCCGCGAGCTTAAGCGGCGCCATCCAGGGGCGTCTGTGTCGCTCGTGGACAAGGAAGACGGTCCCGCGCGTCACGCCAGCGGCCGCAACAGCGGCGTTCTGCATGCCGGCTTTTATTACACCGCCGATAGCCTGAAGGCTAAATTCACCCGCGCTGGAAATCGGGCTTGGTCGGAGTACTGTCGCGACCATCGCCTACCACTACGCGCGTGCGGGAAATTGGTCGTGGCGTCCCGCCCGCAAGACTTGCCGGTGCTCGACGAACTTCTGAGCCGGGCGCGCGCCAACGGGGTGCCACTCGATTCGGTGGATGAAGCGCAGGCGCGCACCATCGAGCCGCGCGCGCGGACTTTTCAGCGGGCGTTGTATTCGCCGACGACAGCGACCGTCAATCCGGCGATGTGCGTGGCGACATTGACGGTCGATGCCGCGAGCGCAGGTGTCCACATGAGTTGGAGCGAGGCCTACGTCAGCCATGACGGTCGCGTCGTGCGCACTTCAAAAGGGGAGATCGAGGCCGGCATGGTCATTAACGCGGCCGGCCTCTACGCCGACCGCATCGCCCGGGACTACGGATTTTCGAAGCGTTACCGCATACTGCCGTTCAAGGGGCTTTATCTGTATTCCGACGAGGCGCCGCAAGCGCTTCGCGTGCACATTTATCCGGTGCCTAACATACACAATCCCTTTCTAGGCGTGCATTTCACGGTCACGGTCGACGGCCGCTTGAAAATCGGCCCGACGGCGATACCCGCGTTGTGGCGGGAGAACTACGGCGGATTCTCCGGTTTTTCGGCGCGAGAACTCGTCGAGATCGCTTTTCGCCAATCGGGACTGTTCTTAAGCGCAGGGTTTGATTTTCGGCGCCTGGCGTGGGAGGAATTCCGTAAGAATTCGCGGCGCGTGATGGTGGGCTTAGCCCAAAAATTGGCCGAGGGAGTCGAGCCGAGTCAGTATCGCCGCTGGGGAACGCCTGGTATCCGCGCGCAGCTGATCGACATTGAGAAACGCGCGTTGGTGACGGATTTTGTCCTGGAGGGAGATTCTCGCTCGCTGCACGTGCTCAACGCAGTGTCGCCGGGATTTACCTGCGCGATGCCTTTCGCGGCCCATGTCGTAGAGCGCGCGCTTACTTCGGTCCGTCGCTAACGTCTTTCGGGAACTTTTTTGGCAGGAGGGCCGTATGTATTTAGGTCTTTGGGCCCTGGCCAAAATCCTTCCAAACGAGGTAGTATCAAATGGTGAAAAAGCAACAGAACCGCGTCGCCACGAAAGCCGATACCGACGCTCTGGCGCGTCGCTTAGACGGTCATGATAAACGATTCGACACGATGGAAGGTATTCAGAGAAATTTCGCCATCGAAATGATCAAGCTCAGGACGGAGACGGTCGCGCTGGAAGAACGGCTTATCGCCCGAATAAAAAAATTTGAAAATTATTTCGCGACGACCCTCGACCGCGCGGTCGGCCGGATGGAAACGTTTTGGCGTGAATCGGCGACGTTGCCCAAGGCGTTGGACCGGTTTGAAGCCGCGTTGACCGATCACGAACGCCGCATCACTTCTCTCGAGAATCGCTCCGCGCGCTGATCGGCGCATACTAGTCGACGCCCAGCCAGTCGCTGCAAAAAAGGACGTCGCTTAGAGCGGTCGCCTGATAATGGCCGCTACGATAAAACTCGAGGGCTTTAAGAAATTCTTTAAGCGTCTTTTCGTTTAAAAACATCGTTGCCACGCCATTTGTAATCTCGGTAGGCTTGTCGTCCGTGTTGCGAGAAGAATAAACCAGGCGCAGCGCACCGAAACACTGCATTTTAGCCTGGTATTTTTTCTCCCATTCGGCGATTTCCGCTGGATCGCGCTTCGCGCAGCGGAAATCCTTTGTCTTCACATTCCCAGTGAGAAGTGGGACTTCATGAAGAAGAGCGTTTAATGCGGCGTCGGTGCCATCAAGCAAAAATTCGCTCCAGGCGTTTCCCGTGTGCCGGGCGCTAATTCGCCAAAACCACAGCTTATTGCCTTCGTCCATTGTGATCAGCCGAGTTGCGTCTTGGGCTTGGTCTTCGGTGCAGGCTGAAGTTTAGGCTGGGGCTCCGGACGGGGATGGTCGCGCACGCCCTGTTTCTTGAGCCAGTACTCCATTTTTGGCACCTGCCATTGCCGGTCCACGGGGCCGCCGCCGACTTGCTTCAGCGGGAGGATTTTTTTCCCGAGATAGGCGAGGGGAGCAGAATCGGGTTTGAGAGCGTCTAAAATGCGCGGTCGCACGACGACCGCTCCCCAATCCGGGAACCACGCCGTGCCGGCGTCTTCCACGCACGCCGCGTACGGCTCGAGCTGGCCAGAAGAGTTTTCGCGCAACGCGCGGCGCGGCGTCCACCGGTCGTAGCACGAGACGGTCACCGCGCAGTCCAGGAAAGGATCGTCGAGCAGAGCCTGGATACCCGTGTCGATGAGCGTCGAGTTCACGGCGCCGGTGTTGGCGAAGAGGACGACGAGCAGCTCTGGCGAGGTCTGCTCCGCCTTCAGGTCGTCGACGATTTGCTTCCAGGCGTGCACGATCAGTGCTTCGTCGCTCCAATGCACCCCATCCGCTATTTTTTGGGGAATCAAGTTGACCGCGCCGTATTGGGCGGCAGTCCGAGCGACGATGGGAGAGACGGTGTGCGCATACACTCGGCCAATATGCTGCGATCCTTTCGCGGCCATCAACGGATAGGCGGCGAGCGGGCGGCTCATTACCTCGGCGGTGTTGCCGGGAAAATCGGGGCTATCGTCGGGGTCGATCAGCAGCGCGCAAATCAAGCGGTCACCTCAAGGTTTTCGACGATATCAAATACGCAAGCCGCGGTTTTATCCCAGGTGCGTTCCTCAACGGTGCGCACGCCCCCGGCGATCAACTCAAGGGAAAGTCCCGGAGTGGAAGCCAGGTTCGTCAATTGCTCGGAAAGCGAGCTCGCGTCGCCGTTTCGGTAGAGCAAGCCATTTTCTCCGTCGCGCACCAGCTCCGGCACGGGACCGGCGCCGACGCCGACCACTGGACAGCCCTCGCTCATCGCGTCCAGGACGAAGGAGGGAAATCCTTGGTGCAGGGAAGGCTCGATATAAGCTTTGGCCGCCCGCAAATGCTCCATTTTCTTGGCGGGGTACAAATCTCCTAGGAAATTGACGCGCGGGCCGAGCAGCAACGACTGAGCCCGGGCTTTCAGCGCTTCAAGGGCCGGGCCCGTTCCGATTACGGACAGCTGGCACTCGAGACGAAGTCGAGAGACCGCGGAGAGGACAGTCTCAAAACCGGCCAGATTTTCCGAATTAATAATTCCCGAAGTCACCATTCCGAATGTGGAAGGACGTGACGCCCGCATGGTGACGAGCGTGATTTGTTGGGCGAAGACGTGATCGTAAGCGTAAGGAACGATGGCCACGCGGTTGGCTGGCATGCCCCATGCCTCTACCAGGCACTTCATAAATGCGCTGGGAACCAGCACGTGCCGGCAGGCGAGCGCGAGCCGTTTAAGCTCGGCGGCCGCCGCCGCCGGTTCGCTTGCGAGCGGGTCGACGAGGCGCAGGAGCGTGGGCAGATCGGCCCGTAATGCGGCCGACAATGATTCGATTTGCGGACCGTTGACGATCAGCGCGTCCGTTTTCGGTATCTGCGCTGTAGACGTGATGACTGATATTTGATGGCCGCGCGTGGGGGCGCGGTAGGAGATCTCGCGGCAGAAGGCGTCGTCCGCGGACGGCGCCAGCGGGTTGGCGACCAGGGCGAGTTTCATCGCGCGAGGTCCGGGAAATGTTCCTTCGCGCAGTCCGGGCAAACTCCGTGAGAAAATCGAGCAGGCGTCTTGTCCGATACATACTCCTCGAGGTTCGAGTAAGCGCCCTTTTCATCGCGGATCCGCCGGCAGTAAGCGCACATGGGCAGTATCCCTTCCAGTGTGCGCACGCGTTCGGTTAGGCGCGCGATGCGCTCACCGACATGGAGTCGCATCCTCAGATCATCGATGTTGACGGGTTTTGGAAGGAAATCGTCGACGCCTTTTTCCATCGCATTGGCACGGTGGGTCTCCCCCATGCGTTGTCCGGAGAGAAGGATGAAATACGTGTACGGGCGGTCGTTGAGTGCGCGCACACGGCGGCAAAGCTCGAGTCCGTCGAAATCCGGCATCACCCAATCGCTGACAACCATGCGCGCGCCGGTCTCGAGCAGCGCTTGCCAGGCAGACGAGCCATTGTCGGCCTCGACGACTTCGTAGCCGAGGGTGGCGAGCGAGCCGCGCAGCAGTGCCCGGCTGGTGCGGTCGTCTTCGGCGACCAAAACTTTCATCGCGGTCATTTTATCAAATCCAGTCTGGTGGCCGGGGACAGGTGCATCAGAAATTCAACGTTGCCCTTGACCCCCTTGAGCGGCGATTCGACTACCCCTAAGTCCGCGAGATCGAGGGCCGCCGCCGCCTTCCGGATTTTCTCGACGGCCTGGAGGCGAACCGCCGGATCGCGAACGACGCCTTTGGGCGCGAGCTTGGGGCCTACCTCGAATTGCGGTTTAACGAGGACGATAAACTCGCGCGGATTCTCGAGACAGGGGATGATGAACGGCAGGACTTGCGCCGCGGAGATGAAAGACACGTCGACGACGGCCAGCGTCGGGCGCGGATTGAACCAGTCGGGGCGGAGCAGTCTGGCGTGGGTGTTCTCTCGTGACGTCACGCGGGGGTCGGCGCGCAGGCGCGAATCGAGCTGCGCGGTTCCGACGTCGATCGCGTAGACCTTGGCCGCACCCGCCTGGAGCAAACAGTCAGTGAACCCTCCCGTCGACGCCCCGACGTCGAGGCACACGCGACCCTGCACGTTTAATTGGAAAGCGTCGAGCGCGGCCTTTAGCTTGAGTCCGCCGCGTGAAACATAAGGGCAGGGATCCGATTTGAGGGTTAGCTCGGTGTCGTCTCCCACCGCGTCACCGGCCTTCCCTGCGGGTTTTCCGTCTACGAGCACCAGGCCCGCCATCACCGCCGCCTGTGCCTTCGCGCGAGTAGTAAATAGCCCTCGTTCGACGAGAGAGACGTCCAGACGGCGGTTGGTCATGCGATCTGCGTATGATAGTATAACAACCGAGAAATGGCCGAATTTTTCGATTGTCGCGCGATTGCCTCGCATTATTTCGATTGGGCCGCTCATGAATTCGCAGCGATGAAGCGCAAGCCCCATCTGGCGACCGTTTTATTCCGCCCAAAACAAAATCCCGCCTCGTTGCAGTACCGCGATCTTATCCTCAAGGACGCCCAACGACTGGGCGTTACGGTCGATGGGCACGAAGCCGAAGACGAGGAATCGCTACTCGCGTTGGTGCGCCGACTTAACCACGATCACGCGACGACGGGCGTGATGCTTTTTTATCCGCTCCACTGCGCGCTAAAGGACGCCGACGTGATGGATCTGATCTCGCCGCTGAAGGACGTCGAAGGGCTACACTCGATGAATCTCGGTTACCTGGTCAAATATAAAAGATACCTCGACGAAAGTCGAGGTATCAAGTGCGTGGTCCCGGCGACGGCCAAGGCGGTGGTCAAGATGCTGCAGTCGCAGGCGTCTATCGCGCTCGACGGGCGTTTTGCGACCGTTATCAACAATTCGATGCGCGTGGGCAAGCCTTTGGGGCTTATGCTCGAGAACCTGGGCGCAACCGTGGTCCTCTGTTACGATCGCACGCCGCCGCAAGTGCTCGAGGACTGCGTGCGCAAGGCCGATATCTTGGTCACCGCCGTCCCAGATCCGAATTTTCGTCTCGACTCGTCATGGGTGAAGCCGGGTGCTTCTGTGATCGACGTCGCCTATCAGGGCAACGTCGACGCGTCGACGTTGCGTGACCGCGCCGCCTTCCTTACCGGACCGGACAATCGAATAGGTTCGATGACCCGCGCGATGACTTTCGTGAATCTGGTTTACTGCGCGAAGAACGCGCCTTTGCGTCGGAGCACGCGCATTCCCGTCGTGGGCTGAGGAAAGGGATGAAGTCGTTGAGTCTCGTCTATTGCGCCGCGGTTTGGGGAGCGACCTTTTACATGGTCAAGGACGCGCTCTCCGGGGTGGATCCGGTGGCACTCGTCGCCTATCGATTTTTCATCTGCGGACTGCTCCTGGCCCCTTTCGCGCTGTCCCGGCCGTCTTGGAAGAAGCACTTAAAGGAGAGCGTCCTGCTCGCAGCACTGCTAGCACTTCTTTATATTTCGCAGACAGTCGGCCTGGCCTACACTAGCGCTTCGAACTCCGGATTCATCACCGGCCTATTCGTCGTTTTTGTACCACTATTTATGTGGATTTTCTTTCGCCAATCTCCGACGCGGGTACAATGGGCGTCTACGGCGCTGGCGATGATCGGACTGTGGTTATTGACGGGCGGAGTGCGCTCGGCGAATTTTGGGGACGCGATCACCTTAATTTCCGCGGCGACCTATGCGGGGCACCTTCTAGCCACCGACCGATTCGTCAAGGCCGACGCCGACACATATATCCTCGCGTTCCATCAGTTCTGGATGACTGGCCTGTTCGCCACCGCCTTTGCAGTTCTCACCGGACGCTCATTTTCCGTCGCGCCGCGCTCCGCAGGCATGATTCTCTTCCTGACGATTGTGCCGACGTTGTCGGCCTTCTATCTCCAAATGCGGGCACAAAAAACCGTCGCGCCGGTGAAAGTCTCCCTGATTTTTTCATTGGAACCCGTGTTCGCCGCCGCATTCGCCTGGACGGTCGGCGGAGAAGCGTTCGCGCCGATCCAAGCCGCCGGCGGCGCGTTGATTGTGGCTGCGATGATAATGGGAGAGCTATCCAAGCTCGATTTGATCAAGGGCCGAAGCCGCGAAGTTTTACCCGTCTAGCCGTCGCTTAAGCCAGAAGCGAAGCAAGAGGAACGCGCCCACCGACTCGGTCACGATCATGAACGGATCCCGTGCCGAGGCGATATGGTCGCGCCAACCGTAGAAAGGGTAAATCGGGAATTGCCAGCCCAATAGCGGCCAGGCGAAGGCCCGCATCGAAAAGTCGGCGCGCCTCAGGCAGAAATCGGTGAATAAATCGAGGACGAGGTGGGTCGCCATCCCCAGTCCCAGCGCGAGGATGACCCGGGATTTGCGTCGCGCTCCGACAGCACATACCAGCGCCGTCAACGCGATTGTGTGGCCGAAGCTCCGCGTGCCAGCGACGATGCCCAGTGCCGCGCCACGCCGGCCCAGGGCCCAAGACAATCCGTAATAAAGCGGCTTATCGAGGAAATCGGGAAGTAATGTGCCCAGAATTAGCGGCTTCCATCGCGCGGTGCGGTCGACGCGCGTTCCCGCTTCCAAACCGATGCCCATGTGCCCGAGCCAAAACATAGGGAGGGCCTAAATGAGGCCGAGCGCCTCGAAACGTGAGCGCAGGCTCGGGGCGTCCTTGAATCGGATCGCGATCATCCCAAGCTTGGCGGCCGCGTCAACATTCGGCTGAAGGTCGTCGACGAAAACAGTTTCCTCGGGAGAAGTCTGCGACAGGGCCAGCGCCTTGCGGTAAATGGCGGGGTCGGGCTTGCGCAGGCCGACTTCATGGGACAAGATCGCGCCGCGGACAAGCTTGGGGAACTCGTAGCGCTCCCGGATAAAATCGATGTGCAGCGCGTTCGTATTCGATAAAAGATAAGTGGGCACGCGCGCGGCCGTGCGTTTTAAAATTGCATAAGTCCCGCGGTCCAGGGTGAAATGATCGCACCATAAAAGGCGGAATTGCGCGAAGCTGCCCCGGTATCCGAGCTCTTTTTGGAAAATCTCATACAGCCGGTCGCCCCCGAGCTTTCCGGACTCGATGTTTTCGCCGATGTCGGAGTTCCACAAATACTTTGCCAGTGCCAAAGGATTGCGCTTCACCGCGTAGGCGACCTTCGCGATTACTCGGCGCGACGAGAAGCTCAGGAGCACGTTTCCGATGTCGAAAAAAACGGCGCGTACGGCGGGTTCGGGGGGAGGGGGCATGGCGCCGGATTATACCGTTTGTCAGCGCTTGACGAGAAACGGGATGATGAGCTCGAGCGCGATCAGCACGATCACGATCCATTCCAGGAACTCGAGGCGGGCCGACGACTGCGCGTCCTCGATTTTCCCGTAAATGCTGTCGAGCGTGCGCAGCTTGCGACGGATGCTTTCGTCCCATGCATCGAGGTGGTAGCGCTTGGCGACTTGCTCGTATAGTCGGGCCAGGTATTGGTCGCCGAGGAGCTTCAGCGCATTGTTGATGCCTTCGAACAAAACCGCGCTCTCCACCTGCAGTTCGCCGATCCCGCGCATCTCCAAGTTTCGAGTCGCCGGAAAGGAAAATCGTTTTTGGGCGGACCTGGTCAGCGCCTCGTAACACCGATCGAGGGCGGCGTCGAGCTGGTTGTCGAGATGGCGCAATTCCAAGAGTTGGACTTGGCCGAACTCGAGAACCGCATGGGTGTCTTCGGCGGCCTTGGCGAACACCAGCGCCGACACCCAATCGACGAGCGCCAAATCGTCTGCGCCGTAAGAAATGTCGCTGAGAAGGGCGTCGCGCACTTCCTGTTCGGAGTGCAGGTCGGCGTCGGCGCGCAGGACCTGGGCCACCAGCAGTTCGTTTTCCCTTAACAGGCGGCGGTGCGCGTCGGGTGAGTCGAACTCGCGGACTTGGAAAATAACGTAGTCCTCGTAAAACGCGGAGATCTGCGGCTTGGCCACGGCTGTGGCGATGCCGGCCGTCAATTCCTCGACTAATCGACGGCTGTCGGCGAGAAGGACCTCGTTGTCATAAAGGTCCTCGGAAAGCTTGAGCAGTCCCGAAAATTCCCCGGACAGCGGTATCTGGTAAGTAACGCACACCGCGCCGAAATCGTAAAGCACAGTTTCGACGGCGGGCGAGGTGGCGAAGGCACCGATGCGGTGGACGGAAGAGACCTGAGTCACGCGCAGAGGAATGGGCTCGAAGTCGAAGTACTTCGGCGCGCGCCGCTGATGCTTGATCGGCGTGCGCTCGGTCATCGACTTCACGCGCTTTTCCGCGGCGTCGAGCGCGATCGACAGGCCCACATCGTAGGCGAATAGAACGTAGGCGACACCGTCCTTGATCACGGGATCAAACGAGCTCATCGGATTTCCGGACGCAGCGGGAAATCCGCGGGGATCGGCGCTTCCACCGTCATGCGCCGACCCGTGCGCGGATGATCGAACGAGGCCTTCCAGGCATGCAGAAGCTGGCGATCGGCGCCGAGAGAGTCGAGGTCGTCCTGTCCGATTTCCCGACGCACGGCCTTCATGTACACTGTGCCCGTCCCGTTGTAAAGCTTGTCGCCGACGACGGGATATCCCAGGTGGGCAAGGTGCGCCCGGATCTGGTGCAGGCGTCCGGTTTTTGGCAGAGCGCGGACCAACGACAATTTCCCATCGGACGAGAGACGTTCGAATGCGGTGATGGCCGGCAGGCCTGCGCCGACGGCTTGGCGCACCCGGATCTCGCCGCCCGCAGGACCCAGCGGGGCGTCAACTGTCGTTTCCGTCCAGGAGACGGCGCCGTGAACGACCGCGAGGTACTCCTTGCCGATGGCGCGTGAGACAAATTGCTCGAACAGCGCGCGCGCGGCTTGCCCATCCAGCGCCAAAATCAAAACCCCGCTCGTCTCCCGGTCCAGGCGATGCGCGAGGTGCACCTTGCGCCCCAGCTGCCGGGTCAGTATGGTCGTGACGGTGTTATTTAGGATTTTATCGGTCGGATGACTGAGCACACCTCCGGGCTTGTCGATGACCACCAGCGATTCGTCTTTGAATAGGACGCGCATTGTTTCGTGCGCAACCGGCGGCTCCTTGGCACGCGGATATCGGATCACCGCCGTCTCGCCTTGGGCGACGCGCAATGACGCCTTGACGGGCCGCCCCTGCATGGTCACGCGGCCTTCGTCGATGATTTTCTGGGCGCGGGCGCGCGAATACCTATGGAGCCGGGCGGCAAGATACGCGTCCAATCGCATTCCGCTGTGCTCCTTCAGCACGCGAAAAGGCACTTCAACCCATGCCTCGGCGATCGGTGTCACGGGGGGAGTCATCGTCCCCAGTATACCAGCCCCTCGCGGGCGCGTCCAGACGATGTCAATTTTTACAAACGCCGATTTTTAGTGAAGGGGCGTTTGCTGTAAATGGGATCGTGCTATTTTTTGAGACGACTGTTCGATCGCTGTTTCCAAACGCGAGTTTCCTCGCGCCAGATGCCTCTCTGCGGACAATAATCCCGAGACGAGTTCCAAGATTCGGAGACTAGGATGCTCTCCGATTCGACTCAATACATCCACACGGCGCGTGGCCGTCTGGTCAAGTGCCAGGAGACTGTTCAATATGAATTCGCAGATGTCGTCAAAAGGGGCAACAACCGCGAGGCGAATCAGCTGATTCACCGTTGAGCGTTCATCGGTTTGCGCCGCTTTGGTGTACCGACGAGGTAATTCCTCGATGAGAGCCACCGTCTTGGCGGTCAGAATCGTGCGCAGCAGCCTCTGGGAGGGTGCCATCAGCAGAGAGTTCGTCGGGGTATAGTCGAGATGGGGTTGGCCATGATGAACAGCAGGGTCGGTCCGCGCTAAGAAAGAGTGGTCTTCGACTAGACGCATTGCCAATTCCCGCGCATGAGCCCTTATTTCATCCGAATGGGCAACGGAGTTAACTACGTTTGACATCGCGGTGACTCGGCGGCCCAATTTCTGGCCATAGAGTGAATAAGGCGCCAATTGTCGAAGGGATTGTTGCAACGCTTGGAGCGGATCGTCGGAATGAGCGGCGAGAAAGCCTTCTAGGCGTTCTGTGTAATCGAGCAACGCGTCATCCCCAGCCTGTTCATAGCCCCTGATAAATTGCTGCCGAAGGGTTTCCGCCACATTCGCTTCATGATGGGCAATTCGAGCTACGGCGAACTCGCGAATAAAATTCTCGGGTAAGTGCAAATCAAGCGATGCGAGTGCCCGAAGTTCTTCGGAGGTTTCGGGGCGGTAGCCTGCGGCAAAGGTGCGCAAGCCGACGTTGGCGGACAAGAGGCTCCGGCCGACGTCGTGATTTAAGTATTCCCGCACAATCACCGCGTTCGACGTGGGCATGAACGAATGCGGCGGATGTTCTAAGAGCGTCGCCGCGTGGAGCGGAAGGAGCGCTCCCACCGAGATTCCAAACACCAGGACGATTCTTACGCGCAAGTCCACGTGGTCCATGCTGTGCTCTCCCTCAAAATAAGGCGCTGGGGCCACTTTATAGTACCGCGTTCCACGTCTAAGTACAACAGTAAAGAGACAAAATCAAACATGTGGTCCGACGTCTTCGCAGTTAGGGTTTCAAGCGTTCTAACAGAGAAACTCGTCTTTGCCCTTCCACGCGAGCCTCGGTCGGGGCATAATTCGGCATCCTCGCAATGATCGCTTGAATTTGGCTGACGATATGACTTCTTGCTTTCGCTAACAGCAATTCGTTCTGAAGGAGGTCGTGAACGAAGGCTTGGATTTGCGTGCTAGGATTTAGGCTCGCACGGCTGAGAACGTCCAGCCTATCCGTCACGGCTGGGCGCATCGCTAAGATCGCTCGCAAAATATTTTCGGAGATATCCTGAAACGGTGTTGTCGCCGCCAGGTCGGACAATCCCAGAAGGTTTATCTTCGTCGTCTTTTTGAGGGATCCCTGAGTGTGCGCTGGGAGCGTGTCTATCTGGGATTGTGCTTGGGTAGACTGGAGTCCATGAAGTTCATTCAGAGACGGTGATAAGGCGGCGAAACCCGGGAATACCGCCGACCCATGATGTACGGGAGGATCGCTTGCGACCCAGAAAGGTTCTTCAGCAATGAGGAGCCGGGCGAATTCCTCGGCATGGGCTTGCGCCTGAGCGGCCTTCGCGATCGCGCGCAAAGCCGCGATCCGGCGATCGAGCTTTTGGCCATAAAACGCGTAGGGCGTGAGTTCATCGAGGGCCGCCTGAAGGGCGAATTGTGGATTGCCGGCATGTTTTGAGAGTATCTGCGAAAGCCGCTGATGATACTCTGCCACAGCTTGATCGCCCGCAAGTTCGTACGCGTCGAGGAACATTTTGTTCGTCTTATCCGCGATTTCCGGATTTCGGTTTCCCATTCTTGCCAGTTTATATTGGATCACGAATTGATTGGGCAGAAAATGGGCCATTGCTCCGAGAGCTTGGAGTCGGATGTCGCGCTGTCTTGTGGCTTCGTCCGGGAGTTTCTCGACGTTCGTGGGGATGGCCACAGATAAAGTCGAGGCGAAATCGTGAAGACCAGGGTTTAATTGAGTAAGGCTAGAGCCAACGGTTTTAAGGTATCCATGTATCACTTCCGCTGTGTGTAGTGTCATGGAAGGGGGAGCGAGTGGGTGCGTGGGGGTGGCTGCCGCAAAGGCATTTGTCGTCCCGACGATCACGGCGCTGATCAGCGTTGCGAAGACTCGTCCCGATTTCTGAATAACCATTGTTTCGATCTCCCGCGGGCATTAAGCCCTCTGATATTAGTTTAGCGCAAACTGCTTCAGGCCAAAAGGGGCTAAAGACCCCTCTAATGGGGGCCGTAGTGCCTAGTCCGCATTCCCATGAACCTGGTATAATAGACCTAGGACCCACCCCCACCTCCATGCGCACGAAGACCCTTAAGAAGAACAAGATCCACGTCGTCACGCTCGGCTGTTCCAAGAACCTTTACGATTCCGAGGTCCTGATGGGGCAGCTGAAAGCGAATAAATTCGAGGTGGAGCACGAGACCGACCCCGACGACGCGTCGGTGGTCGTGATCAACACGTGCGGCTTCATCGACAATGCCAAGCAGGAATCAATCGACACGATCCTGCGCTATGCCGATGCCAAGAAAAAGGGACTGGTCGAGAAGGTGGTGGTGACCGGCTGCCTGTCGGAGCGTTACAAGGACGACTTGGTCAAGGAAATGCCGGAAGTCGACGCGTTTTTTGGCACGCGCGACTTGCCGATGCTGCTTAAATCCCTGGGCGCCGACTACAAACACGAATTGGTCGGCGAGCGGCTTTTGACCACGCCCCGGCATTTCGCCTATTTCAAGATTTCCGAGGGCTGCGACCGCCCATGCTCGTTCTGCGCGATTCCGTTGATGCGGGGAACGCATCGATCGACGCCGATCGAGGAGTTGGTCGCCGAGGCTAAGCGTCTGGCGGCCGCCGGCACGCGCGAGCTTCTGCTCATCGCCCAGGATTCGACGTATTACGGCCTCGATCTTTACGGCAAGCGACGGTTGGCCGACCTACTCAAGGCTCTGTCCGACGTCGAAGGAATCGGTTGGATACGTCTTCACTACGCGTTTCCGACCGGCTTTCCTCTTGACGCGCTCAAGGTGATGGCGGAGCGTAAAAACATCGCCAAATATCTCGACATGCCGCTGCAGCACGTGTCCGACCGGATGTTGGCCTCGATGCGGCGCGGCACCACGAAGACAAAGACTTGTGAGCTGATTTCGACAATCCGTGACACGGTTCCGGGGATCGCGTTGCGCACCACCTTGATCGCCGGCTATCCCGGGGAAACCAAAAAAGATCATGAGGAGATGGTCAGCTGGGTCAATGAGACCCGCTTCGACCGCCTCGGGATTTTCGAGTATTCCCACGAGGAGAACACCCACGCCTTCACGCTCAAAGACGATGTGACCAAGCGCGAAAAAAAGCGTCGGGCGCAGGCGGTGATGGCCGTCCAGCAAGAGATTTCGAGTGAGCTTAACGCGCTCAAGGTCGGCAAGGTGTTTAAGGTGCTGATCGACCGCAAGGACGGCGCCCACTTTGTGGGTCGCACCGAGCATGATTCTCCCGAGGTCGACAACGAAGTGTTGGTCGACGCCAAAAAGCATTACCTGCGCATCGGCGATTTCGCCGACCTGCTGGTGACCGCCGCCGCCGAATACGACCTCACCGCCGAACCGGCTTAGGGTATGCCCGCCGAAGAGGTCGGCGCTCCTCACGACGGCCGCATCTTCCATAACCAAGACCGTTCTCGGGACGTGAATAAAGGCCTAATCGACGTCTTGAAATGGCGATTGTCCTCGCGCGGACGCGTCGACTGGCCAAATTGGGCCGAAAACGCGCATATCCCATCCTTACTGAGCGCGCTGGCGTCGTGTGATATCGCCGTGACGGGAATCAATCATGCGACGGATCTGATCCAATTCTCGGGTTTCAATGTCCTGACCGACCCCGTCTTCTCCAAACGTGTTAGCCCCGTGTCATGAGCCGGCCCCAAACGCGTCCGCGCGCCGGGAGTCGCCTTCGACGCACTACCGAAAATCGACGCGGTACTCGTCAGCCACAATCATTACGATCACATGGACCTGCCTACGCTATCGAGGTTATGGCGAAGGGACAAACCGCGATTTATCGTGCCGCTGGGCAATGCGCGCCACTTATCCTCAGTCGGCATTGACGATGTCGTCGAATTGGATTGGTGGGGATCGTGTCAGCTCGCAGACGAAACCCTCGTGACGATGGTCCCGGCCCAGCATTGGTCCGGACGCGGCTTATTCGACCGGCGTCGCGCGCTGTGGGGAGGGTTTTTCCTGCGTCGCGGAGGAGCGACTGCCTATTTCGCCGGTGACACGGGTTTTGGCGGCCATTTTTCCCAGATTCGGCAGCGTTTGGGATCCCCGCAGGTCGCTTTGCTTCCGATCGGGGCCTACGAACCCCGCTCGTTTATGCGCGATCAGCACATCGATCCCGATGAGGCGGTACGCGCGCATCTCGAGCTCGGCGCATCCATCAGCCTGGGTATGCATTTTGGAACTTTTTCGCTCGCCGATGATGGCATCGATGACGCGCCGGTCGCCTTGGCCCCGGCCCGTTATGTGCGACAAATCTCCGAGGCCGCCTTTCCGGCATTGCATAACGGGATGACGGTGCGCGTTACCGGCACCCTCTAAAATTGGGTCTTTTGTCCAACCGTTATTAGGCCTTCGGATACATCTCTCCGACGGGCAAGGCATGGTAAAATTCTCCGCCGATGAAGATATTTCTGACTTCCGCCATAATTACCATCAGCGCAAGCCGTTGCGTCGCCGCCGTCCGTTACTCCGTCGTCGGAAGCTTCACTACCGATGCCCTCCACTATGGCACGGCATCGAAAAATACGGCCGTTGTTTTGCAGAAGGCGATGTCAGCGCCCAATCCGGTCACGCGTTCACTGCCGCCGCTCGTCGTTTCCGCGTTCGGCCTTGCCCTCAGCCAGCTGAAGCCGGAGCTGGAAAGGGACCGAATGATTTTAGGGCCGATGATGTATTTCCTCCCAAAGGGTTTCGAAAACGACTTATGTAAAGCGGTCAGCGCCCGTTCCGATGATCCGGAAGCGCAGGAGTTGGCCGACGACGTCGCCGACGAGATCGTCTCGGCGTTGATCCGAGTGGAGCAAAGCAGGGATTTGAAGGAAATGTTGCACAGACAGGTCCGTCAATCGCTCGCTGCGCTGGCGGAAGGCACGCTAGACAAGGATGAATTTCTTTCCATCGTCGAGTATTTGAGCCGGTTCAGTCTCTATGGATCTAAATTTGACGAGATCGCGCGACCCGCGGTTCGCGCCGCGATGCGTTTAGACGGCACTTTTGACGAAGAAGCCGATGAACTGCCATTCCCGCATCAAATGAAGGCGGCGGGCGGGCAGGCGATAAAGAAGGCGCAAAAAACGACGGCGGCAATGATGCAAGTCGCCCGCGCGTATTTGGACGCGACGGGACTCTCCCTCGTGGAGCCGAGCCCGGAGCCGATTCCCGAGCAACAGTCCGTTGCCGTGGAGACGATCGACGCGACGCCTCTCGATTGGCCTTCCCCGAGTGCGTTGAACATGCCCAATCTCGTTCATGAAATGGACCTTCTTCAGATGCCGCGGCCGTATTCGTCCATTAACGCGACGCGGTTCCCGGTCAGTCCACCCCGCCTGGCGGAATTAATTCTAATCGCTCTCGACGAGGCGCTTCCGCTCAATATGTACGAGGCGGATGTCCACCGTTCGATTTTTATCCGCGACATGGAAACGGACGTGAAAGTCTGCGAGATTCCCAAGGCGACGCCCCGACCTGGATCGAAAATCCAGATCATCTTCCGTCCTCCCGAGATGGACCATTCGGCGCGCATTATTTTTCTGCGCCAAGCATTGCTTGGTTATGGGATTGTCGTCGAGGCGACGGCCAATCCCGCGCTTTTTGTAGTGCATCCGTTGACGCGTACGGCCAACGCTGCGGCCAGCGCCGCGGTCCATTAAAAGATCGGTCAGTCTTGTTCGGGAGTGAACGGGCGCTTGACGAGCTTTCCGCCCTCGGCCGCGAGCGCTTCCACTTTCGTCTTGGCGGTTTCCAGGCGCTGGGACAGGTCTTTTGAGAGCGTAATCCCCTTTTCAAAGAGAGCCAACGCCTCATCTAAGCCTTTATCGCCGGACTCGAGATCACGCACGAGCTCTTCGAGGGCCTCGAGGGATTTTTCGAATGATTCGGGCGCAGGGCCCTTGGCTTTCGTCATGATATTACCTCGCATCGAATGGAACCTTCATGGAGACGTACGGCGACTTCGTCGCCGGTTTTGACCTGATTGGCCTTCGTCAGCGCGCGACCGCGGCTGGTCGCAATCGCATAGCCGCGTCCTAATACCTTGAGGGGGCTGATCGCGTCGAGCTTACCCGCGCTCGCGGAAAAACGTAATTCCAGAATTTCGAGCACGTGCCGCGCGGCCGCTGGTAGGCGTGTCGACAATTCGTCGACGCGGAGGACGCGCTGTTCCCAAAGGCGTCGCGGGTCCGACAGAAGCGGGTGCGCGGCGGCGTAGACAAGACGCCGCGACAAAATCTCAAGGCGGTCGCGCAATAACTGCAGCATCGAATCATCGAGCTCGGCGATCCGGTCTAAAATCGCCGCTTTTTCCGGAACGACGAGTTCGGCGGCGGCCGACGGAGTGGGGGCGCGTAAATCGGCGACGAAGTCAGCGATCGTCCAGTCGGTCTCGTGACCGACGCACGACACGATGGGGATATGCGAGGCCGCAATCGCGCGGGCGACGGGTTCTTCGTTGAACGCCCAAAGGTCCTCAATCGAGCCGCCGCCGCGACCGACCAAGAGTACATCGGTGTCGGCGGCCAATTCATTGAATCCCGCGATGGCCGACGCGATCGATTGAGCCGCTCCCGTTCCCTGCACTTGCACCGGCCAAACACGGATTTCCAGGCCGGGCCAGCGGCGACTGAGGACGTTGATGATGTCGCGCACGGCCGCGCCCTGACCGGAAGTGACCACTCCGACGATCTTGGGGTAAGGAGGGAGCGCTTTTTTGCGTTCCGCGTCGAAAAGGCCTTCCGCTAGAAGTTTTGCCTTCAATTGCTCGAGCGCCAGTTGTAACGCGCCTTTGTCGCGCGGTTCGGCAGCAGAAATGATTAGCTGCAGTTCGCCGCGGGCTTCGTAAGACGTCACTCGCACGCGCGCCAGGATCTTTAAGCCATCAGCGAAACGGAATTTTACGGCGAACGATGCGCCTTTGAACAGCACCGCGCGGACTTGGGCCTTTTCGTCCTTGAGCGACAGATAGGTGTGGCCGGAGGGATAAGCCTTGCAATTCGAAATCTCGCCCTCGACCCAAACTTCCGGAAATGACGACTCGAGCAAATCGTGGATTTGTGAGTTCAGCTCCGAGACAGTATAGACGCGCGGAGCGGTTGGCGTCACCTGCTTACTCCGATTTAGGGTGGAGGTAGTACGCCAAGGCCGCGGCAGCGGCGGTCCAGCCGGCCATGTGCCAGGCCAGGCTCTCCCCGTAGGCGGCGCGCGGTCCGGCCACCCAGGCGATTATCGCGACGCTCAAAAGAAAACCGATCCGCTCCACAACCGAGCGCGGTCCCGCGAGCATGAGCAGGTAGGTCGAAAAGAATCCCGCAATCAGGCAGGCCGGCCCGCTGCGGTTGCCGGGAACGACGAATAGGATGATTCCTGCGATCGTGCCGCCGACGAGGAGTCGCATGGGTCGATGATACAAAAACTATGCCGCGGACAGCCTTCTGCCGAGATAAATGAGCTTACATCAATAGGAATGCCAGGCCTTGCCCTTGGAGTCGGTGTGAGTGCAGTCGACGAAGACCGATCTGTCGCAGGGCGATTTAGGCGCGGAGACGTAGCCCCACTTTCCGCTGTCACGAAGCTTAGTGGGATCCAGCGAGCCATCGAAGCGGCCGGTGGTCGGTAGGCAGACTTCAGCCCCGTACAATTGCATTCCCGTCGTCAAATGTCCGTTGATTCGAGGTTGCGGGATCGCTGCGAGGTGTTGTGGAATTAAGGCCTCCAAATTGGGCGGATATACTCCCTCATTGTCGCCATAATAGATGGAGAGACTGGAGGACGAGCGCCACATGGGCGATGATCGGGATGAAGAGAAGGGGCAGTAAAATGCCGATCAAGATCACGATGACCTTGCGTGCGCCCGAGATTTCGGAGAGCCGGATGACGCGCGTGCCGGCGATGTAATCGTGGAGCGCCCGTTTGTGGTCGGTGAATGCTGCGCAGATGAAGCCCACGCTAAGCGTCAGGCTCGAAAACCAATAACCGATGGCGCGCAAGAACGTGTTGAAATACGTCAGCGACTGCCCGTCCTCGCGAATAATCGCGATGCCCGCGGCCATTTTGCCCAGGGTTTGACCGGCAAAAGCCATCGGCATCACGGTCGTGTAGGCAAGTGAAAGCGTTATTTTCAGGAGCACGTTAAACGGGGCGGGCAGGAAGTACGTGGCAAGTCCTACAACGCCAATGACGATGACGTCAATCGCGTACGCTCCCAGGCGGAGCCAAAATCCCGCCGACGGATCGAGCTCGGCGGAAGATGCGTCGGAGGAGGAGTTTGGGGCGAGTTCGTCGTTCATTTTGTCTCCGGGCGGATGGTTTTAAGGCGCTCGGCGATGCGTTTCTCATCACCCTGGTCGCTGGGTTCGTAAAAACGCTTGGGGTTGGGCATATACTCTTGCTTCACCCAATGGCCGGGGAAATCGTGGGAGTATTTGTAGCCCTGGCCGTGGCCGCGCTCCTTGGCGTCCATGTTGGCGTCGCGCAAATGGAGGGGAACCTCGCGCGAAGGCCCGGTGCGAACTTCGTTTAAAGCGGCATCGACGGTGAGATAGGCGGCGTTGGATTTAGGCGCGCAGGCGACAAAAATCGCGGCTTGCGACAATGGGATGCGGACTTCAGGCATGCCCAGGACCTCGGCGGCGCGAAAAGCCGCGTCGGCGACCAGCAACGCGCGGAAGTCGGCGTTGCCAACGTCTTCACTGGCGCAGATCAGTATGCGGCGCGCGATGAAACGGGGGTCTTCGCCGGCCTCGAGCATCTTGGCCATCCAATAGACGGCGGCGTCGGGGTCGGAGCCGCGCATGGATTTGATGAAAGCGGAGATATGGTCGTAATGGTCGTCCGACTTTTTATCGTAGCGGATTTGGCGGCGCTGGATCGATTCCTCGGCCACGGCCAAGGTCACGCGCCGCACACCCTCGGCATCCGGAGAAGTCGTCAAGGAAGCGATTTCGAGCGCGTTGAGCAGGCGCCTTGCGTCGCCCCCCGCGTTGCGTACGAGATGCGCTTTCGCCTCGGGGGTCATCACGATTTTCATCGCGGCAACGCCGCGATCCCTATCGATGCAGGCATGATCGAGGATTTTTTCGAGCTCCGCTTCGGGGATCGGGAAGAATTCGAAAGCCGTAACCCGGGAGCGGAGGGCTGCGTTGACGTAGAATCCAGGATTTTCGGTGGTCAGACCGATCAGGAGCACGTCGCCGCGCTCCACCGATGGAAGAAGCGCATCCTGTTGGGTTTTGTTGAAGTGGTGGATCTCATCGACGAGGAGCAAGGTCCGGCGGCCGAGATTGGTCGCTGAGTAGCGTGCCTGATCAACGGTTTTGCGGATGTCGGCGACCCCAGCGGTGACCGCGTTGAGCTCCACAACGTCGGCGTTGAGTCGGCCGGCGATATGACGCGCGAGCGCCGTTTTGCCGCACCCGGGCGGACCGAAGAATAGGGCGGAGGCAAAGCGCCCGCTTTCGACAAGACGGCGCAGGAGCTTTCCGGGGCCGAGCAAGTGCGCCTGGCCCGAGAACTCATCGAGTGTTTTCGGCGCCATGCGCGCCGCTAAGGGCTGAGCGCCCGTGCCGGCGGTGAACAGCTCGCTCATCGGACGTCGAGTTCTTTGCCGTCGACCGCGAGCGATTCGCGTAGCGAGTCAGACAGCCGCTCGACGGTGTTCGAGAGCATGTTGCGCGTCGTGTTGTGGGCCAATGATTCCTTGTTGAGGTCGGCCGCAAACGAGAGCGCGACCAAGAGCGCGATCTTGGACGTGTCGGCGACGGTTTTATTCTGGCCTTGAAGCTCGATCATGCGTTCGGCCACTTTTTGAGCCAGCCCGTGTATCTCGAAGGGAGTTAGGCCTTCCATTTCTACGGTCAGGCGACGGCTTCCGATCTGGATGTCGACTTTTTCGTTCATCCGATCCTCTCCAACTTCTCCGAGAGCTTCACGAGGCGGTTCTTAATGCGCTCGTGACGCGCCAGGGTCATTTTCGTCTCGCGCAGATCTTCTTTCAGGCGCTTATGCTCCGCCTCGATACGCACCAGCCGCTCGCGTAGCGCTTTGTTTTCGATTGAGGCTTTCTGCAAAGCCTCCGAGGCCTGCTTGACCAGGCTCTCGAGCTGCTGAAGGCTCTTGAGCGGAAGCATCTCAGCTCCTGAGGTCCGCGCCGGTCTTCGACTTTAGCGCCGTAACGATTTTCTCGATGTATCCTACGACCTCGGCGTCGGTTAGCGTTCGATCGGGTGCGACGAATTCTAAACGGATGGCGAGGCTTTTCTTTCCTTGAGGGATGTTCGCGCCCTTATACTCATCGAAGATCGTAGCTTCCTTGAAAGTTTTGACATCGCAGTCGACGATGGCTTGGACGATGGTCTCAAATTTGACGCTCGTGTCGACAACCAACGCGAGGTCGCGCCGAGAGGACGGAAGTGCGGAGTACTCGACAAGCTTGGTGCGCGGAAGAGGGTTCTTGGCGAGCCACTCGAGGTCCAACTCGAATATGACGGCGCCCTCGCCGTCCAGGTCGAACGCGCGGGCCACGCGAGGGTGCAGCCAGCCAACGACGGCGACTTGCGTCTTTCCGATAAAGGCGCGCAAAGCGTTGGCCGGGTGGAATAATGGATCGATGGGAGAGCGATCGCCCAACGCTATCCAGTCAATCTTGTGGCCGCTGAGCAATTCCTCAACGGCGGCCTTGGCGTCGTAGAAGCCGGCCTTCGGGGAGCGTGCGGGCTGCCAGCGTACGTCTAATACGGGTCCGAGAAGCAGTCCGCCCACGCGCCAGGACTCGCTCACTGCGCCGTCCTTCAGGGAGTAAGCCTTGCCCAGTTCGAAGAAACGCACGGCGTCGGCTCCGCGGCTCAAATTATAAGCGGCGTTTTTGAGCAGGCCGGGGAGCAGCGACGGCCTCAGCACGGCCCAGTCCTCGGACAGGGGGTTGGCGACGCGCGGTTGATCCGCGCCGGACAGGCGCGCGGCGGCCAGCGTCTTTTCCGATAACAGGTCGTAATTGCAGACTTCCGATAGTCCGAGCGCGGTCAGGCGCGAGCGTATGCGGCGCGAAGTTTTTTCGACGGGAGTTAAACTCGCCGCGCGAGGTGTCAGTGGGATGAGACGATAGGGGATGCGGTTGTAGCCGAGGAAGCGGCCGACCTCCTCGGCGAGGTCGTGGGCCGTCGAGAGGTCGCGGCGCCAGGAGGGGGCGCAGAAAGTCAGCGCGTCGCCGGCGTGCTTGAAATCCGAGGCGATCGCGCGGAGGACACGAAAAACTTCATCGTCGGCGAACGTCGCGCCGAGCAGCGCGTTTAGACGCGCGACGGTTGTCTTGATTTCGAGATTTATGGGGAGTTTTCCGGCCGCCTCGGAGGCTTCTCCCGCCTTGCTCACGCCGAGCTCCACGATCATCGAGGCCGCGCGAGAGGATGCGAAGGGCGCCCCCGCTGGGTCGACGCCGCGCTCGAAGCGATACGACGAATCCGAGCGCAGTCGCGTCTTCTGCGACGAGCGACGGACTTCTACCGGCGAGAAGTAGGCGCTTTCGAGCACGACGCGCGTGGTCGTCTCAGTGACGGCGGTGTCCACGCCGCCCATGACTCCGGCAAGTGCTACGGGTTTGACCGCGTCGGCGATGACGAGCAGGCCTTCAGGGAGGTCGTAAGTTTTGTGGTCGAGCGCGAGGAACTTCTCGCCGGGGCGGGAACGGCGCACGATGATTTTGCCGCCCGCCAACTTATCGGCGTCGAACGCGTGCAGAGGCTGTCCCATGCCGTGAAGGACGAAATTGGTGATGTCGACAACATTATTGATCGGGCGAAGCCCGATCGATTCCAAACGTCGGCGCATAGTCTCCGGCGATGGGGCGACTTTAATGCCTTCGATCAGTCGCGCGGAGTAATAAGGGCAGGCGTCGGCTTCGTCCACGTGGATCGGAAATCGTTGACCGAGCGACTCATGGAGTGCAAAATCCAGGGATTTGACGGTCTTGCCGGTCGCCGCCGCAAGTTCTCGGGCCAGTCCACGGTGGGACAGGCAATCGGGCCGGTTCGAGGTGATCTCGACTTCCAGGACGTCGTCAGCCGGGCCCAGCAAAGAGCCCACGTCGGACCCGAGCGCTGGACCTTCGCCCATCACCCAGATGCCGTCGTTGTCCTTGGGCAGTCCGAGCTCGGCGCGTGAGCAAATCATGCCCTGGCTTTCGACGCCGCGCAATTTCGCCTTGCCGATCTTAAATCCGCCGGGAAGCACCGCTCCGATGCGCGCGAACGCGATCGTTTGTCCCGCGGCGACGTTTGGCGCGCCGCAGACGACATTCCATTTCCCCGCGCCATCGTCGACGACGCAGACCGCAAGCTTATCGGCATTGGGGTGTTTGTCCTTGACCAGGACTTTTCCTACGACGACGCCGGTGAATTGGGGGCCAAGGCGCTCGATGCCGGCGACCTCAAATCCGATCTTCAAGAGCAGTGAAGACAGATCCGCGGCGGAGCCGGGGAAGTCCAGATGCGTCCTTAGCCAGTTAAGCGAGATCTTCATTTCATCCTGGCGTGCAGTTGTATCGCATTTGGGTCGGTGTGGCTTTGTCGAACCGTACTGGCGTTTTGTCGTGCAGTTCCGTCGGGTCGAGCCGAATTTTTTCCATCAGAGTCAGAATGTGAGGCGTGGTCGCCCCATTGGGATACTTAGTGATGAAATAGTTTAACTCATCGAGTACCGAGGCCTTGTCGCCGCAGGCGCAAGTGCTCTCCAGTTCGTTCAATGCCCGGGACGTTTCAGCGGCGACGAGTCCCACATACGCTTGCGGATATTGGGAATGGAAGGAAAGCCATGCGGCGTAGACGTCGGTGAGTTCCCTGGTGCCGAAGACCGTGCAACCGCTGTAGTCCGTCGTCAGCGAAATGTAAATGGGCACCGCACCGTCGCGATAAGTCCATTTGAGCAAGCGAAAAAACTCGCGGTCGGCGTCCGATCCTTTTGTGGCGGCCAAAAGCGACCAAAAGGACGTATCAGGTTCGGCGTAAACCACCTCGTCGCGGGTCACCAAGAAGCCTTTCATTTTTTGGCCGACCGATTCGAAATCCTTCACACTGAGCGACTCCAGGCCGCTATAACCGGAGGCGCCGAGAGCGGCGGGCGTCATCAATTCATGGGCGACGCTTTTCCCGAAAGTAAAAATTGGTTCCAGAGACTGACGGCAGAGGGTCTCCGACGTTTTTTGAATAGTGGTGTAGTACATATCGACGGATTCAGGTATATGCGGGTTCGCCTTCGCAGGTATAGGCGCGGAGATGGCCGGTAAAGCGACTGGCAGCAAAAGGGCGGTCCCGATAGACGCGACCTGAAGGCTAAATGAGATCTTCATCGAATTGCCGGAGAAAACGGAGATCATTCGTGTAAAAATCGCGCAGATCGCGCACGCCATGAAGCAGCATCGCCACGCGGTCGACGCCGATGCCGAAGGCGAATCCCGACCATTTCTCCGCATCCCAGCCCACGGAAGACAAGACCTTGGGGTTCACCACGCCGGCGCCGAGGATTTCGATCCAGCCGGTGTGCTTGCAGGACGGGCAACCGGTGCCGGGACAAAAGAAGCATTTCACGTCAACTTCGGTGGAGGGTTCGGTGAAGGGGAAATAGGATGGACGGAAGCGCGTCTCGGTTTTAGCGCCGAGGAGGTTTTCCAGAACGGCCTGAAGGTGGCCCTTCAAGTCGGCGAATCCGATGTTCTCATCGATGACCAGGCCCTCGACCTGGTGAAAAATAGCGGAGTGCGTCGCGTCGATCTGCTCATGGCGGAATACCCGGCCCGGGCACACGATGCGCAGAGGCTTATTTTTGGCCGCAGGATCTTCCATCGACCGGATTTGCACGGTCGAGGTATGCGTGCGGAGAAGCCGGGGGAGGCCTTGAAGGTAAAAAGTGTCGTGGCTGTCGCGGGCCGGATGGTCATCGGGAATATTTAAGGCCGAGAAATTGTGGTACTCATCCTCGACGAAAGGCCCTTCAGCCCACGAATAACCCATCCGCTGGAAGATATCGGCGATCCCGTGCAGAGTGGTGGTCAGCGGGTGGAGGCGGCCCCGGGGTGGGCGGATCGACGGCAGCGTTAGGTCGATCGCGTCTTTTTGGAGCGAAGCCGTATCGCCGGCCTCCTCGAGTCTAGTTACGGCTGCCTTTATCTGCTCTTCAAAGACGGTTTTAAGTGATTGCGCCATGGCGCCGAGCTGACGCTTATCGTCAATTGAAAGATCCTTGAGCGATTTAAGGAGCTCTGTGAGCTCGCTTTTCCTGCCCGAAAGACGAACACGGACCTCCTCGAGAGCCGGGAGGTCCGTGATTTTTTCGACGTTAGCGCCTTTTAGAGACCGTTCGACCTGCGCGAAGGCCTGTAGCCAGGCAACGCGAGTCGTCGGCTCCATGGCCGCGGTGCTAGGCGCCCTGGGCGAGCGAGACGAGCTTCTTGAACGACGCGCCGTCACGCGCGGCCACTTCGGAGAGCATCTTCCGGTTGAGGGTGACGCCCGCTTTCTTGAGGCCGTTCATGAAGCGGCTATAGGTCGTTTCGTTCTGGCGGCAGGCGGCGTTGATGCGCTCGATCCACAAGGAGCGGAAGTCGTCTTTCTTTTCCTTGCGGCCCTTGTAGGCCTCATTGAGCGACTGCTCGACCTGCTGCTTGACCATCCGCCAGCGGTTGCGCTTGGCAGAGTAGTTGCCTTTCGCGAGCTTGAAATATTTTTTCTTGTGGTTGCGGGTGCTGACGCCGGATTTAATTCTCATGGCTGCCTCAGGAGTACGGGAGGAACCGGCGCATGGTTTTCGCGTCGGTGTTATTTAAAGTGGAGCTGCCGCGCAGGAAACGGCGGCGCTTGCCGCCGAGCGGGGCCATCAAGTGGCGTTGGCCGGGATGTTCGTGCTTGAACTTCCCGGATCCGTTAACGCGAAAGCGCTTCTTCGCGCCGGAGTGCGATTTCATCTTAGGCATAACTTCCTCAACTCGTGCGGCTTTAATGCGGCTTCGGTATTAACGTCATTACGAGGCGGTTGCGGTCAGGCATCGGAGCCTGCTCCACGGCCGCCGTTGCGGCGAGCTTCTCTTGAATCGACATCAACAATTTAAATCCCAAGTCCCTGTGCTGCATCTCGCGCCCACGGAAGACCACCGTGATGCGCACCTTGTCGTGCGCCTCGATGAATTCCTCGATCTGCCGGATCTTCACGTCCAAATCGTGCGTGCCGATGTTCGGGCGGAAACGCAATTCCTTGAGTAATCCCGCCTTCTGCTTCTTGCGCGACTCCCGCTCTTTCTTCTCCTGCTCGTACTTATACTTCGAGTAAGCGAGGATTTTGCAAACCGGCGGATTGGCGCTCGCGGCGATCTCGACTAAGTCTAAACCACGGGTGCGGGCGATTCCCAGCGCTTCATTGATCGGCCGTACTCCGATCTGCGTCCCATCGGCATCGATTAAGCGTACTGTCGCGGCTCGAATCGAAGAATTCACGCGCGTATAGTCACGGGGCTCGCGCGGCTGAAACTTATTATTGATCGGGGGTCTCGCTCCTGTTGTGGTCTTAGACGACGGAAGATAATGGTAGCAATTGGCCGTCGGCCGAGTCAACGAGGGCTATGGCGTCGCGGGAAACCGGCCGGCGAGGTCATTTGCTCACGATAACGCCGCGAAGGAACTTCAACGGGCCGTCTTGGCCGTCGAACGCGGCCGGTTCAGCCGCGTTCGGATTAAAAACGTATTGAAAAGTTGTCGGATTGGCGCCCGAGACGATCCGCATCCGGTCCAGCTCCCAGTGATAAACCTTCGATTTATCGCGGAAATAGGGCAATAGATGTTCTGGAAACAATATTCCTGCTGGCTGAACGCCCCGCAGCGTGTCTTTGATCGGATCGAAGGGGAGGGGTTTTCCGAGGTGGTAATGCCGATGGCGGTCTTTCCCGATCGCGACAAGACCAGGATTTTCCCCGCCGACCGCGAGATCGATGACTTTAAACGTCCTTTTGTCCGATCCGGGAAGAGGGAATTTTATGTTCCGGCCGATCAGGCCGTCTCCGTGGTAACGGTAGAAATAAACCTGGTCGTCGAACCAGGGGCCTTTTTTATACGGGGTTTTCTTGCCGCCGTCGCTTATGACGACGACCCGCGACCTAACGAAAAAACGCCGACCGCCGCGATCGAGAGCGAGACGACCCACAGCGCGGAGGAGAAGCTCAATTTAGGGCGCATCGGCGGAAAGCGCGACCACCAGCGCCGAATTATTCGCCTTAAGGGCGACGGCCAGGGGCGTCTCTCCGAAGCGATTGACGGCGTATTTGTCGAATCCGCCGGCCAAAAACGACTGGGCGATCCCCGCCGTGAGGCCTTTGACCCGGCAAAGATGGTGCAAGAGCGAGTCGCCCTCCTCGTTTCGGGCCGCGGTCATTTTTTTCGCGTCGAGTTGGAGCAGCCGCTGCAGGATGTCCTTCTCCTTTTTTTCCACCAACAGGAATAGGACGGAAGGCGTCAGGCTCCAGTTCCGGATGAATGGGTATGACTCGACCAATTTTTTCAGCAGTTTCCGGTCATTCGGGGAACGTAGGAATAAATTCAAGACGTTTTCGCTGAGGTCCGCAGCGAGCGTCTGGGCGCCAAGCCAGGCGTGTAGCGCCGCATTGCCGCGCAAGGGCGCGAGAAAATCGTGCAGAATGTCGTGGCGACCGCAGCGTAGGACGGCTTTGAGCGTGCTCAGGGCTCGTCCTACGCCTTCCGCGGTCGTCTCGACATCGAAGCGAGGAAGCCCTTGCTTCAGCGCCAAGTCGACGACCGCGCGCTGCTTCTCGACCACGGCGGTCGCCCGGGACTCCTCGGTGTCGCGTAAGAGGACCGCGAAGCCGAAATGTTCGTCCCAAAAATCGCGCCTAAGGTCATAACCATGGGCCGTCATTATTTCCAGCAGATCGAAAACCGCGTTTAATTTTTCCGGACCTTGCGGTTTCGGCGTGGACGCCGACAAGCCGCCTTGGGCGAAATACTCGAGAATCAGGGATCCGGCCGTCGCGCCGCCGTTTCCAACGTAGGCGCGATTGGTCACGAACGCCTTTCCGGCCTTGACGACGATTTCGGCCGCGCGAATGAACTCCTTGATGTCGTTCGGCTGGATCTCGTCGCTTAAAAATTGATCGACGACCAAGGCGAAATTGCCCGAAGACAGTTCATCATCTGGGAAGGCGCTCGTCGTGGCCCCTTTTTGCGCGAGCGATTCGAGGCGCCGGAACGCAGCTCCGTCGCCGTCTTTCGCGTAGGAAAGATAGGCCGTCAGGAATTCCTGATCGCGGGACGTCGGGTTTCCGTCGGAAGAGGACTTGGCCATGGAAAGATAAATTTTCGCCTTATTTTATCAAAATGGACGGATTATCTCCGGGTATTCGTCTCCGCCTGGAGATGCTAGAATGCGCCTACAGTCCATGGAGGCAGCGAGATGAAAGGCGACGCGAAAATCATCGAGGCGTTGAACAAGGCGCTCACCATCGAGCTCACCGCCATCAACCAATATTTCATCCAGGCCAAGATGCTGAAGAATTGGGGTTATATGACCTTGGCCAAGAAGATGTACGAGGAATCGATCGGCGAGATGAAGCACGCCGACCAATTGATTGAACGCATTCTTTTCCTCGAGGGTATCCCGAACATCCGCCGTTATGGCGTGATCCGCGTTGGCACCGATGTCGCCGAGCAGCTTGAATACGACTTAAAGCTCGAAACTGGGGGAGTCAATACGTACAACGACGCCATTGGTTTAGCCGCGAAGTCCAAAGACAACGGCACACGCGAGCTGCTGGAAGGTATTTTGGTCTCGAGCGAGGAGCATGTGGACTGGTTGGAGACCCAAATCGGGCTGATCAAGGCCGTCGGCCTGCAGAACTATCTCGCCGAGAAGTTGGGAGAAGACAAGGAATAGGCCGCAGTCACGGCCTCTCGGGTCGCCTGGGCGCGGGCCTCGCGAACCAAGTACTCACGGATGACTGGGTGGCAGACAGTGCAACCGCCGCCGGCCTCGGTGCAAGCGGTCACTTCCTTCACCGTGCACAAACCTTCGTCTTGAATCGCGGCGACGAGTGCTGTCTCGGTGACGCCGAGGCATTCGCAGATGACCTTTGATCTTCGGTAAGCGCTCATTTCTTATTGAAATCAAGTTTCAATAAGCGATTCTAACACAGGCTCTTATTGAGAGTCAATCTCAATAATAGAAATTCTGGGCGGAACAAAATAGGCTTTTTTGCGTATGAAGGTCGGTGACCCGGAAGGCCCTTGCGGGTTCGCCGGAGGCAAGATAAAATGTCGGCACCTATGCAACGATGGATGGACTTATTAGAAAGCACTATTGCCAAAATTGACGGCCACTTTCATGCGATGGCCGTTGAACAGGCGCGCGCTCGAGGCGATATCGAAGAGTTGAAGCGAGACATGGTCACTCGCTCTGAATTCCATTCCGTGATGAATCTCGTGTTGACTCGTTTGGATGGGATTGCCGGGAGCCTCGCGGACATGCGTTACGACATGGCTAAGCAGAACCATCGCTTGGACGACCTCGAAGCTCGGCCGTCCTAGGGCTAGGCCCGCGGCGTCAGCGCGTCGCGAAAGGCGCGCGCGCCGGCCTCGGCGCCGCCGGGATGCATCAGCAAAGATCCGCCCACCAACCAGACCGCATCCATGCCGAAATCCGCCCGCATGTCAGCGGCGTTGTCGAGACGCATGCCGCCGCCGGGCGCGGGCCAACAGGTGGACAAAGATCCGAGCGGCGACCTGGCCCGCTCGGCGATCGCGCGGCACTCCTCTCGGGTGAAGCCGAAGCGGCCGCCGGCGTTCGGGAAGATGGTGATGTCCGCACCGATTAGGCGCGTCAGCGTTCCTAAATATAACGACGTTTCAATGCCGTGCGAACGATCCGCATAAAACGCGCCGGAGAATGCGGGATGCGCCATGTATAGGGCCGGATGCTTGGCCGCGAGGCGGCGCACTTCATCAAGGCCAAGTATCGCTGGACAGACCAGCACTCCGCGCAGCCCCAGTTTCAGGACGAATTTAAGCCGGGATTCCAGCTCTTGCTGCGGGCCGGCGAGGTGAGGCAGGTAAAGGCACAGGCGTTCGGCGCGATCGTTCTCGCGCAATACGGCCTCGGCGATCGCGGTCACGCGCGATTTGAAGGCCGCGAAATCCTCATCGACGATGTTCTGGTCGTCTTTGGCGATGTCGCCGCCGCCGCGCGCGAAAGCGGCGGCGATCTCTGCAAGTTCAGCGTCGGTCGAACCGCCCGGTTTGAGCGCGGTGGCCAGCAGTGGCCTGCCCTCGACGCGCAGCATCTGGCGCAATCCCGTCACGCCGAAATTCGGTCCGGGAAAAGCCGCCAAGAAAGATTCTGGCCAGCGTATGTCGACCAACCTGACTCCTGGCCAAATGGACGCATTGCCGAAGACGAGATTGAGCAACGTGCCGATGCGGTTTGACGCGAGCGCGGCGGGGAAATCCACTTCGACGCGGAAGCGACCCTGGGCCAGTGGTTCAATGCCCCCGACTTTTCCGACGATGTCCGTTCGGATCGACTCTTTTAGGGGGTAGTCGAAGGGGACTTCCACCGTTTCTTCGAACGCGATCGATTTCGCAGTCTTCTCCGCCTCGGCGGCGGGGCCGGGAACTTCATACATGGCGACGATTCGTTCGAAGCGGTTCATCGGATCAGGTCCACGGATATTTTAGCGCAGAGTCCAAGGCACACGACAGCGACGACGGGCCGTATCGCCTGGGCTCCGCGCTTCACGCCCAGGTGCGAACCGACCCAATTGCCGGCGACGCTTAACACGGCCAAGGGGAGGCCGAGTCTCCAATGCACTCGGCCCGCAGCCACGAAAGCGGCCAGCGCGAACACGTTCGACAGCAGGTTGAGGGCTTTGGCGCGGGCCGTCGCGCCGAGTAGATCGTGATGACACAGACGCACGAAGCCGAGCGCGTAGAACGTTCCCGCGCCAGGTCCGAAGAAACCGTCATAAGCGCCGACCGCCCCAGCCACCGTCATACCGCGACGGCGGCGTTCCCCGGGATCGAGGCTGCAGCTATGGTCCTCGCCACCGAAGTCACGGTGAGACCAAACAAACCATGCGGTCAATGGAAGCACGACCAGCAGAAACGGACGAAGCCAGGAGGGATCAATGAGAATCGCGATTTTCGCGCCAAACCAGGCGCCAGTTCCCGCAGTGGTGAGCACCGGAAGAAATTCCTTGATGGAAAAACGCAGCGCGCGGTGGTAGAGGACTGTCGCAAAAGCGGTGCCGATCGACGAGACGAGTTTATTCGTCCCCAAGACGAATGCCGGGCTGATTCCGACGGCCAAATAGGCGGGCAGAGTGATCAGGCCGCCTCCGCCTGCCAGCGCGTCGACGATGCCGGCAAGGAATATGCAAGCGCCCAAGGCGCACGCCGAGAGGGGGGACAGGCCGAGGGTCACGCGGCCATGTTAATACACGTCCATCGCGCGGTCAAGTAAAGCCGAAGGTCCCGATTTGCTAACCTGCGCGGACCATGACTTTCACGGTGCATCGGTTAGATGGGAAATTGGCGCTGTTACCGACGTTTGCGGCGGCGATGGCTTTCTATTTCGCGGTGTCATTGGTGCCGTTTTTTATTGTCGTGTCGAAGGTTGTCGCGTGGCTTTTCTCGGCGAATCTAGTTCCGGAACTGGCGACCTTACTGCGCGACGTCCTGCCGCCGGAAAGTCATTTCAGGCCGGATGCGATCAATGCGGCGGTCGGCGGTCGCGGGATCGGGGCGATCAGCACCGGAATCGCAATTTGGACCGCGGGAAACGGCCTCAACGAGATGGCGCGCTCCGTCCATTTTATTTTTTCCGATTCAAAACGCCCTCACCCGGGAGGCTGGACACGGCGCATGAAGTCTTTCGGCCTCCTTGCCGTTTGGACACTCGGCCTTACGGTCTCCGCGGTGCTCCTCGTGTTGATCCCGGCAGCGCTGGCCGCCTTGTCCAAATACGCGGGGCACTCGCTACAGGGCTTCCTGGCCGCGACCGTGCGCTATCCGTTGGCACTTTTACTTTTGTTCTTGGTCTTCACTCTGACCTATGCCTATGTGCCCGAGAAACATCAGCGTCCCCCTTGGTCGGCGGCCGCGCAAGGCGGCGCGTTGGCCGCGGGCTGCTGGTTAATCACCTGTCTATTGTTCGCCTATTTGCTGCCGCGGGTGTGGGGCGTGAGCCTGTTCCACGGAGTGCTTAGTTCGGTGCTGGCGACCTTGGTTTGGGCTTATTGCGGTTGTTGGGGCGTGCTGATCGGCGCCTGCTGGGCCGCGGCAGCGCAGTAACGTCCGATCGCCCACACGGCCGCCGAGACGAGGATTCCGGCGAGCGGCGGTTCAAGTCCGAAGGGTGTTGCGCCGAGGCGACGACCGATGACGACCCAGCTTAGCGCGCAGATGAATCCCGCCAGTCCGACCACTGCCGCCCAATCTCCGCGCACTCGCCAACGCGGTAGGTAAACGCCGAGCATCGGCAAGAGCAGACCCGGGATCACGGCGCTGCCGACCGCATACCACAGGTCGACGACCGAAGGCACCAACCACGCCAGAGCCAGAGAGAAGAAAGACGAGACGATGAGGGCGGCGCGGATGCGCCGACGTACGACGTCGTCGCCGGCCGCTTTTAAGCGCCCGGCGAAATCTCGACCGAGGCTGACCGCCGAAAGCAGCGATTTCGCCTGGAGTGCCGCAAAAATTGACGCCGCCAATCCCGCGAAAAAAAGGCCCCGCGCGAACGCGGGCATGACGGCATCGGCCAATCGCGGATAGGCGAGAGTCGCGATTGGGAGTGTGGGAAGTGCCGCGCGTGCATAGAGTCCCGCGGTCGTCGTCATTAAATCGAAGACCATCCAAAATCCGATCGACCATAGAATGCCGTTTCTCGCAGTACGCGGAGACTGTGCCGCGGCGCAGCGCTGGTGAAACGCCGGGTCGACGATGGTCCACGATGCGATGAACCACCAACTTAGGATGCGCCAGCCGCTTAAACCCCCCGTCCAGGTGAGATGCCCCGGCGGCAGACGTGCAGCGAGGGCATGCGCTCCTCCGACAGCCCGCACCGCGTAGGGAAGAATCAGCGCAAACCCCACGAACATCACCGCGATTTGAAGACCGTTAGCCGCTACGTCGGAGCGTAATCCGCCGTTCCAAATCAAAATAAGCGCCGCCACCGCCGCGACAGCCGCCGCCAACCAAAGATTCAAACCGCTAAGATGAGAAAGTAGCGTCCCCGCCATCAAAATCTCATCAGCCGGCGCCGCGAGAAGGAACACGAGCAGCGCTCCGAGCAATGCGGATCGCCTCCCATACGCCCCTTCCAAATGATCAGCAATCGTAAGTCCCGGTTCCAGCCGCACGCGTTCCGCCAAGAAAATCGCGTAGATCGCCGCAAACACATAATATGGAAGAGCTTGGGACGTCCAGTTCGACAATCCTGAAGTCCAAGTAAATTCACCTACTCCCAATACTCCGCCATAAAACGTCGGCACAAGCGTCGCCACAAATTGTGGAAGCGTTAATGTTCGTGATGCGAGTACATAGTCTTCTATCCCTTCACGGCGGCGTGCCCAAATCCCCAATCCCACCGCCGCCGAAAGAAACAGCCCCACCAGTAATATATCCAGCATCTATTCCATTGTATCAAGCGCACGTTCCGCATGGGCTGTACCGGCGCATTTTCTCCCATAGCGCGTGAGTCGCCGTGTTTTTATATAGCCGGCGGGATTTGAAGCGACGACGGCGGCAAATACGGGATTACGCGGTTTGGCGCGGATAGTGGCTTAGCGCCCCGGGCCGCCGGCGATAAAAATAAAACGCGG